>CAYQLH010000032.1:0-9946 GCA_964418385.1 uncultured Pseudomonadales bacterium
TTCACGTCGCCCATTTTGGACAGAATTGCGATTTACGTCAGCACGAGTGGAACGGCGGGGATGCGCGACACAGGCATTCGCTTGCTTCCAGAGGAGACTGAGTGGCAATTTGCTCACGCGCAACCGGGTCAAGAGTATCGTATCCAGGCGGTGCTAGTGGATGACGGTCGAGAAATTACTTATTCTCAAGTAGCGACGGTGACGGCGCCTGCAAGCGACGTGAAGCTCGTTTTTCCCAGTAACCCGGCTTTAACAGTGTCGATGCTGAGTGCGAGTAATGCAAATACGCCGGTGCGAGCGGAATTGGAAGAGTCACCGAGCATTTCGGGGACGGTGCAATTGCAGGGGGCAGTGCCGGCGGGGGCGCAAGTGGTGATCTGGCTGGGCGAGAACAGCCCTGGTGATCAGATGCACCAGGATGCTTATACATTTAGCGTGGCTGGCAGCGTAGTGGATTTTATGATTAGCAATTTGACGCCAGATCAAGAGTACATGTTGGATGCAGTTTTGAAAGGTAGCGACGGTCAGATTTTGAGTTTGGCGTCGCAAACGATTATCGCGCGGCCAGGGGCGACAGATGCAAATTTTGACATTGAAGTGCGCTAAACTGGGCAAATTGGTGGCGAAAATGCGGTTTTTTGTGATATAATATGACCCTAAGATAAATAGCAAAAGGAAATATTAGTATGGCACAACATTTCAAATTTAAAGAAGAACAAATCAGCGTGGGTGACACGGTGGCTGTGCATCAGGAAGTGAGTGAAGGTAATAAAAAGCGGATTCAAGTTTTTGAAGGCATTGTGATCGCGGCTGGCGGTAAAGAGTCTGGTCGGACTTTTACAGTGCGCAAGGTGGCAAGCAATAATATTCCGGTGGAAAAAATTTTCCCATTAGATTTGCCGAGTTTACAAAAAATTACGGTGCGCCGTCGTGGTGATGTGCGTCGGGCCAAGTTGTATTTCTTGCGTGAGAAGGTAGGTCGCCGAGCAACGCGCATTAAAGAAAAGGCGCCGAAGGCGAGTGTCTAAAACAGATCAAGTGGCAAAAGTGGCTTTGGGCCATGAAGGTGAAACGCGAGCCAGTGAATATCTGGAAGGTTTGGGCTGGCAGATTTTGGGACGAAATATTCGGGTAGGACAAGGCGAGCTTGATATTGTCGCTTTGGATCCACAATACAATGAAGTGGTTTTTGTGGAGGTGAAAACTCGCCGCGACAGCGAAAGTGGTGATCCGGCGGAGGCGGTGGACCAACGTAAACTTCAAGCGCAAGTAACAGCGGGAAGCGAGTATATGCAGCGAGAAAAGCGGGGCGAGGATTATCGTTTTGACATTATCGCCGTGACACCGACCACTTTGGAGCATTTTGAGAATATTACTTTTCCTTGATTTACAGGTTTTTTAATTTGATTTGATAACATTTTGTATACAATGCGCGTAAAGATGTCTGACGACGATGTAAAGTGGAATAGCCAGCAGACTGCCCACAGGACCTTCGAGCAGCCAACCGCCAGAAATGAGAACTAAGGAAATAAAGGGATCGACACTGGTGGCGTAAAGACTGATAAAAGGAATCACGAAGAGATTGTCGATTTGGAGCAAAATCAGGTAATAAATGGCGGCAGCCAAAGCCAGCCACCAAGAAACGCTCAAACCGGCCAAAATGACCACGGGAACGGCGGCTAAGATCAAGCCAACATGAGGAATAATGGTTAAAAAGCCGGTTAAAAGGCTACAAACCAGCGGGTAAGGGATACCAAGGAGCGACAGGCACAAATAAGTAAAACCGGTAGTCAGGATGCCAGCAAAAAGGCGGCTGGTGACCCAATTGGCGAGTTCTTTTTCGAGTTGCTTTTGAGTGCGACTGGCAGCAGCAATGTGATGATCACTGCCGGTGAACCAGTAAAATCTGGTGGCGAGGCGATCGTGATCTAGGCTTAAATAAATAGAAAATGTGAGGAGTAGAACGGTGGTAAAAAATGATGGCAGCGTGCCAAGCAAGAGATCTAAAATAGTGGAAATTGAAGTGGTAAAACCAGCGAAAAGCTCTTGAAAGTGGGTGAGGTTGGCGAGTAAAGCGCGAGTGTCGTTGAGCTGCAGTAAAGGTATAGAACTGGTGTCCAAATCTTGAAGTAAAGTGAGTAACTCGCGCAATAAAAGTGGTAGGATCAGGCCGCAAATGCTAAAAGTGATGACGGCAAATGCAATGTAAACAACGCTAACAGCGCCGCCGCGAGGTAGCCTGGTGAGGTGCTTGAGATAGAGAATCGGTTTGTGCAAGATAAGCATCAGTAAATATGCGAGAAAAATGAGGGCTAAAAGTGCACGCAAGCGCCAGCAGAGCAAAAAAATAACGATAACTCCGCAAAAAACAAGTGCTTGAAGAAAAGTGCGCTTGATCAGATCTCGATAGGGAGCCAACATAGTGATCTTTTCATCACTTTGATGAGAAGAAACGTCGCTGCTGCTTCATTTTGGAGACGCGCTTTTTGAGGGCGCGGCGCGGATTTTTACGACGGCTCACACAAGTGATGATAATGGCAATAATGATAATGATGGCGAGTAAGAGGATAAGCCAGTATGGCAAGGCAATAATGTTGATCGTGACCGTATCGCTGGGAGTTTCCGTTTCACTCAGCAAACTTCCCACTTGGGCTTTGAGCTGGTAGCTGCCCACCAAAAAGCGAGGCAAAACAAAATCAGTGGCGTAGGCATTGATACCCTGGATATCAAGATCGCTGTCTTTGCCGCGTGCCAGGCGTGAAGAATTGCCCAAAACGAGATCACGATAAAAGTCCCAGTGTTTTTTGGCGGTACCGCCTTTTTGCAGTTCGAGATTACCGTCAATTAAAGTGCCAAAAGGTCCAGCGTTGTTGACTTTAATTTGCAGGGTGTAGTCTTGAAAAGAATCGAGGAAAAGCGTGGTGGGCATGTCGAGGTGCAGCTGGAGTTGGCTTAAATCGTTGCCGCTGGAGTCCAGGCGGACGATCAGATTAGAGCCGACTTGCAAACCGATGTCGGCGCCTGAGTTGGCGTCTGGCATAGGTTCGGTGACAGTAAAAAGCAGAGTGAGCGGATATTCTTTCACTTCCAGACCAAGCGGCGGAGCGACAGCCACTTGTACGTCCAGGTTGGAACCAGCGGGCACAGTGACGGTTTCTTGAGGTTCATTGTCAAGAAGCATTTGAAAATAAGGAAACTCGAGTTGCGGCAGTAGTTGCGGTTGACCGCTGACCCCGTCAGAAGTAAAACTGACGCCTTCTAGGCGCACACTGACGTCTCGATCGGCGTCGTTGGTGAGCGTGTAGTCAAGAATTTCGGTGTCACCGGCATCGAGAGCGAGGTAGTTGGTGGTGGGCGTGACGCTCAAGGTGGCAGCTTGCAGCTGAGTGAAACTCGCAAAAGCCGCAGCAATACTGATTATGAAGCATGATAAAAGTTTTTTTGACATTTTAATAGCTCGGTATTAACGTATAATAAACACTATTGGTATAAATGCCAGCTTCGTTTTCGTTGGTGGCGCTGACTTGGTATTTGACATTGACATGACGATCAGTGAGAGTGTGGCTAGGCGTGTCTTGATAAGCGATGAGTTGCGCTGCCTGGGTAGCTTCTTGATTACTCAAATCCGCAAAGGCGCGGTAAAACGTGCCACCGGCGAAAAGAGGACATTTGTCGTCGCAAGTGACGGTATAACCGAAACCGGCTTCATCCGGATCGTCCCAGGTAGCAGCGGTAAGGTAGTTACAAGTGGCGGCGCCGCCGTTACAGTGAGTATTAGGAATTACCTGGCGTTCGAAAGGTTTGAGGGTAGTCGAGTTTAAGAGACGTTGATTGTCTTCAAGCAGATAAGGACTGTGATTTTCGGCAACGTAAAGCGCGTACCCCAAAGGGCTTAAAGTAGTGTCTTCGTCGACGCTGATGGTGATGAGATTGGTATTGGAAGCAAAAATTCCAGGAGTGATACCACCAAAATCCACCCAAAGCTTGTCGATATTCATTTTGATGGCGGTGCTTTTGGCGGAAATGATTTTGTTGCCAAAAGTGTAGCCAGAGCCAAGCAGACGTGGCGTTGAACGCCGTGTGGAAGTGGTGAAGGTGGTGACATCTGGATCGTTGGGATCACCTTCCTCGCCGTTGACTTCCATGACGTAGCTTTGTGAACAACTGACACCAGCTTGATCAGCACAAGATTGAATGGCGCCGGGAGTGGCTTCGTCGGCTCGCGCTGGTTGAGTTAGGGAAAGAATTGCTGCTAAGATAAAAATGATTATTGACATAATGTAAGCTTTAGTTTATCATAGCCACAAACTTTTGTCAAAGGTTAAAATGCAAACAAAACCAGTTTTGATTTTTGATTTTGATGGGACGATCGCCGATACTTTCACTCCAACGATGGAAATTTTGCGTGGCGAGTACGAAAAATGGGGCGATGAATTTCATCAGGAGCACACGGTTAACCAACTGCGCGGTTTAACGATTTGGGAAATTATTCAGACGATTCCTGGCGGTTGGTGGAAATTTGCTTATTTGCTGGCGTTGGCCAAAAAACATGTTCGGGAAAATGCATATCGTATCAAGGCTTATCCGGGAATTATTTACACGCTCAATACCCTTTGCGATCAAGGTTACGTGATGCACGTGGTGACGTCAAACAAAACTGAAAATGTGGCCAATTTCTTGCGTCAGTATGATTTGGAAGGCGTTTTCCGGAGTATCAATGAAACGCACGGTTTTTGGCGCAAAGCGAAAACGCTCAAAAAGTTTTGTCGTCGTGAAAAGCTTGATCCTCGTGAGTGCGTGTATTTTGGCGATGAAATCCGCGATATTCAGGCATGTCGAAAAGCGAAGATCCCGATTATTTCCTTGACTTACGGTTATAATTCAGAAGCCGGTTTGGAAAAATTTTCTCCTGAAGCACTCGCACGCAAACCAACGCAAATCTTGACGCTTTTGTCAACTCTGGAGAAAAACGGCACCTTAGGTCAGAAGTAACTTTAATAAATATTATAGGTCTTTAACCAACCTTTGGCTAAATTTTCCAGATGGAAAATCGGGAAAGTATCCTATAATATAATATTACGTGTAAAATTAGTCTGGAATTAGTCAAATATTATAGGTCTAATTTGGTAAATTTTATAATTTTGCCTGTATAGCGGTGTTTTTTAATTGGTAGTGGTCGCGCTCGCGGTGGCGGTGTGATCAGCTGACGGGTTGGAGCCGGCTGGTGTTTCGATCGCCAGATTGGAAAGCACCCAAGAAATGAGCATGGTCACAAAAAGGAGCATCGGCAAGAGCCACTTGGCTTGTTTTTGCTGGTTGGCTTCAATTTCACGGCGCTGTTTGCGTTCTTCACGAGCAATTTTTTTCTGAAGTTTTTCTAACTCAAGTTGGGCGGTGTCTTGCGACACCGCCTCAGCTAATTCTTCTTGGGTGACACCAACTCCTGGGTTAGCGCCTTGATTTTTACCTCTGGCCACGTTATTCCTCGTTGAGGACGATGACGGCGTCAAATTTGCCGGTCGCGTCTTCTACCTGGTAATCTTCGTCGTAAGTCATCTTGCGATCGGTGGCTTCCTCGAGAGCTTTGATGAGTGCAGTGCTCTTTTCCTTCATGAGGACAAAGGTACCTTCTTCATCGTAGGTGCCTGCAGCGTTGCCAGTTTGCACATTGGTGAAACCAGCAGTTTCGAGGCTAGTTTTGGCTTTGCCGGCGAGTCCGCCAACGCTGGTGGCGTTGACCACCTTAACGCTATAATCAGCGGGGTCGATTTCTTCTTCTTCAACCTCTGCTTCTGGTGTCGCAGTCACCACAGGGACTGGTTCCACAGACGGCTCGGGTGTGGGCAAAACTTCTGCCTCTGGAGCCGGGATATCGTCGGATTTGAAGACGTCTTTGCCGTTGAGGGCGAGGATGGCGACGCCAACACCGATACCAAGCGCAATCACAATAATAAATATCAAGAGAAACAAGAGTAGTTTCTTGATAAACGAGGACATATTACCTTTCTTCTTGCTGACAATCTTTTTGTCTTTGGATGATATTGTATCATCTTTTTTGTCATTTTTGGCAGGAGTTTTTTCGGTTTTGTCACTTGGGGCCGTTTCGGTGCCAATTTTTTTTGGCGTCATGAAGCTTAATTGCGGTACGGCTTCTGGTGCTGACGGCTCAGTTTTGGTGTTGGGCGTTTCTGGCGTCACTTCTGGTACTACAGGTGCAGGGGTGGGTACTGCCGGCGGCGCAGCGACTTCTGGCGTCACTGCAGGTGCGGTTGCAACTGCTGGCGCTTCAGGCACTGGTGTGGCGGCAGGGGCAGCTTGAGGCTCGGGCGCCACTTTGGTTTCGACTACCGGAGCAGCAGCGGTTTCTGGTTCGCTGGCTTTGACTTCCTCTGGAGAGGGTGTGGCTGGAGCAGCGTTGAGATCGAGGGTACGAGCGACAGAACTAGTGGTAGCGGCTACGGTCGCGGGTGGCACCTCGACGTCAGTTTTTTTTTCTGCTGGTGTAGCGTCGATGCTTTCTTCGCTAGTTTCGGTGGTTGCCACTTTTTCTTCCTTGGCAACTACCGTGGCTTCGGACACCGGCAAAGCGGGCAGCTGACCGAGTAAATCGTCTGCTTGGAGCGTGAAACGTGGCACCGCGAAATCAGTGAGTGAGAGCGTGCGCGCTGTCACTTCAATAATTTGTTTGACGTATGGCGGAATTTTTGCCTCTGCGTCCATATTTTCTGTCAGTTGCTGTACAGGAAGAGTCTTGAGTAAGAATTTCTTGAGTTTTTCTTCCACCAGCTCGGAAGTGAAAAGGTAAGTCGTTTGGAGATTGGGATCGGAGCCTTTAAGAGTGCGCACACTTTCAGCCAAAACGTCAAGGTCGTTGATGGGCGTGCTGATAGTCTGGTTGATGCCGATGTAATGCTCGGCTAAGTAGAGACGCTCACCCACTTGAGCGATGGTCAGTGATGGTTCCAGGCTGACAGCCGCTTTGAGAGCCCAAGACAAAGGCACGATGTCGTCAATAGTAATGTTGCGCGCGCCAATGGCGAGTTTTAAACTGGCAGCGAGTTCTTTTTCAAAAGCAGAAAGCTGGACCTTGGAGGTCGTTTTGCGCTGCAAGAGGACAGAAGTGCGGGTTTCGTGAGAAAACGTGGAAACTTCAATTCGTGGCAGTAGTTGATCACGCAGATATTGAGCAATTTTGACATCGTCAGTTTCGGGGACATTGATGATGGTGTCGGTAAAAAGAAAATCCGGAAGTACCAGTGTATACGTGCCCTCCTCTACCCGTTCAAAAAGTTTTTTGAGGCTTTCGTGGATGAAGTTTTCATCTTTCATGAATTCACCGTTGATTTGGTGAAAAGTTTGGACAAAATAATAATCTGCCTTGGGTGTTTCCCCGACGGAAGCGGTGAAAGACATCTCTGGTAAAATGTAAAGCAGTTTATTGTTTTTTAACATATTTTCCTTAATTATCCATCATTTTTCTATTTTGCTTTGTAAGCCTGATAAAATCGGCTTTTCTTATTATAATACAAAATTATTAAAAGTGCAAGTATTTTTGTGCTCAAAAAAATTATGGGTTGTTTACCAGAGTGAAAGATGCAAAAATACGATTTTTATGGGTTTTTAAGATGTCCTTATGATTGCGCTCAATTGCTTTGGGATGGAGCGTAAAATCGGGTCAATAAAAATATTATTTTGGGTGTATAATAGCGCCGATATGGATAAACAGCAGTCGACTGGTGACGAATTGACAGCCAAATTGCAAGCTTTGGGTTTGCGAGCTAGCGGTTTGGCTTTAAATGACAAAGTGAAACTTTATTTTGTGCAGATACCGCGAATGGCAGAAATTGCGGCGCATCAGCAAAAACAATTAGCTGCGGCTGAGGCTTTGGCGCAAAAACATGTCCAAGACGAGCGTGATCTGGAAGCAGCGCGAGCCACGATTGCCCAGATTGGGGCTCAGCAAGCAGCAAAAGCACAAGCGACAGCACCAGCCATGGCGGCAACTGTGAGCGCGGGCGCGAGTGCAAATCGGACCTGGGGGCAATTGAGCCATTTTTTTGGTCGTTAGGACGACAATTTATAAACCAACGTCGCGCAAAGCGGAGACAGCTTGACGTTGTTGGCGGTTGATTTTTTCGGGAATTTTGGCAATGAGACGGACGTAAAGATCGCCTTTGCGGTTGCGGCTACCCAAAACCGGAATCCCCTCCCCTGTTAGGCGGAGCATGGTGTGCGATTGAGTGCCTTCGCGGACCTTCATTTTGACCTCGCCGTTTAAAGTTTTCACTTTAATGGTGGCACCCAAAATTAAGGCGGAAACAGGAACATTGACGTCGGCGTAGATGTCGGCGCCTTGACGTTTGAAATAAGGATCGGTGCCGACGTCAAAAGTCACGTAAAAATCTTTAAAGCGAATGCGGGTACCATCGTCGACGCCGGCAGGGATTTTGATGGTTTGCTGGCGTCCGCCGACTTCGACCGTTTTTTGAGTGCCGCTGACCGCTTCCATAAAACTTAAGTGGAGCGAATAACTGGGCATGCGGGCGCGACCGCCAAAACCGGAGCGATTGCCACCGCCGCCAAAAAAGCTGTTGAAAACTTCGAAAGGATCGATGTAGTCGGTGTCGCTAAAGGGATTACCTGAGGTCGAGTAGGTCCAGGTAAACGGTCCCTGCTGATAAGCACCAGCAAAAGGATTGCCGCCCATGCCACTGCTGGGATCAAAAGCGGAATGACCGAATTGATCGTATTTGTCGCGCTTGGATTTGTCACTTAAGATCTGGTAGGCTTCGTTGATTTCTTTGAAGCGTGCTTCGGCGCCTGGTTCTTTGTTGCGATCAGGATGATACTTGAGAGCGAGTTTGCGGTAAGCGCTTTTAATTTCGTCCTCGCTGGCGGTTTTGGCGACACCCAGGACTTCGTAGTAGTCTTTTTTTGTTGGCATAGAGAGTTATTATACACCCGCAATTAGCAATTTGCAAGTGCTAGTGCTAAAATTGCCTCTTGACAAAAATGACATTTTGTGATATAATATAAGATACTTCGCTACCAAAATACCCGGTAACAGCTGGGAATGTTGCTATTTGCTGTTTTATCGCTTTGATGATATTTTGTGGAAGAATCAGGATTTTGCTGATGTTTTTTTGGTGCATATTTTTACTTCTTGACAAGTTTGATTATGTATGATACAGTTACGCATAGTTGCAATAACAACAATATGATTGCTATGAGTGAGTTGTGAACTCGGCTGGCTGCGTGGTCAGTCTGATACAGGGTAAACATGAAGGGTAAAATATGTGGCAAAAATTTAGATCAAAACAAATGGCGCTAGTATTAGTGGGGGCGCTGGCTTTTGCGGGCAAGGTGCAAGCGGCGGACAATCCGCTGATGGTGACGGCGAGTCAATGTACCGGCGGTGAAGGTACGACTTGGTGTGCGCAGGCAGCGGTGGATGATGAGACGGCGCCAGTGGATGAGATCAATTTTACCGGCACCATGGGGGCTTTAAATCATTATTTGGCCACGGGAAGCGATATCACGACCACCGGTAAAAAGCTTAATGAACTTACTTTGGCTGACGGCGCGCCTTTGAATATTGCTTTCAACTCGGTGACGACGATTGGCGAAATTAACACTGTTTTAGCGGCTCACTTTGACAATGATAATTTGGCGGCGATTACGCAGATTAATTTGGATTTGGGAAGCGAATTTTACCCGAATGAGGTGCTGGAAACTTCTTATCGCTCGGACGCAGTGACGGTGACACCAGATTATACTGGGGGTATTGTCTACCTTTTTGCGACTCCTGGTGCGTCAGCGATTAGTTTGGCTGATCAGGTCGCGACCTACGTTAATACTATTAGTCAGATTGATGGTTTGACGGCAGCGCAAGCGCGCAGCAGTGCGACCTCAGGGCGCTACAATATGGCCAAAGACGGTGATAATT
>CAYQLH010000033.1:0-9797 GCA_964418385.1 uncultured Pseudomonadales bacterium
TGGCGGCGTGAGCGGTAAAGGCTAATTTATTTGTTTTGGAAATATGCACTTTTGCCGTGGCAATGTTCTCTCGCCAAGATTCCCGAAAAGGTGACAAATATGCTAAGTTTACAGACACGAAAATAAGCAAACCTAGCATGACCAAATTAACAACACGCCATACACGCTTGAGCATTGCTGCCTTCCTATGTTTATTTGTATGTCTCGCGGACGGGGTGGATCCAGTGTCTGTAAATACTACAGGCAGATAACCCGAGCCAATGCTCTGACCCGACCGGACCAACTTAACGTTAACGAAGGGAATGTTAATCGCACGTTAATAATGGTCGGGCAAAGGTTATCTGCCTGATCGCACATGTGATTAACATACACAAAAACCTGCTTGATACGAGCAAAGTTTTTAATTAAACTCTTTGGTTGAATTTTTTGATTTACTCCCTTCTGCGTTAACTAATTAAGTTGGTCGGTGGTATTTTACCATAAATCGTGGCAATGGCAAGCGGGGAAATCTCCCCTCCCCTCTGACTGAGACTGCACCTCGTCTGTCTCCTCTCGGGCGGGGGCGAAGTTTTTTGCAAACATCAACCCCCGGGCAGCCGGCTGACTATTGCGGAAAGTGCAGGAAATGCTATAATGGAAGCATGACAGAGACAACAAAAAGCGAACACAAAAACAAAGCGACGGCGGAGGTGATCCCTCCCCTGCCGGAAACGGATACCAATGCAGAAGTGACGCGAGCGAGTGGCACCGAAAAGGTGAAACAAGGTTTCGCAAGTGTGCTGGAAAAAATAAAAACTGCAGTGATGGCGTTTTTGAAAAAAGTGCGCTTGGCGGTGATCGTGGTGGCAGTTTTGGCGATAGCGGGCGTGAGCGCGTGGTATTGGCGTGAAATTGTTTTCACTTATGGTTATTTTTTTAAATCTCGCAATTATTACATGCGCGTGGATGAAGTGCGCGAAGACGTGATTTATACTTTTTATTATAATGGACGCGTGGAACTGGAAGCACGAACTGCCGACTACTTTGAAACCACGATGGTGCGCTTGCCGCTTAAAGAAGTGATCGCGCAGCGACTGTTGATAGAAAACGTGGATGATGATTATTACACGCGTTATCGTTTTGAAGACACTCCCGAATTGGTGGTGGTGTGGAATATACGCGATGAAGATAAAACTTTGTACGATGAGAGTGGACGCAATACGTCTGAAGCCGCGCGCGCACTGGTAGCGGCGTGGAAAGATTTGGAAAAACCGGCGATTTTGCAAGGCACTGCGCGCGCGGCGAAATCTGAATCAGCACCAGTGACGGCCAGTGGCGCAGCGACACTGAATGGTCAAGATCAAAGCACGACAGCGCCGACGACAACAAGTACCAATGCGATCAGCGCTTTGCCAACGGCCGATGGTCAGTCTGCGACGCAAACCAACAAAGCGACAAGCAACGCGACAACGTCCACAACGAGCACAAGCGCAAGCGAAACTCAGTCTGTCGCCGCGGTAACTGGCAACGATACAAGCGGGAGTAGCGCAACGACAAACAGCAACAATAGCAAAAAAATAGACGAAAAAGCATCGCTAGAGCGGCTAGAAATTAAAAACGGTGACAAAACACAAGCGGCGTGGCAAGGCTACTATTATTACTTGGCAAAAACGACAAACGGCAACACGCTGGCGCGCATCAGCGTGGACACGATGCAAACAACAAGTCAAGCAGAGAGAATCTTGGACGGCGTGGACAGCCAAACGCGTTTGGCGACCACTGGCGAAACACTTTACATTTGGACGCGCAAGGGACAAGATTTTGTCTTGTACCGCGTCAGTAGCAGTGGAGCGTCACCGTCGCAAGTGATGCAAGACACCTTGGGAAGCCTGAACGGCGTCCGCGCGGAAGCGTCGAGAGTGGCGGGACGCGCAGCAGAGATTATTTATCTTTTTGAAGAAAACAATCAAAGTGAAAACGGGGTGATCTATTATTACATGCCCACACCGAATGTATTGGCAGAAATCAGTAACTACACTACCAATGCTTACGGCGACAACATGTTGTTTGGTGTCACCAGCAAAGACGCTTTCCTTTTGGCAAAAGTGGACGGCGGCAGCAACGGCAAAATAAGCGAGATTTTCTCACTGGAGTATGATCACGAAAACGGTCAGCTGGTGCGCAATAGTTTGGTCAGTGGTGACTCAATGCCAAAGTTGGGTAATTTCTATACGTGCAAAGCCTACAGTGCGCCAGTGTACGATGCGGTGAGCAACACGTTGACGATTGACAGCTTGGGTCGCGTGTATCGCTACAACTTAAACAACAATACACTGACAGTGAGCGAAGACGGCAAGACGCAAAGTCAAGAGTGTTCTTAAACTTTGATTGCAGGCGGTAATTGATTATCTGATCGCGGTTTTTGGTGGTATAATCGGCGATATGAGAATTATTTTGGCGGCAGACCACGGTGGCTTTAACTGCAAAAAACAGATCGGCGAATGGCTCAAGCAGCAGGGTCACGAGGTAGTGGACGTGGGCGCGCACGGCGCGGATCCGGGTGACGATTTTCCGGATTTCGTGCGCGCGGCGGTGGCGCAGTTTTGGCAAGAAGAAAATGCCAAAATGATTTTGTGGTGTAGCTCAGGCGTGGGCGTGAATATCGCTGCCAATCGCCACGAAGGGATTTATTGCGGTTTGGCGCTCACCGTGGAGCAAGTGCGGACGGCAACGGCGGACAATAATTTGAACGCGCTAGCAATCGCAGCAGAGTATACTTTAATCGACAAACAAAAACAATTGATCAAAACTTTTTTGACAACACCAAAAGCGCACGAGGAACGTTTTGCGCGGCGGCTGGCCAAAGTGGACCGTTTCGCGCGCGAGCCTTTGCAAAGGAGAAAAAATGAGAATCTTACCAGCAGTACTTGAGTCGGACGTGGAAGCGCTCCAAGAAAAAGTGGCGACGGTAGCGGCAGATGGTCGCTTGGAGCGAGTGCAAATAGATCTGCTGGATGGGACGCTGGCACCAAAACTGACGGTGACACCGTATGATCTTATCAACGTGGATTTTGGCGAACTCAAAGCGGATTTCCACATTATGACGCAAGACCCGTTGGACTACGTGTGGGAGCTGGCGGCGCAAGGCGAAACGATCCCGGTGCACGCAGTGGCGGGGCAACTGGAGCGGATGAGCGAGCAAGAAGCATTTTTGCAGGCAGTGCGGGAGCGCGGCTGGAAAGCGGGCTTGGCGCTAGACTTGGAAACACCGCTGGATAGTATCGATGATGGCGCTTGGAAATTGCTGGATCAAGTGGTGCTGATGGCGGTGCCTTTGGGACGACAAGGACAGACGTTTGACGAGATAGTTTTGGAAAAATTGCACGAGTTGGCACAGATCGAGCGCGAGTATAAAATCCGACCGGAAGTCGTGGTGGACGGCGGCGTGAAAACGGCGGAGTTGGGACAACTGGACGCTCACGGCGTGAACAGCGTGGCGGTGGGCAGTTTCCTGTGGCAAGGTGATTTTCACACGCGGTTGGACGAGCTACTGGCAGCAGCGGAATAATTTCATCAAGCAGTATTGATAATTTTCTTGATACAAAGGAATAATTTGCTCTCTTGACAAGTGAGCGCGGCTCGGCTACAATGAGGTCGTGTTAAGCAAAAAGACATTAAGACGAAATCTCAAAGTGGCGCTGGCGACGTTTTTTGTTTGGGCGAGCGTGGCGCCCGCGGGCGCGCTGGCGGCGGGA
Source organism: uncultured Pseudomonadales bacterium (assembly GCA_964418385.1). Lineage (GTDB taxonomy): Bacteria > Patescibacteriota > Microgenomatia > UBA1400 > PJMF01 > RGIG2560. The sequence goes on from CAYQLH010000033.1 coordinate 3,735, forward strand.
GCGACTTTGGCATCACTGAAGCCGCAAGTGGAAGTAGCCACCGATGCCGGCAATCTTGGACAAGCATTGGTGACATTGGTGATCGTGACGGCGGCACTTTTGGCACTTTTTTATATGGTCATGGGAGCGATCAACTGGATCCGTTCTGGCGGTGATAAAACCAAGTTAGAAGAAGCGCGACATCAAATCGTGGCGGCGGTGGTGGGGCTTTTGGTGCTGGCGTCGGTGTGGGCGCTTTATCAGTTGGTGCTCACGATTGGTTTTGGTAAGACCGATATCAGTGTACCGGCTCTCACGGCTTCGTAAAATTTTCAGACTAAAGAAAGCGACGTGCCAGGGTTTTTGGCGTTTACAATTGGCAAAAAGTGTTGTATAATATAAGTATCGAGTATGAAAGCGCTGACTAAAAAGCCTTGGGCACGATACGTGGCAATTTTTCTCTTTTTGAGCGTGGTGGTGGCGATCACTGTCAATAGTGTTTTTAATCGCGCGCGGGCGATGGATACAGAGTATGTTAACAACGAGCCAGCCACGCAAGAAGAAATTGACGAGTTAATTTTGAAAACACCCAATGGTTATGAACAACCAGTGGTGAGTCATCACGAGGCAGTAGACGCCATCAAAGAAAGTGAAGCAAACTTTGCTGTATATAAACGAACAGACGTGAATGCGAGTCTTGCTGCAGCGGAAGTATTGATTGGTGGTGATCCCGATGGCACCAAGCTTGGCGATGTTGGTGCTCTCGGTAAAATGGGTGATTTAGTTGCCATGACTTACAATCCCCCGGCAAGTGGTGCTTATTACGTGGCAGACGCGATGAATTCTTTTGGTCTTGCCTCCCCCACTTACGCTCAGGGCTACGGCTACTTTGCGCTGGCGCCTTTTTTGCAGCTGTGGCGGGTGTTTCGCAATCTGGTGTACATGGTGTTTGCGATTGTGATTATCGTAATTTCTATGCTGATACTTTTCCGCCAAGGCTCTGGTTCACAGGCCTCGGTGACGGCACAACAAGCACTGCCACGGATTGTGGTGGCTTTGATCTTGGTGACTTTTTCTTACGCGATTGCGGGTTTTATGATCGATTTGATGTACTGGCTGATGTACGTTTTGGGTGGTTTCGTTAATATCAATGGTGGCACCACTTTTTCTGGCGATACGACTGTCACCAAAGGCATGCTGATAGGTGGCAGTTTTGGCGACTTGGCAAGTATTATTTTGGCGGGGCGCACATCGAGTGTTTTCGAAGGCGTTTCAAAAATGGTGAAAACCTTCATGGGTGGCGAAAACGCCGGCATTATTTCTAAATTGTCTGGCTGGGTTGCCGGTGGCGTCGTGACATTGATTTTTATGATTGCTCTCCTCTACAGTCTTTTCCGTTTGCTTTTTATCTTGCTCAAATCCTACGCAGCGGTGCTTTTGTACACCGTGTTTTCGCCGTTTTTCTTGATGATGCATGCGATCCCGGGTACAAAAAGCTTCAGCGGTTGGATCAAAAAAATTATTGCCAATCTCGCGCCTTTCGTGGTGACTTTCGTGATGGTGGTGATGATTGGTTTGATGAATTTTTACACCCAAAGTGGTGGTAGCAATGTTGGTTTTGTGCCGCCATACTTGATTGGTGATAGTGGCTTGGGCGCGCAGGGCGTTGGCATGGTGTTGAGCCTTGCAATGTTGCTGGCGCTGCCAGAAATCACGGCGGGGATACGCAATAAAATTTCCGGCGGGGCGGGTTTCATGGAGCAGCAATTTAATTATGCTGGCGGGCAGATGATGGCGCACGGAGGCAGTCGCATAACTGGGGCGGTTACGGGAGCGATTAACGGCGCGCAGAGTTTTGCAAGAAGACAAGTGACCGGGTTTGTGGGCGGGGTTGTTGCAACTGGAGTGAATAATACTAGACACTATTTCAAAGCTCGTGCAACTGCAGAAGATGCTCTCAAAAAAGAAGGTGACGTGCATAAGACAAAGAGAAGTGAGATAGACACCGATTATGCTAAAGCAACGAGTGAAGCTTCTGAAAAACTTGAGGCTGCGAGACAAGGCACCGATGCAGATTTACAAGATATTAAGAAGAAGATGGCCGTTCTTGGAGATAGAAAAGCTATTGAAAGTGATTTTCAAAATAGTTATAAGGCTTATGTTGAATATGCCAGACAGGCAAATCCAAAATTTTCTGAAAATGAATATTTATTGCAGCAGCTTGACAAAGATGGATCTACGTTTTACCGTGATCAGCATATGAGTACTGCCGACCTGTATACTATACTGATTAGTCAACTTACCGACGAAAGGATGAAGAAAGATCAAAAGAGACATGAGCAACTTTCAGTTCAGTATGACGAACTGCAAAAAGCAAAGATTAAGCAGGCTGCTCAAAGTTTGGCTGACGCGCGAAAGCGTCGAAAGTCTAGAATCAAGGAAGAAGACAAGCGAATGAAGGAGGTGTACGACAATGCTTTCAGCAATGATTACAAAACAAGGACTGAAGGTGCAGGTACTCATTTGAGACGACTTGGTCGTAAGATGGGTGCGGGTGCAGCTATGAGGGAAGTAATAAATTCTTTTGACTTTGTTCAAAATCCACAATTAGATGACGAAGCTTATGTACAGAAAGTGCAACTTGAGAGAGCACTCGAAATAGCAAAACGGCGCGGTGCTTCAGATGAAGAAATAGAAAGATTGCGTTTAAACATCGCTTCCTTGTCTGCTGCATTTGGAAGTCACGCTGGCATGAGTCCCGGATAAAAAAAGAAACGTAGAAAAAATAACTAACAACGTATTCAGGTATATGATAACAGAACCAGATATTTGATATGATGAGATAGCGCGAGCAAGTAGATATTTGATTTTAGAGCATCAGGATATAGCTAGCACTGCGCAAAATTCCAGCATTAACAAGCACGATCGGGAGCAAGCAACCAGTCAGCAATATCAATGACGTGGATGCCTTCGTGCGAATATTCAGGCCGATAAGTGCTGGTAATTAAGTATTTGGGGTAAGCGTTTTTGAGAGAAAGAAGCGAGCGCACTTCGCGGGCAAAAGTTTCTGGGACGTCGATACTATATGACACTTGAATATAGATTTTTTCGTCTTGCCTTTGAGCAACAAAATCAATTTCGCAATGACGCAGGGTACCCACATACACTTCCCAACCGCGGCGCAGAAGTTCAATAGCAACGATGTTTTCAAAAATGCTGGAATAATCGGCGTTCTTGTGCCCCAAGTGTGCACCACGCAAAGCGTGATCGATCAAATAATACTTTTCCTGTGAGGCGAGATATTTTTTACCTTGGATATCATAACGGTGCAGACGACGCAACACGAAAACATCGATCAAGTAGTCAAGATAATTGCTGACGGTATTGGGTGACACCACCTCACCTTGTTGGCTTAAACTGACAGCCAGAGAACGTGCTGACATCTGTCGCGAAATATTGTCTGCCATAAAATCTATTAAAGGCGAAAGCAGACTCGTGTTTTTGAGGTGATGTTTATCTTGAATATCACGGACAACAATAGTGTCAAAGACTTCAGCAAGATACCGGTTTTTGCGCACAACATCGGTATAGTTGTATGAGCCAGCAAAACCACCGTCTTGCAGATACTGCCGGAAAGCTGCATAATGATTTTCTTGAGGAAAATAATCCAGGTATTCACGAAAAGAAAAAGGGGAGACTTCCAGACTGTAAGTGCGACCAGAAAAAAGAGTGACGAGATCGCTACCAAGCAAAAAATTATTGGAGCCAGTGATATAAAGATCGTATTGGCGCGAATTGTGCAAACTATTAATGGCAAGTTCAAATTGTGAACACATCTGCACTTCATCAATAAGGACGATATTGGGTACACTATCGACGTGACGCTCAGTGATGTAGTGATGTAAGGCGTGATACTCACGTAAATGCTCTTGCTCAAGATTGTTAAGGTCTACAAGAATGAGATTGACGTGAGGTTGCTCTTGGTGGATGTAAGAGGCAAAATCGTGCAAAAGTGTTGATTTGCCAGCACGGCGGACGCCAGTGATCACTTTGATGTCTGGTGTACCCATTAGGACAATCAATTCAGATAAGTATTGACGATGAATTTCTCATGAGAGTTGATCATAGCATAGGCTGCGCAAAATTGCAAATTTAGCGAGAATGCGCAGCGAAACGTGGTGTGTACTGCGCAAAATTTCATTTTTGGTGAAAATGCTCAGTTAAGCTGAGTGTCAACTGCGCACTCTCCCCTATCACGCTAACCGATGAGTTTATAAATCGCGTTTGGGATCGACAGCGCGTTGTGTGTTCGATAGATATGTCTCTGGAAGTCTCTCTCCTGGTTCTAGTTTCATCTCTTTTCCATCCCACTTGGCAAAAATGTGTTCGGTGTTTGCATCGTCGGTATAACCAACAATATCACCATTTTCATCAAAAACCACATATTCGCGCATCCGCCATGGTTCATACCAGAAGCGTTGTTTGAGCAGTTTGCTACCCGATTCGATAAAGGGATTATCTTCTTCCCTTAATCTGCTGTCACGCTGCGGCTTCATACAATATTTTTTGTTGGCAGCAACAATTGATTCGATGCGTTCGTTATACAATGGTTTATTTTTACCTTCTTCATCTGGCAATCCAAGATCAAATATGATACGATTGTAACCTTCTCTAAACGCCTCTTCGTAAAGCCTGGCTTGAGTTGTTGGTTGGCCATTCTGATCATAAGTGCGAATATCATCGCTGCCACCGATAGCAGCAAGAATATTAAGATAATATCGAGCGGCAGCATTACATGCAATAGCCATAGTGCCTGGATGTTTTTTGTCAAACGTCAAACAAATCATACGAGAAAAGGTTGTATTCATTCTTTTGACAATACTGTCAATATCTTTGATAGTGTTGGCATCCACTTTAGAGCTACACGTCTCCAAAATCTCGGCAAATGCATGATGAGCATCTTTCCAATCTGGGGCAGGAGCGCGATCGCGATTTATTGGTGGTGTATTGAGGTATTCTTCCACGGTTGCAACATCATCAAATAAATTCTTTGGTTTGTAGCGATAATCTAAAGGTCCCTCTTCTGCATCGTTTTCCAATTTGTGCACGACTGGTTCAAGAGCTGGTTCGCCTTCTTCTTCCAGTTCGTCGTCATAAATGATGTTATCCTTGAGTTTATTGGCGACTGCATTATCTAAGGTTTTTTTACTAGCATATGGATGCTCCTTCATAAACTCTGCGATAAAAAGTCTTTTGGGCAAGCGACCACCGTGATTGTTTTTTATTGTTGGAAGCATAGCTTCACGAGTTACATTGAGTGCAGTGACATCTCGTTCCGTTTGTGCTTTTGCTCGAGTGCGCTGCTCAATTGTTTGCCAAGGACTTGCAGCATCCATGACTTTAAGGAAATTTTGGATTTGATCTTTAAGATTATTGACGTCTGCCAAATGATTGTGACGTTTATTAACTTTAGAAAGTTCGCCTCGCTTGGCATCTATTTCCAAGTTTTTTTTCTCTCTTGCTTCAGCATCGCGTAATTGAGAACGCTCATCACGCAAACGGCGGAGTTCAGCTTTAATGGCCACATATTGTTTTTCATCATCATCTTCTTCTGGGAAATAGTGATCGATTTGCTGCTGAATTTCGTTGACCACGTTTTCCAGATCGATGATGCCATTGAGATAAAGGTAAAAGTCTTTGTCGCCGCGGACGATCTGATAAGTGGTAGCGGCGAGGACACCGGTATCGGTGAGTTTATCCCACTGCTTGTTTTTGAGAGCGGTAAACCAAGTGCCGTAAGCCTCCACCGCGTACTTGCGTACCAAGTCATCACGAGCAATTTTGGCCAAAATCATCTGCTTGTAGAATTCTTGCACGTGCTTGCTTTCAAGGGCCATTGTATCTTTACCTTCAGTGGCGCAGTAAATGCCCCAGACTTTATCTATCAGTTTTGGCAACAAATCAGCTTGTGTGGTTTCTGTTTTACCAGCCCAATAATAGCTCAAAGGATTGCGCAGCTCTTCCACAGCAAGAGCAATTACTTGTTGAAGCTCGCCAGGTTTGCCATATTCATTATTTTTAGTC
>CAYQLH010000034.1:0-9763 GCA_964418385.1 uncultured Pseudomonadales bacterium
AAGGTAATTTTGACATGTTTATTTTAGCAATTTCGGTATTTTTTCGGGTATTATTCGCTTTCACGCTCGGCTTCCACCAGCACCAACTCTTTCTCATGCCAGCTTTTGAGCGTTTGCCCTTTCCGATTAAAAATTCGCGTCTGCAAGCCGCGCTTTTGCAAAAAAGCCAGCAATTCTTCCAGGCGTTGTTCACCCGTGGGGTGAAATTCAAAAATCAAATGCTGCACCTTTTCTAACTCCTCACCCAAGCCACGCAAAATCATGCTTTCCGCCCCTTCCACATCAAGTTTGAGCAAATCCACCCGCGGCAATTTTTGTACATAAGTCTTCAATTGTACCGATTTTACCGTTATTACCTCTTGGTCTTTTTGCTCGCCATTCCAAGCTCCGCGGTGAAATGAGCCCACACTCCACCACGCCCACGCCGTCGCATCAATCCAAAATTGCGCCTCACCCTCATGCTTGCCCAAAGCAGCCTGGATCGCCGTCACGCCTTGCACCTGATTATTTTCCAAATTACGCTGTAAAAGCGCAAACAAGTGAGGATTGGGCTCAAAAGCCCAGATTTTCGCTTCCGGATACAACCACTTCCAATACAGCGTCGCCAAGCCAACATGCGCCCCACCGTCAATGATAATCGGTTCGCGCCTCTCAGTTTCAAAATAATAAATCCCACCGTCCAGAACCTCGCGTTTGAGATCGCGCCATTCTTCCTCTTGCTCAAAACTAAACTCCAGATTTCTCCAAAACGCGTTTTTCATTTTGTCTGGCCTTCAGCCACTCATCAAACATTTCGTAAAGCATCGCAAAGACCGGAATCCCCATGATCATGCCGGCAAAGCCAAATAGTCCCCCACCCACCAAAATCGCAAACATCACCCAAATTGCCGGTAAACCAATTGAATTTTGCATAATTCTCGGCCCCATGATATTGCCGTCAAACTGTTGCAACACCAAGATAAAAACCGCAAATTCAAACGCTTGCACCGGACTTTCTGCCAAAAGAATGATAATTGCTGGCACCGCTCCGATAAACGGTCCGAAAAATGGAATAATATTGGTCAAACCCACAATTACACTGATCAAAAGGGCATACTTACTCATGCCAAAAAACATCATCCCGACAAAGCAAATCACCCCTACCGCCAGCGAGTCCAGCAGTTTTGAGTAAAAAAAGCCAGTGAAAGTACGATGGGCGTAACGGATAATTTTCAGCAACCGGTACACCCACACATCTGGAAAAAGCGCGTAAGCTATCCCTTTCGCCTGGCGACTGTATTTTTCCTTGTTAAAAAGCAAATACACCGCCACCACCAAACCGATAAACATATTTAAAACCGTGCCCGCTACCTGCCCCGAATAAGAGAAAATCGTACTCACGCTGTCGGCACTAAACAGACTGTTAAACCAACGCATAATCACCTCAGACGAGATTTCCAACGACGGAAAAATGCCATTTAAATACGCTTGCAAAGTTTTCGCGTACTCTGGCAATTTGTTCCCCAAGCTCGCGATGCTCGCACCCAACTGCGGAATCATAAAAGAAAAAAGTACCACGATCACTCCCAGACAAATCACCAAGGTCGTTGTCAGTGACCAAGCTCGCCGCACTCTGCGCTCTTTGATCGTCGCAAATGATTTTTTTTCAAAAAACATCATCATGCCATTAAGCAAAAAGGCAAATACAAAGCCCCAAGCAAAAGGCGCCAAAAGACGAGCAAACTTCACCACACCATCCACAATTTCCTTGAAATGCTGCATCAAAACGTACAACACCAACCCCCCGGCAATCGTGGCCAGATTGCGCCAAAACGTCTTATTAAACACTTCGTCTTTATTAATCTGCATAGCTTCGCTATTATACCACTATACTCGCCAGTGTGCCACCCCATCGCGTCAAGTACAAATTTTCGGTAAATTTTCGTGCTCCCGGTGGCGTACAAAACAAAATTACCCTGTTTTATCAAGGTAATTTTGACATGTTTATTTTAGCAATTTCGGTATTTTTTCGGGTATTATTTGGTCACGGCTCGCCATTTTTCCGCAAAAAGCGGGAATTGCTGAGCCATTTTCTTGACTTCCTTGGCCGTCGCTACCAAAACCTCATCAGTCAGCATTTCTTCGCGATAGCGCGACACAAAGTATTTGCGCTGCTCCGGATCCTCAGGCAAAGGATACTTTTGCGCCATGTGAGCACTCACGCGCGCAATCCAGGCTGCAATCTGCTTCATTTCCGCTTCTTCCATCCCCCGCGTGGTCACCAAAGGCGTCCCCAAACGCAATCCAGAGGGATACACCGGCGAACCTTTTTCTCCAGGCACGGTGTTTTTGTTGGCATAAATCCCTGCCACGTCCAGAGCATACGCAATTAAACCGCCCATGCCTGGCGCTTGATCACTGTAGTCAATCAGCATTAAATGCGTCTGCGTCCCGCCGCCGACCAAAGTGAGACCTTTTTTTTGCAATGCCACCGCTAGTGCTGCGGCATTTTTCTTGATTTGCCGACCATATTTTTTGAAACTTGGTTGCAGTGCTTCCCCTGCCGCCACCGCGATCGCAGCCGTGGTCGCATTGTGCGGTCCGCCCTGTAGTGCCGGAAATACTGCCTTGCGGATCTTCGCCGCCAGCTGAGCGTCTTTGCTCAAACCTTTATCTGTAACCATGATCATCGCCCCCCGTGGTCCCCGGAAAGTCTTGTGTGTAGTGCTCATGACCACATCTGCATACGGGAACGGTGACGGGTGCGCCCCTGCGATTACCAAGCCAGTAATGTGAGAAATATCAGCCAGCAAATACGCCCCCACCTCGTCGGCAATTTCCGCAAATTTTTCAAAATCCAACTCAAACGGATAAGCAGTGTTGCCAGCAATAATCAGCTTGGGCTTTTCTTGTTTTGCCAGGCGGCGCACTTGCGCAAAGTCAATTTTGCCATCGCTACCCACGCCATACTGCACCGACCGGAAAAAACGCCCAGAAAACGTCACTTTTGGGTGCCCATGCGTCAAATGTCCACCCGAAGCCAGCTCCAAACCCATCAGAGTGTCACCGTTTTCCAGCAATGCAAACTCCACAGCACTATTGGCTGGCGACCCAGAGTAAGGCTGCACATTCACTTCTGGTACACCAAAAAGTTTTTTCAGTCGCTCCTGCGCCAAAAGCTCAATTTCGTCAATCACCTGATTACCTTCATAATAGCGTGCCCCGGGATAGCCTTCAGCGTATTTATTGGTCAAAACCGACCCCAATGCTTTCGCCACTTCAGGAGAAATGTTATTTTCTGACGGGATCAAACCGATTTTTGCTTTCTGGCGGCGCTCTTCTTTGTGAATTAAATTAAATACTTTATCTTTTGTCATTTTATCCTTCAAAAAAATACCTCTATATAGGTTAAAATTCTTACATGTGCACACAAAAAAACTATGTCATTGCCGCCTCTTTCTTGCCTTTGTTTATACCTGATTTTCCACAAAAGTCAAGAGGCAGTTGCCTTCATTTGTCAACGTCGTCTCAAGAGTTTTATGGTAAAATACAGCATATGAACGATCGTCAAACTCAAATCAACCACAAAAAAATTCTGCGCCTCATTCAGCGCCTGCGTTCTTTGACTTTCCAAAACCTCTCTCCCACCGAACGCCAGACCGCCAAAGAATATCTTGTTCAATTAGACGAAAAATATACAAATAATCAAATTTCACTTGAAGAATACAAATTTTTAAGTTTGACTTTTTTAATGAAAGGTTGGAGCGTCGCTCGCGGCGAACAATTCCTCTATACCGACCGTGATGTTGGAAATTTCCTTGATCAATCAGAAAAATTTGCAATTTGTGACTTTTTGGCGCAAAATTTGCAAGATTAAACCAGCGTTTTTAGATTATAATAGCGTGTATGCAAAAAATTGACACTCAATATCGAGATTTCTTACAAAGAGTTTTGGAAAACGGAGTCACCCTACCCAGCCAACAAGGCGTCGATGCTAAAATGATTTTTGGCAACCCGCCCATGAAATTTGATCTCGCTCAAGGTTTTCCGGTCATCACCGAGCGCGACATCTCTGGTTTTTGGCGCTCCGCTGTGGGCGAAATTCTCGCTTTTATCAACGGCGCTCGCACTCAAGAAGAATTGGAAAAATTTGGTTGCCGTTGGTGGAAAGCCTGGGTCACCGAAGAAAAATGCCACAAGCGCGGTCTGTCCACTGGTGACTTGGGTCCTGGCAGCTACGGTGCCGCTTTTCACGACTTCCCCACCAGTGAAGGCGAGAGTTTCAATCAATTCGCCTACCTGATTGAGCAAATCAAACAACAACCGCAACTGCGTACCCATTTTATCACCCCATGGATCCCCCAATACATCTACCGCGTCGACGGCAGGCAGCAAAAAGTCGTCGTTTGTCCGTGCCACGGCTGGATGCATTTCCGCGTGATCAACAATCGCCTCTCGCTGCACATGTTCCAGCGTTCTGGCGATCTCCCGGTGGGCGTCCCTTCCAATCTGGTGCAATACTCCGCCCTCCTGCTTGCTGTCGCTCACGTCACTGGTTTGGAGCCGGGCGAATTTGTACACACGATTTCCGATGCTCACATTTACCTCGATCAAGAAGAGCAAGTCCGTGAAATGCTCGCCAGGCAACCGCGGCCCTTACCTACCATTCGTCTCGTCAACCCGCCAGACGATATTTTCGCCTTCCGCCCCGAGCATTTCGAACTTGTAGACTACCATCCTCACCCAGCAATTAAAAAAATTCCCGCTGCGATCTAAATTGAAAGTCTTATGTCCACCAAACCCAATCTTGATATCGACAACGCCCGTTACCCCGACCAAATCGCCACCATGCAAGCTAGTCTTGACGCTGGCGAAAGCCCGTTTTTGCCCGCCAACTTGGCTAAATATCATCACCTCCCCGTAATTAAAACCGGGCGTTTTTGGTACGTCACCGCTAATCAGTGGCCCTATCCGCACACTCGCGTTCACTTTCTCATCATCGCCAACGAGTATTGGACCAGTCTTGATCAAGTCCCCCCAGAGGCTGGCGCCGAAGTCATCGAGTTGGCGCAGTGGCTCCAAAAAGAATATCACGTCGCTGGCGGTGCTTTATGTATCCGTTTTGGCAATACCAATTACTCTGGAGCCACCATTGATCACCTCCACTGGCAATACATTGTCCCCGATTTACAAGCTCCAGATTACGATCGCGTCCACTTCACCGTCGGCAAAAAACCCGCCAAGCTCAAAAACGACAGTTAGCGCCTCAACTAAATCTGGATTTGTGCTTCTCCACTCGCCTGCGCGCGCCAAATCTGGAGATTCTCGCCCACCGTCTCCAAATATTCTGCTCGCGCAAAATCCGGGTTTTGCCCGCGCCAACGACTGAAAAAATCATTGTCCTCTTGCGGATTGTGCAAAATATAAAACGTCGCCGCCGCGCTCGCTTCAGGCAACGGCAAACGTTCCAACCATTCCTGCTTACCAGGCACGTACACGATCTCTCCCGGCTGATACGCAAACTCCACCGGCAGCACCTCCCCGCGCACCAACGCTCGCCGCAAAATCTCATACTGCCAAGCAAAATCATAAATCCACGGCTCATAAACGTACACCCGGATCGGCTGCCCCGCACTTTCAGCCAGCACCCGCGCCCACACGGTCTCCAACTGGTGATAATGGACATCGATTTTCGTCACGTCCTGCCACCAAAATTCCCGCGCCAAAACCGTTACCAGGCCCACCAGATACAGCGCCCGCCAGCACCACTGCCAAGATTGATTTTGAGCGTCAATCACCCCAGCCACCAAAATCACCGCCGCCGGCATCATGCCCAGCAAGTACCAGAGATTAAAATGCAAAAAACAGAAACCCAAAAGTGGCACCACTATAAAAACCAAGGCTTCAGCCGCCAATTCTGGCAATTTACTCTGCCGGCGAATAATCTTCCAGGCAAAAACGCCCACCCCCAGCAGCAAACTCACCACTATCAGCAATGTCAAAAATGACGTGAACCCAGGCCAATACAAATCTGGCAGTACCGCCGTTTTAATCTCTCCCACGCTCTTGCTCACCACCTCGCTCACCCGAACCCAGCCAAGGGTATCGTCCTTATCACCACCTTGCGTCACGTAAGCGATCACCGCTCGCGTTTCTAGCCAATCATGACGCATTTCAAAAAGTAATTGCGGCACAAATGGTAACACAAAGCCGAGTGCTGTCCAAAATATCACTTTAATATTTATTATAAGTCTTTCTATTAACCAACATATTAAAATTATTATAGGATAAAATATTGCATAAGCACTCGAAAAATGGAAACCCAGTGATGCCAGTAAGCCAAAAAGTAGCGCGCGCTGCCAAGTCAACTTTTTATCACGCGCACTGTAGTGCAGCAAAATCATCAACCCCCAAGAAACAAGCGTCAAAGGAAACGGGTTCCACGCCGACGTGCTCACTGTCAGCCACAGTGTTCCCGCTGTCACTATAGTGGCGGCAGTCTTGCCAAAAAAGTGATAAACCAAAACTATCTGGACCAGTGCCAAAATCACCATCCCCCACACTGCCGCCGCCGGCGACCAGCCACCCACAAGGTAACAGCCCAACAAAAAGTAATACCAAGCTGGCCCAAAGTAAAGCCCCGGAATTGACGTCCACGGCCCCACTAGTTTGGGCGTTTTGTGCAACCACATCTCCAAAACGTTGAGCGCGTCTTTGCCGTGATCAAAACTAAACGCAAAAGCGTGATGGGTCACGTACCAACCCCGGCTTAATAATGCCACAATAAGTAAAAATATAAGATACCAATTCTTCTTACAATAAATACCTATAATATTTAATATTTCTGATACTTTATTCTTCATCTCTCTCCCGTCTAGACTCGAGCGCAACTTGTGGTATAATCGCTCATATGCGCCGGCGAACATTTTTGTTATTATACCTCATGATCTGCATCTTCGCAGCAGTAATTCGTTTCTCTGGTTTAGGACAACTCCCCACCGGCACTTATTGGGACGAAATCGCCATCCTCGCCGATGCCAAAAAAGTCGCACTCACTGGCACCGATTTACACGGTCTTTCGCCCTGGCACCTCATTTACCCCTCATACGGAGATTACAAACTCGCTCCCTACATCTGGGCAGTCATTCCCTTTGTCCGCCTTTTGGGTGCGACGCCCACCGCCTTGCGCTTCCCTTCTGCCCTCGCAGGCTTAGCCACACTCCTGGCCGTCAGTGGTCTCGCTTATCTCTGGACAAAACGTTTTGCTCATCGCTCTCTCGCTCGCTTAGCAGCCCTCAGTGTTGCCTTGATCGTCGCCATTAGCCCCTGGAGTCTTCTTTTTTCTCGCACCGCCTTTGAAGGACATCTGGCTCAAGCTCTCCTCGGTCTCGCCGCCCTCGCTCTGACCGCCTTTTGGGAAGAAATCCCCTTTAAGCCCAGCAAAAACCGCTTTGCCCACGCGAGCATGCTCATCTTGGCAGGCGTTCTAGGCGGTTTTGCTTTTTGGACCTATTTTTCTGTCCGTTTCGTCTGGCCATTTGTCGCTGGTTTTATTTGTCTCTACTACTGTCTCGCCACTCGCCAACACCACCGTTTTTTCATGGCTCTTGGCACACTCGCGGTCATTTTTACCTTGATGCTCATTCCCATGAGCCGCGATCCTTCCTATCAAGTTTCCAACGATCTCCGCCTGGGAACCGCTTCTATCCTCAACGATCCCACACTCCCCCACTTCGTCAACGCCCAACGTCTCGCCGCCGGCAACAATCTCCTCTCACGCCTGATCTACACCCAAAAACTCGCTCAAGCTCAACGTCTCGCCGTCAACTATTCACGTCATTTAGATTTTGCTTACCTTTTCTTGCACGGCGACGCCAATCTCCGCCACTCTACCGGTTTCACCGGACTATTTTACCTCTGGTGCGCCCCGCTGCTTATCATCGGCATCGCTTTTCTTGCTCGTCGCGATTACCATCTTGCTTTCGTCATCCTCGCCTGGTGGCTGATCGCCCTTTTGCCTGCCAGCGTCCCCACTACTGCCGTCCCTCACGCCTTACGCTCCCTCAACGCCTTGATTCCTGCTTGTCTTCTCATCGGCTGGGGCTTAACAGCATTTCTGCAATTTATTTTTAATGCTATCAATAAATATAAAATAAGCAAATTGCACACAATTTGTCTCTATATTTTTCTTGCGCTTATTCCTCTCTACTCTCTCGCCCGTTTTGCCTGGTATTATACCCGCGTTTACCCCACGATCTCTGCCCCTCACTGGCAAGCTGCCAGCACTCGCCATGCCGCCATCCTCCACGAACAAAACGACCATTTTGACACTCTTTACACTCTTGGTCTCGACCAATTCTTGTATCTGTGGTACATCGTCCACCCAGATTTTGACGTTCGCACCCTGCCCGCGTCAAAAGATTACCGCTTTGCCACGCTTGACCACGTTCATTTTGACGCCCCCGCCGAGACCGACGACACCACTGGCCATATTTTTCTTCTCGGCATCGCTTCCCTGGTACAAGATTATCTTGCCAACCACCCTCGACCCTACAGCGTTTTATACGACTATCAAGACGCCGGCGAGCACTATCTGGGCGTCGACCTCGAAGCCACCGCCAGCGCCGAGCCATAAAAAAGGCCCAGCTTTTTCACCAGCCAGGCCAAAACTCTCCAACACTACAAATACTTTTTGAGGAGTTTGTACGCCTCCCGCGGCGTAGCAGCGACAAAAACGCCGCCACCCGCAAAATAACTAATTGACGCAATCTCCGCCTGAGCAGGGAAAAGCGCCACAGTGACGCTTTTTTTGCCCGACTTTGGCAGATCAGAAAAGTTCAGTCGGGTCAGCTTTCCCTCAAAAGCGATCTCGGTAACTTGAAGATCTGCCTTTGCAGCCACCAAATCCCGCATGTCGCTAATAATCTTTTCCTCGGTCTTAGCGAAACAAACACCGTTCGCCTCGACCAAAAAGACCTGTACCGTATAGCGCTCAGCGCCCTCAGCACAAACAGTCTGGAACACCCATAGCAGCAACAAAACTGCTACCAACATGAGGTTCACAACCCAAACTTTCCTTGCAATCTTATCCATTTAAACCAACTCTCCTCTTATCTTATTTGCAATGCTAAAGATCTCTCGCCACCGCTTCCACCCTGCAAATTGCTTTAATTTGATGGTAAAAGCAGTGTTAAGATAGCTTATTATACCACATTATAGGCTATTTGTCAAGACCCAATAAATTAAAAATTATAAATTAGAAATTAAAAATCACCTCAGCGCTCATTGTTACGAACAGTGTTGATGGTAGCAATAATTATTCGTTTAAGTTCAACACAATCATTAATCATTGATTCACCCATATTTTTATCAATCAACTCAGATTTAATAAGTATCTGCAACCAATACTCTGTTTCCGCCGCTTCCTTAAGGGCAATAAAAAGCTTGGCAATAAAATCTGCTTTACTACTACCGTGAACTGCTTCATGCGCGTTAGCGCCAATAGAAGTTCCAGATCTAGTAATTTGCTTAGAAATAACAAACTCTTTCTGATTAACAAGCTCTTGACCTAGCCTGACAATTTTAACCGCGAAATCAACGGACTTATCCAAAAGCACATTCTTAGCGTACATTCCTGTCTCTAATGAATTTTTAATTTATAATTTTTAATTTCTAATTTCTCATTTAGTCTGGCGGAGGCACTGGGATTCGAACCCAGGAACCAGAATATCCGGTACAGGTTAGCAACCTGTTGCAATTGGCCACTATGCGATGCCTCCAATTT
>CAYQLH010000035.1:0-9736 GCA_964418385.1 uncultured Pseudomonadales bacterium
AGCGGCGTTAGCCCCACATTTACGATAAGGACAGCTGCCTACCCATTCGTCACTAAGATAAGCATATTTGCCACCAGAATCGTCGGCATAATGAGTGGTATCTCCATAAAGAGTGTCGCAATGATAATATCGACAGACACCAGTTAACGTGGTGGTGGTGGCACCAGAACTGTTGGCACGATAATTATCAGAACAAGTACAAGAGGAAGGAGCACTAGTGGCATAAACGGTAGTGGTTGTGTAATGACTGCCGGCTGTTGTTTGGTTGCAATACATATTATGGTTGCACGCACCCGTATTACCAGGTTGATTACCACCACTTGAATTGGCAAAGTGTCCGGACTGGCAGTAACAAGTCGGTGGTGCCGTGGCGTACTGGACACTCGCATAACTACCAGTACAGTACTTGTTGTAAGAACACACCCCTGTGGCAATACCAATGGTGGTACCACCAGAAGAGTTGGAATATTTACCTGGGGAACAAGTACAGGTACCGGAAGAGTAGTTAACATACGTCCCCGTGGTACCACTACCACAGTGTTTGTACGAGCAACTGCCACCATTGGCGACAGTAGTGGTACCAGACTTGTCAGAAAAGTAACCGGAAGTGCAGGTGCACAAGCCGCTACTGTTGGGCAAGATGGCATTGTTGACGTTGGTGCCGGTGCAGTTGACTTTACCTGTCGCCATGAAGATGTTGTTGCCGATTTTGACGAACTGGATACCGTTGACTTTGATCTTTTTGCCGTTACTGATGGAGGAAATGGTGGCTTTGGCAGCGTGAAGCGAGGACGGTAGATATGCTAAGTTTTCAAACATTAGAATTAGCATATTTAAAATTGCCAGACAAACAATACGCCTTGCCAAGGACATAAGATTCCCTTCGCATTTACTTGCTACTGCCGGGAATGCCTGCCAATACTAGAGGCAGACAACGCGAACCTGCGGTTCTCGCCCGGCGCCAAAATTATCGCGAAGACAGAAAATCTGCAAATCGCACAATTAAATTCCGGGCATACGTTATCTGCCTCATTGCTTATGCGATTTCAAATTTTCCAAAACAAAATCTGTTCTATAGAACGTCTTTTGCAATTGTCTACAAGAAATTTATTTCCTTTCTTCGTTACTCGATAATTTTGGCAAGAGCTATTATACCACAAAAAAATAAACCCTGCGCAGGGAATTTGCGAGTCGCTTGTTTGTGATCTTTTTTCGCGCTGCAGCCAAAATCAAAACGCCCCTTGTCTTTGTCGCTTTTTCGTTTTCACAATCCGCCGTCCTTGTGATATAATAAGATGCAGATGTTGTCAGCGTTTAAAAAACTTACCAGTTTTATTGTCGACGTGCTCTATCCGCGCAGTTGTATTCGTTGTGGACGTTGGGGCGAGTACTTGTGCGATCAATGTCACACTTATCTTAACTTTACGCTAGAAGATAATTTGGTGCCCACTCTTTTCGCCAATTCCACGACACCCGTTTATCTCCAACGTTTGCAAGCGGCAATCGTGTATGACGATTTAGCGCGCCGGCTTTTACACAACTATAAATATCTTGGTGTACGCGAGCTGGATGAATATTTTGCTCATTGGCTTTATGAATACACCACTTGCATCCGCGACATTGATGTCATCACTTTTATTCCTATTCACCGGCGCCGTTTTCGCGAGCGTGGCTACAATCAAGCGCGTCTTGTGGCGACGAAACTTGCCGCTCTATCGGGCTTGCCTTGTGTCCCGCTTTTGGCTCGTCCCGTTTACCGCGAAAAACAAGATCTAAGTCATTCCAAAGCCGAACGTCTCACCAAAACGCAAAACATTTTCGCAGCCATGCCCACCACCATCCCCACCACCACCCGCATCCTCATCGTTGACGACGTGGTCACGTCTGGCGCCACGCTCAACGAAGCTGCTCGCGTTTTGCACGCAGCCGGTTTTGCGCAGGTGAGCGCCGTCGCTATCGCCCATGGAGATTAAAATGTCAGAAATTCAAGATATCAAAGACCGGATTGTTTTAAGCGAAATTATCGGCCGCCACGTCAAGCTCGCGCCCGCCGGTGCCTATCAACGCGGTTTATGCCCTTTCCACCACGAAAAAACGCCCAGCTTCCACGTTAATGATCAGCTTGGTTTTTATAAATGTTTCGGTTGCGGTGAGGGTGGTGACGTTTTTACTTTTTTGGAAAAGTATGAGGGAATGACTTTTCGCGAAGCGCTTGAATATTTAGCTGAACTCACTGGTGTCACGCTCACCAATCGCCAGAAGTCACCAGAAGATATTTTGCGCGCCAAAGTCCTGGAAATTCTGGCACTCGCCACTGACTTTTACGCCCAAAAACTTGGTGCGCCCGCCGGTCAAGCCGCTCGCGATTATCTGACGACTCGTGGTACCAGCCAGAGCTTGATCAAACAATTCCAACTTGGTGCGGCGCCTGACGACTGGCACGCGCTCACCTCTTTTCTCCAGTCAAAAAAATACACTCAAGCGCAAATTCTCGCTAGTGGTCTGGCGCGCCAAAACGCCACCGGTCGTCTTTACGACACCTTTCGCGATCGACTGATGTTTCCGCTGCGCAATCATCGCGGCCAAGTAGTCGGTTTTTCTGGTCGTCAACTCAAATCAAATCCCAACGAAGGTAAATACATCAACACACCCGAAACTATAGTTTATCACAAAGGCAAGATGCTTTACGGGCTTTTTGAACATGCCAAAGCGATCCGTCAAGCAAAAAAAATGCTCATCGTGGAGGGCGAATTTGATATGCTCTCCAGCAGTCAAGCGGGTGTGGATTTTGTCTGCGCCATTAAAGGCTCGGCGCTCACGAGCGAACACGCAGATTTAATTGCGCGTTATACAGACAAAGTGATTTTAGCGCTCGATAGCGACGCCGCGGGTATTAAAGCCACCAAAAAAGCCATCGCCGCGCTGCGACCGCATCAAGTGGAGTTGCGTGTGGTCATGCTTGAGGGCAACAAAGACCCAGACGAACAAGCGCGCGCCGATGCGCAAGTCTGGCGCCAAAAAGTTAAAACCGCTATTAGCGTTTATGAATTTTTTATCCGTGTGATCACTAGTCACCACGACATGCACAGCATCGACGGTCAAAAAAAGATTTTGCAAGAGTTGGGTCAGGTTTTTCCGCTGATTGACAACCGTCTGGAATACGAATTTTATCTCAAAAAAGTTGCCCGTTTGCTTGAACAAGACCTGGACGTGGTCCGCGCTGACATCTTGCAATGGAGCCGTTTTGGCAACGTGAACGCCACTGTCACTCGGGACATTGCTGCCAACGCCGCCACCAAAGCTCACGCTAAAACAGACAAAATGAAACTTCTGGAAGCCTACGTGTGGTTTTTGTTTTTGCAGTGCCTCGCCGAGAGTGTCAATGTGCCTGACGCCAGCACTTACATTATTCACGCTTCTTGGCAAACACCGTTTTTACAGCAACTCGCCCGCGCTTTCGATATCTATTATCGTGCCCATCCGGACGTCACTTTGCGCGGTTGGCACCAATCGCTGCCAGCAGATTTTCAAGAAAAAGTGGCGCTTTTGAGTCTCAACAAAACGTTTATCAAATATTTAAGCAAAACTGATTTAGTGAGTGAATGGCGCCGTCAATCAAACGCTCACGAGCAAGCTCTTGCTACTGCGCAAATTACTGCCATGACTGAAGAACTTGCCAAATTAGACGAAATTGACGATCCCACGCTGGCGCAAGAAAAGCACAAAAACGAACTTTTGCAAAAAATAGTGGAGCTGAAAAAGTTTAAAAAACGTTAAGCGTTTGTTTAACAAATGTTTAACAAAAACCAGGCGTCAGAGTGAACAAATTTTGACAAACTGTTCTCAAAGTAGTACATTTTTCTTTCAATTTAAAATTGACAAACGATCCAGACAGCGGTATAATCACCTCATAAAATAAAGGAGCTGGATGTCATCACGTTATCGCAGTGCTACCGCTATCACCGAATTTTCCCGCCAAAAAAAGTCCTCGTCCCGTGCGGATTCGCGGCTTGGCTTGTCTCGCTGGCGCAAATCCACTTCTCGCCGCGAAGACGAAAAGCGCGCCTGTCGCTATTTGCGCTGGCAAAACTTGCTTCTTTTCTTATCCATTCTTGCGAGTGTGGTGATTTACATTGTATTTGTTTTTCCGTTTCTTGTGCAATGGACCGGCCAGCTTAACTCTCAAAAATATGTTGCCCCAGATCACTCCGTGATGCCGCAAATGCCGCTTTTAAACACCCCACCTGCATACGTGGCTGACAGCAATCTTAAGTTAACCGGTTTTGGTACACCAAGCACCCAGGTACAGTTTATTCTTAATGACGAAGAAAACAAAACTGACGTGGTGCCAGTGGGCATCAATGGTGAGTTTTCTCACGCGCTCACTCTGCAAGAGGGCACCAACACCATCCAAGCTTACAGTTTTGACGATCACGATCGTCAATCCAAAACCACCAAAGTTTACACGGTGACGCTAGATAGCAAAAAGCCCGAGCTCGATATTGAAACTCCCGAGAATCACCAAGAATTTTCCGGGCGCAGCCAGCAACTGTTGAAAATCTCCGGGCACACCGAAGCAGGCGCGAAGGTCGTCGCCAATAATGTCGCCACCACCGCTGATCAAGATGGCGCTTTTTCTCTGGATTATCATTTAAATGAAGGGCGCAACGAGCTGCAAATCACCAGCACTGACCGCGCGGAAAACGAAACCACGGTAACGATTACTGTGGTCTTGCGACTTTAATTGTGGTATAATACATTTCATGACTATTACGAAACAAAAAATTCTCGACTGGGTACTTGACTTTGTAGAAACCGTCGTCTCGTCTTTGGCAATTTTTTTTGTCATTTACATTTTTATCGTCCAGCCGCATCAAGTTCACGATCACTCAATGGACCCGAATTTCCGCACGGGTGAATATTTGCTTACAGAAAAAATCACTTACCGTTTTCGCGAGCCCCAGCGCGGCGAGGTGATCATTTTTAAAGCGCCGCTTAACGCTTGTATCGGTGATAATTGCGATTACATCAAGCGCATCATCGGGATTCCAGGCGACTCTGGCAGTGGAGTGGCTGGTCACAGTCATCTCAACGGTGAACTCTTAGATGAAAGCGAGTATCTTTCCGACAGCGTCATCACCAATGCTGCTGATTATACCGCCGGCGAGCGCGAAATCACTTTGGGTGCAGATCAGTATTTTGTCTGCGGCGATAATCGCGCCCAATCGTCTGATTCACGTGCTTGGGGACCGATTGAGAAAAAAACCATTATTGGTCGTGCCTTTTTTTCCTATTGGCCGACGGCAACCTTTGGTCTCATCAAACACGCCAACGATTAATTGGATCCAATTGACCACACAGCCCCGCGTACACGCCAGCAATGCTTAGTTGCGCGTCATTATTTAATGGGCCATAAACCTCGCCAAAAACCGCGACTACTAAATCATAATCGCGGGTTGTGACGTCTTATCCAAATTGATTACACGCTGCCGCGTACCAAGAGCGCATCAATGACACGTTTCATCGCAATCAAATACGCCGCTGTTCGCACTGAGTGCTCGGGATACTTTTTGTGCATCGCCCAGATATCGGCAAACGCTTGCTCCATCAACGGCTGTAATTTTGCCAGCACCTCGTCACGTGACCAAGCGTAACCTGCTAAATTTTGCACCCATTCAAAGTAGGATGTAGTGACGCCACCAGAATTATCAAGAATATCTGGCATCACGATTTTGCCCGCTTTTACCAATGCCGCTTCCGCCTCGCTCGTGGTGGGGCCATTGGCCATTTCAAAAACGATATCAGCTTTAATATCAGCGGCGTTGTCCGCGGTAATGACATTTTCCATCGCGGCGGGTACCAAGATTTTCACTGGCAAAGTCAAAATTTCACTCGCCGTGTTTAAAAGCTTACCTTTAAATGCGCCTGCTTCCAAACCCGCTTTCAAACTGCGGTATTGCTTTTTTGCTGCGAGTGCTGCTTCCACGTCTAAACCCTTGGCGTTGTAAACCGCGCTGCGCGAATCGCTCAAAGCGACCACTTTAAAACCACCCGCCACCGCGTGTTTAGCAAACCAAGCACCGACATTGCCGACACCTTGAATTGCCACCGTCGTTTGTGCTGGTTTGAGTTTTAACTGTCGCGCCAATTGTCGTAAAACGTAATTACCACCCAAGCCAGTCGCCTCATCGCGACCTTGACTTCCGCCCAAAGTTAAAGGCTTGCCAGTAAAAGTCGCCAAGTAGTTTTGTGCGAAATCGCCCTCTTTAACTTTAATTTTTACCAGCTCATCTGCCATCCAAGCCATAATCTGACCATTGGTATTCATATCCGGAGCAGGCACGTCGCGCCAAGGACCAATATCTTTCGCCACCAACTTGACGTACGCGCGCGAGAGCCGTTGTAGCTCTGCCGGCGACAGGGTTTTGGGATCGACGCTGATCCCGCCCTTAGCACCGCCGTAAGGAATGCCAGTCGTGGCGCATTTCCAAGTCATCCAAATCGAAAGTGCCTTCACTTCGTCTTCGCAGACCGCCGGGTGGAAGCGAATACCGCCTTTATACGGTCCACATGAATTGTCGTGTTGCGCTCGCCACGCTTTAAAACTGGCTTTTTTGCCGTTATCCAAGGTGATTGTGACCGTGCCAGCTACGATTTTGTCGTGTTTTTCCAATTTTGCTAGTGCGCGGTCAAAAGCTTTTTTGTCTTCGTAAGATTCTCGCAAAATCGCGCCTGCCGCTCGCAGTTGCGTTAATGCGTTCTCGTAAGCACTGGGTGCTTTGGTCGGTGATTTTTTAGCCATATATCCTTTCGTCATTACCACTTTCGCTATTGTAGCACGTTTTTGTCAGATAATTGTGGTAATTTTTGCGGTAATTAGCGCCCGCTTTTTGAGTGAATCACTCCCCGCACGCGTTCCCACCACGCGCGCTGTGTTTCCAAAGCGCTCCAATCTAGCCATGAAATTGAATTATCTTGAGTAAAAGCATTGTTATTACCGCCCTGGGTACGCCACACTTCATCACCCATCAAAAGCATCATCATGCCTGGCACGTGCGCAGTCATCGCCAGCATTTCCAAAGCCTTCATGCGTCTGGTAAAATTAATACCTTCATCTTCAGTCTCGCCTTCACAGCCATAATTTTTGGCGTTGTTATCATCGGAACCATCTTGATTGTAATAGCCATTTTCTTCATTGTGCTTGTGCTCGTAAGAAACCACGTCGCGCAGCGTAAAACCATCATGTGCTGCCGCGTAATTGACAGACATCATCGCATTTTTGTGATAAAACATGTATTCCGGAGCCGCACCACGCAAATGTGCTTTCACGTTTTCCGCCTCTGTAGCAAAATTTACAAAACGCCGCACTCGATTTTTCCACTCACCATTCCATTCAAACCAATTCTCACCGCCGAAACGCCCTTGAAGCACCAAACCGCTCGCATCCCACGGCTCAGCGATTAATTTGAGATGACGCAAGATTGGACTTTGATTGATCGCATGCATAATTTCTGGTTGGTGCGTAAAACCAAAATCAGTATAATAAAGGCACGCCCCCAAGTCAAAACGAAAACCATCCACGTGAAACTCTCGCGCCCAGTACTCCAAGCAGTCCACGATTAAACGACTTCCTGCCGGTGTCCCCGCGTTAAAAGTATTGTCGCAACCGCTAAAATTGAGATAGTATCGTTTGTTCGCCGGTGATAATAAGTAATAAGCGCTATTGTCAATCCCGCGCCAAGAAATTTTGGGTCCATGCTCGTTTGCCTCCGTGGTGTGGTTAAAAACCACATCTAAAATAATTTCCAAGCCCAACGCATGTGCGCGTTTAACCAATTTTTTCAATTCCGATAGTCGTGGGTGGCGCCCACGCGCAAAATATTCTGGCTGCGGCGCCCAAAAAGACATTTGCGAGTAACCCCAGTAATTGGTGAGCGTCTCCCCGTCGGGCGTCCGCGTCGTAATATCGTTGTCAAAAGCTTGAATGGGCATCAGTTCGAGCGCGGTCACGCCCAAGTCGCGGAAATACTCCAGTTTTTCCGTTAAACCATCAAAAGTACCCGGGTAATCAACGCCGCTCGACGGATGGCGAGTGGCACCTTTCACGTGCAGCTCGTAAATTACCGACTTTTCTGGGTCTGTGTGCGGCAATTGATCGCTACCCCAATCAAAATGATCGTCGCCCACCACGCACCCACGCAGACAGCGATGCAGATTTGATCCCGGTTCGCAGGCTCGCTGCCGCGAGTAATATTTTTTGTCAATCATGCGCGCTCGCGGATCTAGCATCACTTTTTGCGGATCAAAAAAATTACCGATTTCTTGTGGTCCGTCGACTTGATAACCATAACGCGTTTCCAAGCTCAACTCATTGATTTGCGCGTGCCAAATATCGCCGGTACGGTGCTCTTCTGGATCAAGTTCCACCATTTGTGTTGGTCGGGAAGACTCTGGATTTTCCCACAGTACCAGTGTTACCTGGGTCGCCTTTGACGACCACAATGCAAAATTAACGCCGCGCTCATTTACACTCGCACCAAGCAGACGCGGATCACCTCGCTCCACTTGTTTGCGCCGATAAAACAATTTGCTCATTTTGCTCCCTGTTTTACTCAATTCTATTATATAATACATTCTAATGAAAATAAACATCATTACCAGTTGCCCCGAATATTTTGGCAGCAATTTGCAGACTTCCATTTTGGGTAGAGCCGTGAAACAGGGGAGAGTGGCATTCAACATCGTTAATTTACGCGATTTTGCCGATGGTAAGCGCAAAAAACAAGTCGACGATGCCCCTTATGGTGGCGGTCCGGGCATGGTTTTAAAAGTTGAACCTATTGTGCGCGCCTTAGATGCGCTTGAAAAACAGGGTGAGCGTGGTCGTGTTTTTTTAACCAGTGCTTGCGGTGAGGTTTTTACGCAAAGCCGCGCGCGCCAATTGGCGCTTGAACCCATTTTGACTTTCATTTGTGGCCATTACGAGGGTGTGGATGAGCGCGTCACCCATTTTATTGATGGTCAACTCAGCCTTGGGCAATTTGTCCTCACCGGTGGTGAACCCGCAGTCGCAGTCATCACTGATGCGCTGGTACGACTTTTGCCAGGTGTTTTGGGCAACGAGCTGAGTCTTAGCGAAGAATCGTTTGATGCGGACGAACTCGAATATCCGCAATACACCCGCCCCGCTGTCTATCGCGGGCTGGCCGTGCCCGCGATCTTGCTTTCTGGCAATCACGGCGAAATTGCGGCTTGGCGTCAAGGGCAACGCGCTCCCGTGAAGACGCCGTCTGTCTCCAAGTAAATTGGTGCCAATTTCCCGCTTGTGTTTTTATTTTTTGTGGTATAATAGCTCTGCCAAAGTTATTGATTAACGAGGAAAGGAAAAATCAATTTACTTCAAAAACAAAATCATAAAACAGGCAGACAGATTTAGTTCTGACACTTTTTTATCGCGAACACGATGAGGCAGATAACGTATGCCCGGATAGTAAGCTCGTGATAAAGAGTGTTTCCTCTCTTCGCAATAGCTTTGGCACCGGGCGAGAACCGCAGGTTCGCGTTGTCTGCCTCTAGTATTGGCAGGCATTCCCGGCAGTAGCAAGTAAATGCGAAGGGAATCTTATGTCCTTGGCAAGGCGTGTTATTTGTCTGGCAATTTTACCAATGCTAATTTTTGTTTTTGTAAATTTAGCAAGTTTGCCACCTTTTCGGGAAGGTTTGCCAGCAGCGTCTT
>CAYQLH010000036.1:0-210 GCA_964418385.1 uncultured Pseudomonadales bacterium
ATTTTTCCACTTATTCCACCAGTCTCAAGCACATGGTGAGCATTGGTTTTTGGGATACCGACGTCATTCCGGAAGATTATCGCTTTTTCTTTAAATCTTTTTTTGCCAAAAAGGGCAATTTTACCGTTCGACCCATCTTTTTGCCCATTTATGCTGATATGCCCGAGGCCGAAACCTTCTGGGCAACCATGAAAAGCCAGTACGAACAGC
>CAYQLH010000036.1:220-9523 GCA_964418385.1 uncultured Pseudomonadales bacterium
ATAACATCTGGAAAGTGCCGGCGCCGATTCGCGTCCTTGGTGCCACGTTTTCCGTCAACCAGATGTACATTCTCATGCGCTCAGACCGGCTGATCAATTTTTCTACCTATTCCACCAGTCTCAAGCACATGGTGAGCATTGGTTTCTGGGATACCGATGTCATTCCGGAAGATTACCGCTTTTTCTTCAAATCGTTTTTTGCCAAAAAAGGCAACTTTACGGTGCGGCCCATCTTTTTGCCGATTTACGCTGATATGCCTGAGGCGCAGACTTTTTGGGCCACCATGAAAAATCAGTACGAGCAGCTCAAACGCTGGGCGTGGGGCGTTTCCGACGATGCTTATATCATCAAGCAATTTATCATTCATGATGACATTAATTTCGCCGACCGCTTTTTGCGCGTGCTCAAAGTGACCGAAGATCACTTTTTATGGCCGGTGAATTGGTTTGCGATTACTATTTCCGCCTTACTGCCGCCACTACTCAATCCCGAGTTTAACCGCACTCTCTTGGGAAAAACGCTCCCACAAGTCTCTTCATTTTTGCTCACGCTCGCCTTGGCATCTTTGCTCACCATCATGATCATCGATGCTGTCAACAGACCCACGCCGCCCAAGCGGCGCACCCTGTGGTCTTATGTCAACCAGGCATTGGAGTTTGTGTTGCTGCCGGTTTTAGGTTTCTTTTTTACCGCTTTGCCTGGCATTGACGCGCACACCCGACTCATGCTGGGTCGCTACATCGACTACAAAGTGACCAAAAAAGTGTGATAACTGACTCCGCCGCCACGTCAAAAATAGATTATAATAGCTACAATGCCAAAAACAAAAATTATTATCAACCCCACCACCAATCCCACCCTGGAAAAGAAAAAATCGCACGTCCCGATTTTGCGCTCTTACTATTGGCCATTTTTTTTCGGTGCAGTGCCGCTGATGACTCTCACGATCGTCTTCACGATTTTTTTCTATCCGATTTTGCCACCGGTGATTCCGTTTTTTGGCAGCCTGCGTGAAGCCAGCGAAATCCTGGCGCTCAAGCGTGAAATTTTCTTTTTTCCTGTTTTTGCCTTCGCCGTTAATTTGGTGCACGCTTTGGTTATTTATTTTGGACGCAAGTACGATGCCCTGCTTTTAACCATTTACGCCCATTTTACAATTTTTGTCCAACTTTTAATTTTAGCCGTTGCCTTGCGCACGGTTTTGGTAGTCATATGAGAGGTGAGTTGTGAGCGCCATCATTTTGCTTATCATCGCCTGGAGCGTTGCCATGGTTGCCACGGTGGCTTTGGTACCAGTGGTCATCAAATGGTATCGCCACCACGGTTGGGACCGTCCTCACGCCAGCTACCGCCAGAGCGTCAAAGACACCCATCTAGGGTTGGTGCCGCGTGGTGGCGGTATCGCGATTTTCGCGGGTGTCTTGGCAGGAGCGCTTTTGATCGGTCACTGGGATCTACAAACTGCCGTCATCCTCGCCGCCGCCGCCGTGCTCACACTGGTGGGTTGGTGGGACGACATCCGCGATAGCAGTCCCATTGGTCGGCTCTTGGTCAATATTGGCGTCGCCTTGGCGGTGGCTCTGGCCGGTTGCCGCATCACTTTTGTCACCGCACCCCTGGGCGAAGGTACCCTTGATCTCACCGTTATTTCTTGGCTTCCTTGGGTGCTCACCGTCGTCTACATTGTGGCGCTGACCAATATCACCAATTGGGCCAAAGGCATCGACGGTCAGATGCCGGGCACGGTTGCTATCGCCGCTGTCTGGATCGGCGTTTTATCGCTGCGCTTAAGCGACGCTGTCAATCAAACCGCGATCTTGAGTTTTGCTACTGCCGGCGCGTTTTTTGGCTTTCTTTTCTGGAATTTTTACCCGCAAAAAATTATGCCTGGATACGGCGGTGGTAGCCTGGCTGGCTTCCTCCTTAGCGTTCTTTCCATCGTCGCTGGCGCCAAAATTGCCACCTTGTTTATGGTGCTCGCTTTGCCCATAGCGGACGCCATTTTTACGATTTTGCGCCGTATTATTGCCGGTAAATCCATCTTTTTGGGTGACCGCGGTCATTTGCATCACAAAATGTTAGATTATTTACACTGGGGACGCCGCCGCATTGCTATTTTTTACTGGAGCGTCACTCTCATCATGGGCATTTTGGCGCAAATCCTGCCCACTCGCGGCAAAATTATCGCCTTTTTAAGCGTCGTGGCCGCCGTTTTCATCTTCCTCATCAGCGTCAAACTCACTAGCCTGCGGCAGGAAAAAATGATATAATAGCGCCATGCGTGAAAGCGATTTTTTAAGCGATTCTGCCCTTCAAGAAGCCACTTATGGCGCGATTGGCATGACGCCTGAAGAAGCCGCGGCCGAGCTCAACGATCTCCCTGTCGATTTCGAAAATATTCCCGATTTTAGCGAAAAACAGCTTTTCACCTGGGTGTCGCCAGAGCGCGTCTACAATCCTCGCCGTTCAGCCACCTACAAACGCAATATGGGCTTGCTTTTGTTGCTGATCGTGCTTTTGCTTTTCTTTTTGAGTCGCATGGGCTTGCTCGCCGTCGTTTTGTCGCTTATTTTTCTGGGTTTTGTTTTAAGTAATGTCCCGCCCCGCCGCATCCGTCACATCATCACCAATTACGGCCTGTACACGAGTAACCATTTTTATCCCTGGCTTGAGCGCGGCCAACGCTATTGGTACGAAACCAGCCACGGTCAGGAGCAACTTATTTTTGAAATTCGCCGCTTTCCTTATCGCGTCGTCTTGCTCGTCGGCCATGAACGCAACAAAAAACAACTGGACAAAATTTTTTCTCACTATTTTGTGCTCCAAAAACCCGAACCCAATGACGTCGACAAGCTCATCACGTGGTGGCAAAAGACGTTTCCCATGGAATAATTTGTTAAACACGTGTTTAACAAACGTTTAACAAGCACATCTGGAAAACGTGAACAAATTTTTACAAACAAAAAACAAACAGTGACAATAGTGCCGTTTTTTTGCTCGCCAAAACCGTGCCCATCTATTTTCGGTTTTGCTTTTTGCCAGCACGGGCACGGTCGCCGGTTTCACCTTTTCGGTGTGGTCAAAAAAGCGCTTATTTAAGCAATTTCGCCTTTTTTACGTTTTAAAATTACATTGGAAAATCAAAATTAATTCATTTCTGCGGTAATCGCGCGGTAAAAAAATGAAATAATTTGAAAGGATTGTATGTAGAATAACCGTATTAGCAAGAAAAAGAAACGGATTCATGAAAAAAGTCAGCATTGTCTCGCTTGTCAGCTTCAACCTTGGGTTGCTTTTACTCGCTGGCGTGCATCCCGCTCGCGCCTGGAAAAACACTTTTATCATTCCCGACAACCGCTTTGAATACGTCAATTTTTTGCGACCAGTCACCAGCAAGCCCGAAGATTACCTCGCCCGCATCACGCGCGCTGGTATTACTTACCGCGATGTTCTTGCCTCAAGTAATTATGTTGCCATTGGTACAGAAGATTTGGGTAATCCTGCCTCACCGTGGCGCTATGGCGATGATATGAACCTCGCCACCAGCGATGGCGCTCCTGGCGAATGGGCCTTTGTGCTTTATCAGCCTGGCAACCATTTTCTCAAGTATCGCTTAAGTGACGAACAACTTGGATTTGCCAATTTGAGTTTCGCTTACGGTGGCTTGGCGTTTACCGAGCCGTTCCCGCGCTTACCCACGCTCGCAGTGGACGTTTGCGGCCAGATTTACACTTTTGAGCCTGATCTTGCCACAGGAGAGTGGCAAACCGCCATTTTGCCCAATCCTGGCTGCAATGAGACTCAGCGTGAACTGCACTTTTATCCTCTTGACGAGTCCGCCATCACCAGCGAGCAGCCGCTGCTTCTTTCAATTTCCCGCCTCACCTTTGACGCGGTGCATTTGAGCGAAAATGACCAAGTTTGCTGGCGCCGGCGCGACGCCGCGCCGCTGGCTCTCTTCGAGCGCCAGCACCAAGTTTGCACTGCCGCCACGTGTTGTGCCGGCGCCCCCGCTTACGACGTTGCTCTAGAGGTCAGTGACTACTGGCTGGGCGATGTGGACGCTTCCGGTGAAGCCATTTCGACCACCACGCCTGGCGAACCGTTCGCCGCTGCCGCTTTGCCACTTGATGTTCAGATCACCATCGACCACGTCAGTCAAGAACCAGATCAAACGCTGAGCGTGAGCGCTCATTGGACAGATCCCACTGCCACTTATGCGCCTGTCGCCTGGGAACTTGGCATTACCACCGTTGCCGATCAACTCGCTGGCGATTGGGATACGCTCACTCACGTGCCGGCCAACTCGAGAGCAGATTTCCACGCTTTGACTCACGTTTCGTCTCTCTCACGCTCCGGCGTTGCCAATTTTACGCTGCCTCCGGAAATTTCCTGGGAGAATGGCTTTTTTTGGCAATTACGTTTGCGTGACGCTTACGATCAGTACTCGCCTGGGAGTGAGATTTATCACTGCCACGCTCACAGTTGTCAACGCTCATTTGCGTCACCCACTCCCCAGGCGTATTTAAGCGAAATTATTTTCCCGCAAGCGAGTGGGGAAGCGTTAGTCCGGATCACGCTGCCAGACAACGACACTAGCGTGGATACACTTTTGCTCGCTGATGGCCTCGAGCAGGGTGACAGTTTGGCTGCTGGTCAGCGCGACGGCAGTATTGTGACTCTTACCAGAGATGACCTCGCCCGCGAAAGCGTCCATCTACGCCTTTACGACCAAAAGCAAAATCAGCTTTTAGACGCGATTGACCGTGATTTTGTGCCCGCAGGGCTTTCGCTTATACGCAATCCGTACACCAAGCAATGGAAGGAAAACTATGTCCGCAATTGATCGCACGCTCACGTGCTCCAGCGATGGCTGTAATCTGGCTACTACCGCTGTCACGCACACTTTTTCTTATGGTCATTATCTGGAAAGTACCGCTTTGCAGATCGAAAATTACTCCGACACTCACACGCTGGCGCTGCAAGCACTATTCACTCCGCAAACCGATCTCAGCGATTGCCGCTGGGGCGAAGCACTGCGTTTTTCGCTCACTACCGATACCGCCAGTGGTGGCCAAACACTTTACGATCGCCTTCCTGTGAGCACGCTGGCAACGCAACCTATCGCCTGGGAAGTCGCGCCTGACACCACGCGCACTTATTATTTCGTCTGGACGCACACTCCCCGCGACTATTTGAGCTTGCGCGCTTTTGACAATCGCGATTTCGTCTATCAGTGGACACTCGATGTTGAGGGTCAAGTGAACTCATCACCCGAGCCAACGCTACCAGACCCGCCGCCCACGCCCCCGCCGAGTCCTGCGCCAGAAGCTACCTCCGCGGGCACGCCCACGCCGGAAGCCACGCCGTCAGCACAGCTGACTCCCGAAGCCACCACGTCTGGCGACCTTACGCCCGAAGCGACACCCGCTGCTTCACCCATTCCCAGCGCTGATCCGAGTGTGACTCCAGAAGCCTCACCAACTCCCACTCCTCAAGTCAACCCGGCGTCTTCTCCCACTCCCGCATCTTCCGCCACTGCGTCTCCAACTCCGGCCTCGCCGCTGCCGGTCTCCGCTCCGTCTACCACACCAGCGCCGACGGCGTCATCAACTCCTGTTTCTTCAGCTAGTATTACCAGCGACGCCAGCAGCACGCACCCAAATGACACTGGGTTCACCACTACCGCCAAGAGCAATTCAGCCTCCACCATTACTGTCCCCGACGTCCAGGCAATCATTGCCGCTGACCAAACCACATCGTCGGCTTCTCACCGCGCCCGCGCCCGCGACAATCAGCAGCCAAACCAAGTCAGCACTGCTAGCCAAGCTCCTTATCAGCGCGCGCCGTCGCTCACGCTCCGGCACCCCACTGCCCACTCGCCGCTTCTTGGCGCAGTTGCGGCACATACAGGTAGCAACGCCGCTTCCTCGTCCGCCGTTTTAGGCACGAGCACCACGGCGACACCCGCCGCTGCCTTCAACTCCAGGCAAGAATCATCTTATCCTCTCTGGCGGGTTTGCCTTGTCATTGTTTTTTGCCTAGTCATTTTATGGCTGTGCGGTCGTTTTTTATGGTGGTATTTGGACCGTGATCGCGACGACGAGCCAGAAAAGCCAACTCCCTCTTGACAAAAATGATACATTATGATATAATATAGGACACATCGCTAGAGAAAGCAAAAGAAAGGTTTGATGTAAATTTTAGCGCAATAGGTTTCGCCCGGTCATGGACTCTGGTTGCGGCAAGCCCATCAATGCCAGCATCGTGGGCGCAATGTCTGCCAGCACGCCTCCTGGCAAGGTACGCGATTGATTGAAAAACTGCGGGGAGATCACAATAAATGGCACTGGGAATGTCGAGTGTTCCGTGTCCATATTGCCTGTAGTCATGTCAATCATTTCTTCCACGTTACCGTGATCGGCGGTGATGATCAAATTCCCGCCTCGTTGGTAAACCGCTTTGGCGATCCGCCCCACACATTCATCCACCACTTCACAAGCTTTAATTCCCGCCTGGAGATTGCCAGTGTGACCCACCATGTCGCCGTTGGCGATGTTGATGACAATAGCATCGTAGTCAGACTTTTTTACCCGTTCCACCACTTCATCCGTAATTTCGTAAGCACTCATTTCTGGCACCAAATCGTATGAACGTTCACCTTTAGATGGCAAAATTACTCGGTCTTCGCCTGGATAAATAAATTCTTTCTGACCGTTCATGTAATAAGTCACAAACCGTTCTTTTTCGGTTTCACTCACGCGCAACTGTTTGAGTCCCGCATCCGCAAAAATTCTGCCCAATGGCCGTTTTACCGGTTGTGGCGGAAAAGCTTCTACCACCGGCAAATTGTCTTCATAGCGCGTCATTGTCACAAAGAAAAGATTTTTCAAGAAACGCTTGCGCGCAAACGCCACCGAAAGTTGCGACTGGTGTAAGTTCGTTTTCTCATATTTTTCGGCGTACGGGTCAAAATCCATTTTTTGCTCGCCAAAATCTTCCAGTACAAATGCCCGCGTCAACTCGCGCGGCCGGTCAATACGATAATTCGTAAAAATGACCGCGTCATTATCGTTAATCGTGATCACGTTGCCGTTCGCGTCCAAAATATTGGTGGGCGTGACAAACTCGTCGGTGTTGCCTTTCTGGTGCTCCAGATTAATGGCAGCCAAAGGGTCATTGGCTTTCTCGCCAATACCGCTGGTGAGACAATCATACGCCGCTTCCACCCGATCCCAGCGTAAATCCCGATCCATCGCGTAAAAACGACCCATCAGTGACGCAATTTGACCCAAATTCACTTGATTGCACTTGTCCAAAACTTGTTGAATGATATTGGGCGCATCATAAGGCGGCGAATCGCGCCCATCGGTAAAAAGATGCAGGTACAAACGTGGCACTCCGTGTGCCGCCGCCATTTCGATGAGTTTAAGCATGTGTTGCAAATTGGCGTGGACGCTGCCGCTGCCAGCCAAACCCATCACGTGGAGGGCAGAATTGTTCTTTTTCACGTGCTCGAAAGCGCGCAAAAACGCTTCGTTGCGCTGAAAACTGCCATCGCTGATAGACATATTTACTCGCGGCAAGTCTTGGTAAACGATATTGCCGGCGCCGATATTGACGTGACCCGTTTCTGAGTTGCCATCCTCGCCTTTGGGCAAGCCCACCGCTTCACCAGAGGCTGCCAGCTGTGCGTGCGGAAAAGACAGCCAAAAAAGATCCATGTTTGGCGTTTTTCCTAGAGAAATCGCGTTGCCAGCGTTATTGGGACCAATGCCCCAGCCGTCCAAAATCAAAAGCACTGTCAGCGGACCGCTGTAGGGCTTGCGCGGCGACTCCGCGGTAAAATTCTTACCCGTAATCTGCGGTTGGATAATGTGTTTGTTGGCCTCTAACATATTATTGGCTTTGATTTTGGTTGATCAGTTGCAACTCCGAGTGAATCTGCAAAAGGCGGTTATACTTCGCAATCCGCTCGCCGCGATTGGGCGGACCAAATTTCACAAATTCGGCACCGATGCCCACAGCCAAGTCAGCAATCAAATCGTCGCCAGTTTCGCCCTCACGGTTGGAAACCACAAGCTGCCAATTAGCCGCCCGCGCCGTCTTGATAGAATTCATCAGCTCCGTCACTGTGGGCACCTGACTTGTCTTGAGCAACAAGGTGTTGCCAATTCTCTCCTTAATCGCCGTCGCGGTTAGCTTCGCGTCCGTGCGCGTCATCGAGTCAGTCACAATGCGCGCCGCCTTGTCGTACTCGGCTGTAAATTCGCGCCAAGAACCCACATCGCCGCTGGCAAACGGATCTTCGAAAGAATACAAAGCGTAAAGCTTATTGAGATCTTTTAGATAGGCGATCCACTGCTTATTGTTCATACTGTCAGTTTTGTCCTTAATTTTATATTTGCCCACCGAGTAGAAATTATCAGCGTTAAAATCTGCGCCAAAGAAAACATCACGCCCAATGATGAGCTCAATTTCTCGCGCCGCTTCCGACATCAAGTCAAAAGCATCTGTGTTTTTGTAAAGACTAGGCGTAAAACCGCCGCTGGGACCTACAGAGCGGATCGCACCTTTTTGCTTGAGTAAATCACCCAAAGCCTTGAAAATCGAAACCGCAATTTCCAGCGATCTAGCAAAATTTAAATGATTTGCCGGGATAATTTGAAATTCCTGGAAGTCGAGATTGTCTGTACCGTGCGCCCCGCCGTCAATCAACCCGTAAATACAAGTGGGGATCGCCAGCACCCGCGCCAGGTTATAACGTTTGAAAATGTAGTAATAGGGCGGCCAACCGTAAGATAGCGCCGCTGCTTTCAAAATCGCCTGGGAAACCACCATCGTGGTATTGGCGCCGATATTTTCCAAATCTTTGGAAGTATCCATGCCCACGAGCATACTGTCTAAATTTTCCTGATCAATAGGGTTTTTTCCGATCAAACGTCCCGCAATTTGCGTGTTGATAATTTCCACCGCTTTGGTGACACCCAGACCCAGCATCCGGTTGGGATCGTGGTCGCGCAACTCGTGATAACCGCTTTTGTGATTGTTATTGGCAGTCGAAACACTCGTCACCACCATCACCCCGTTAGTGAGCGATAGTGAGCATTCAATCGTGGGAATGCCCCGTGAATCAAGAATTTCCCGTGCCAAAACATTATTGATCGTCACACTGTTGTTTTCTGCTGTCAAAATTGCCATGTGCGTATTTTAAAGCATTCGCCCCGTTTTTGCAACTGCTCAAACTAGCACAAAGACACTCGCGCTGCTCTCGAGGAAAGTGCCTCTTGACAACAAGCCTA
>CAYQLH010000037.1:0-9185 GCA_964418385.1 uncultured Pseudomonadales bacterium
GGCAAACATCGGCGCAAATTCACCAAGCTGCGCCCGGCCTGCGGTTTGCGCCGGCGCGACCAAAAAGTTCTTCGAAATACGACATGCCGGCGGAAAGATTGATGGTGCGGAAATTGTACGTACCAGCTACAGCCAGATCCCACATGGTATCCACATTTTTGATGAATTGGCGCTGCATGTGGAAATAATTGGCCGCTTCGGCGAGTTTCTTATCTTTGTTGTTTTGATCTTCTTGAGCCTGATTGAGAACTTCAGCAATGGCAGTTTTGGACTTGAGCAACGTCTGCTGCGACTCAAGCATTTTTTCCATAGCAAGAAACTGAATGAAAGCGGCATCGTCACCGTTGACACCGTATTGCGCCTCATACTGGAAGACGTTCCCAATGTGTTCTGTACTCAGTTTGCTACCTTTGCGGGTTTTATTGGCAACTGTAGATACATGCTCCATTTGAGCTATAATTTCGCTAAGCCGACCAGAAACAGCGGAAAAGTCATCCTTGCTCTCATTAAAACCGGCGGGCGGATTTTTTTTAAGCTCTCCGACAAAAGCAGTGAGAATGTTTTTTTTGCTTGCGATCATGGAGGCGTAAAACTCGTTGTTGGTGAGATTATACATAAAACCCCACTCAGAATCGTCCACTTCGTCAGAACTGACTACGTTCTGCCCCTGGGTACGGAAAATCATTTGAATCAGGGCGAGTTGACGCGCGTCTTGCTCGTTTTCGGTAATTGCGGTACGCTTTATTTTAATTGATTTATCAATTGTTGCCAGCGATTCTTCAAGCTCTTTAATTCTGTTTCGTCTTGCTTTTGTTTGCGGTTCTTTACGCAAATTGCGCAATTCCATGTTATATTGCCGAGCAATTTTATGATCAATAACGATTTTATTTTGAAACTCCTTATTTTTGTCATTGGCTTCGCGCTGTTTGTCAATGGCTACAAAATCCAAGTAAGTAGCGATAGTGCGATCAAGCTCTTGGCGCATCAAACGCATGGTTTCTGCATGTGCTGACGGTAATTTGTCAATATTGCCGCCGCATGTATTAAGTAAAGCTGCGTATTCTTGACTACCGCTAACGATGAGGTCGGTGAGTTTTCTTTTGATAGTCTGAGTGATGTCTTCACGACCAAAAGCTTGATACTCTTTTTCTTGCCAACCTTCAACCAATAGTCGCAGCGGTCCAAACCTGCCTTCGATTTTGTCGACGTCAAGCTGCTCTGTGGCTTCTTTTTTTCCAGACTCAGTTTTGTTGACCACGGCGTGAAGAGCGATTTCCACTACAGCACGTGTTGCATTGATGTACTCGCGTTTTTCTTTGAGGCGTTTGAAGGCGTCTTCGGTTTTTTCAATTTCTTTGTCGGCTTCTGTTGCCTGTTTTTTTTGCGCGGCGGCGACAGCGTCAATTGCTTCTTCATTTTTTTGACGGCTCTTTTTTGCATCTTGGCCCGCATGAAAATAACCTTTGGATTCTAGCTGAAAAGTATTGCCATTTTCCGTGGCGATAGTGGTGTATTTTCTACCATTTTTGGTGAAATTGCGAATAGAACTCACGATGCCCAAACCATTTTTGTATTTGTCTTTAAGTTTTTGAAGCTTCTGAGCGCTGTTGTCTTTTTCATCTTCGCCGTTTTCTTTTTCAATCCAGCCATTGGCGATGATATCAACTAAAAGTGACTTGCCCTCCGCGGGTGTTTCCCGCATGGTGAGATAAGTGCCAGGTAAAAGATCTTCATAATTCCCAAGCAATTCTAGGCGATGATAGCCGATAGTGATACTGTTTTCTATATCTGGAGGATTGAGCCATTCGACCGGACCAGCGATTTCGGTTTCGACATCGTTTTGTGCTTCTTCGGGTCGAGCTGTTTCTGCAGCTGACGTTTTTTCTCCCACTTCGTCTTTTTCGCCATCTTTGAGCGTATTTTCTGATGTTTTTACTGGTATATCATTATTTTCCCCTGCTTTTACTTGCGGGGCAGTTGTTTGGTCTTCTGCATTTTTTGCAGCTGTATTTGCTTGTTCCACATTTGCGGTTTGGTCTCTTTGCGCAGCAGCGACTTCATTGACGGACGCAGCTTTGGCTCGATTGAGTTGGATCTCGCGCACTGTTTTAAACGCGGGGTCATCAACTACAATGTCTAGCATCTCCTTAATAGCGGCAGCTTTATTGAGCGCGCTCATTTTTTGAATCGACATTTTTTTATAATTTTTGTCTCTCTGGGCTTGCTCGTCTCCCACTTGGGCACGCAGTGCCACCATTTGCTGGTTTAAATTCTTGGCGCTAGCGGAGGCTTCTTGGCGTATTTTCTTGAATTCTTCAAACCGAGCGATGAGGCCATCTAAGTCTTCATCAAAACCTGCATACTTCACTTGCTCCAAAAAATCCTCAAGACCAAGGGCATTATGCCAATCATCCTTCTTTATTATTTCGGTTGCTGGTATTTTGGCTGCTAATTCAGAGGCAGATAGCTCCGTATTTGGTGACGACTGGTTTTCCGCTGACGCCTCTGACGTATTTTTTGATTTTACTTCTGCTGGCTGATTTGTGCTGCCGTTGCCATTTTCCTCTTCTGCGGCATCCGACAAGCCTCCATATTTTCTCTCGTCTGCAAGCATCTTGTCAACACGAGCCTGACGTTCTTGATTGGCTTTTTGTAGCTCACCGAGCATTGCGCTAATGTTGTCTTCTGTTTCTCCCATGCGTTGCTCCGATTTTTAACCTTAATATCTTTTATTATATCATTTTTAGGTACTTTCGTCAAGTGCTCTCCCCTACTGCTTGGCTAACGGGTGCTTGATCGCCGCGATTGCCCGGCTCGCCGCGCAAGATATTGGGAATCCAGGCAAGGAAATAGTTTTTTTCTTCTGGCGGCAACTGTTCGAGATCCGGCATGACTTTGTCGATCATCTTGGCAGCATAAGGTAGATCGCCGAAAGACGAGTAAAAAAGTGCCAGATCGAAGTAGCTATTGTAATCGCGGAAGACGTCACCGTTGGCGATAAAATCTGTCATTGCGTGGGCTTCATCTGTGCGTCCCAAGAAAATCAAGCACTGGATGTACTGGTTGTAAAAGCCGTCCACAAAACTCATTTTTTGGAAGTAATAAAGTGCTCCGTCGCTCAATTGCTGACCGGCGCGAATTTCTTCCATGGCAGTTTGCGAGAGCGATAGCGTACCCTCGAGATCGCCGAGGTTGAAACGCGCCGTCGCCAAACAAAAGCGGTAAAAGTAATTGGGATCAAGGATAACGCAAAGTGAAAAAAGATCACTGGCACCAGCGTAATCATAGTACGCCAGGCGCGCCAGTCCTTCTTCAAGCAGATCGAGGGCGTGGTCGGCATTGCCTTGCGGATTGCGGCGTGAACGCTCCAAATAGACGTCTTCGGTATAGTGCAAATTATAAGCATTTTCCACGCGGGCAACAAAATCCAGCATTTCCACACCTGGCGGGAGGGTGAGGATGGGTGGGGCGGGTGGGATTTCCGGCTCTGGTGGCGTTTCTTTTTCATGCGGATCGCGATAAACATACTGTGCCTGCGGCTGGATAGCAGAGTAATCGGTGGGCTGAGCACCCACGGGCGCACTACCGCCGGCGATGGATTGGCGCAGAAAATCGTAAGCATTGCTTGACATAGCTGTATTATCTCATATTCGCTCGGCAAATGCAAGGGCAAAACCATTTCCCCACTCGGGGTAAAACCTGACTAATCAGGGACAACATTGACACGGTAATCGGTGGCGAGCATGAAGGCGGAGTAGTTGACACGTTGGAGGTTGTTGTAGATGGGGAAGTAGAAGGTGATGTTGTAATCCTTCACCACGGTTTGGTTGGTCTGTGTATCGCGAATGGTAATAGTGTGCGGCCCTGGAAAGGTGTACTTAGTGGATGAGAGGTAAGGCTTGAAGTCGTCAATTGGGATCGCGATCGACCACGAGCGAGCCTTGCCGGGAGTGGTATCAAAGACGTCAGAGCGAGCAATCGTGGTATTGGCGACTTCGACCGTGATCTCATAATGCTTCTCAGTGGCAATCGCGGGAATGTCGCCTTCGATAATCACGGCGTCGTTGTTTTGCACCGAGCGGACATTCCAGGTGAGGTCAACACTGTCGACATTATCCACGGCGTCGATAAAGTCTGGCGCAGGCGAGTAATTGTAGACGGCGTCACCGTAAACAGCGTGGCCAGCGTAGTCGAGACTGCAGACATAGAGATGATGTTCGCCTTCTGGCTGGGTGCTACCGATATTGGTGCCAGAAGTGATGCTGATACCGCCGTTACAACCTGCCTCCAGTGGCGCATCCCACGAGTAGCCGATGCGCTTGAGACCAGAGTAAATGTCGGCGGCGGTCACAACGATATCTTGACGAGTGGGCGTCCAGAGAGCCTCTGGTGGGGTGAAGTCGAGACTGGGATCGGTGACGTCAGCCTTCACTTCGCATTGCTGCTTGGTGACGTTACCCACGACATCGTAAGAGACCACCTGATATTGGTAACATTGGCTCTGGAGGTTAACCTCGTTGAAAGCCGTGGCCGCGTAAGCAGTGCCCGTGTAATCCGAGTCGGTGGGCGCTGGGAAAGCGTCGGTGGCATAGGTACATTCGCCGTGGCGCAGGACACCGGTCTTGCGAGTAATGTAACTGGCGGAAGTCTTGAGCCCAGAGTCGGTGCTGGCATTATCCACACCGTAGTTGGCAGTGATGACGTAACCATTGACTGCAACCTGGTAGCTATCTGGACAGGTAATGCTCACATCGCGTGGGGCCACCGCATCACCGACGATGTTAAACTTGAGTTCGCGCGAGGAGACATCGGTCTTGCTAGTTGCCTGGATGATACGATCATAGTACGAAGTGGATGTGTTCTGCGGGATTGTATAATCGTAGCTAAAGTGCCTGATGTACGGTCCACCTGTATTGATAGGAGTACCTGTCTGGAGATTGCCGCTGAGATCTGAGAACTTGACGTAGTCGATCGTGGCAGAGTCTTCTTGCGAATCCGCGGTGACTGTGAATTGTATGCCAGCACTATCAGTGGTGGGCTTGTAGAAGATATTGGCACCGTCGTTGTAGTAAAGGGTACTATTGACCTTATCATAGTAGACGCTCTCATAGCGGACATCACCAGTATTGGTGGAATCGTAAGAGACAGTATTGTTCATCTTAACTGAGTAAATAGCAATAGTCGGAACCTCGCTGGACACCTTGAAGTCATAGGTGGCCGGATGCGTGTACGTGGTGGTGTTGTGAGCGTTGTCAATAGCAATAGCACGGTAGCGGTAACATTTGGTGGAAAGATGGTCGTCAATGATGCTGATTTTGTTGTCATTGACACTGATAAAGTTGTACGTACCAGACACTTGACCACCGGAGAGAGCAATGTCGGTGCCAATCTGGGTGAAAGATGCGCCCGTGTAGTCACACTCGCCGTGGATAAGATTACCGACCATGTGGTAAAGGGCGAGCCGGTTGACACCAGACGGCGAATCAGCGATACTCGAGACATTGAGACCAAGCGGGAATGTGAGTCCCGTACCCACAACCTTGGTGTAACCGCCAGTGTAGGACATACTAGTACCAGTCGGTCCCGCGGCATCGTAAATGGCAGAAACAGTACACTTATTGCTGGTGCCATTACCGTAGTTGACGATGATTTCTTGGTTTTGCAGGCTGGCGGTGGTGGCAGAGGTCCAACTATATGGTTTGGTGTAGTTAGCGGTCGTGTACGTAACTGCGGCGGCGCCAGCATCAGTATTGGCACTGGTGGAAGTGGTGGTGCTGACGAGAGCCGGGAAGACAACGCTGGTAATACCTGAAGCCGGCACACTGGCGATAGACGCTTTCACCTTGAAGCTGCCAGAACCGTTGGACGTGGTGACGTTGTTGGTGGTGGAAGGATTATAGTAGAAGAGCGTGCTGCTGGGATGGTAATAGAGACCAGTGGGATCGATGATGGAACAAGTTACAGCTGGTGTGTAGAAATCAGCTTTGATACGACTGTTGGAAGTGAGCACGGTGGTGTTACCGGCAACATCGGCAATAGTGACACGCCACTTGTAACACAAGTCTGAAGTGAGACCGGTCTTATCGGTGATCGTTTTGGCGGTGGCATCGGAGGACTTATTGGTGACTTCACTCCAAGCTGACCAGTTGGATTCTTTACAGGCGCCAGAGAAAAGAGCGGTAGTGGCGCGTTCCACCTTATAGTTGGCGATGGCAGCGAGCGTGGAACCGCCGGTATCGGCGAGACCGCTAAGCGTGAGGACCACGTTTTGGCTGCTGGTGACGAATTTATTGTCGTGCACGAGAGTGGCGGTCGGCGCGGTGGTATCAACCTTGATAACATTGCTGCCCGTCCAGGTTTGCGAATTGCCTTGATTATCGTAGAAAATGACGCGATACATGTAGCATTTGGCATTGGCCATGGCGGTGGTGTCAGTATAGGTGAGAGTACTGCTGCTTTGCGTGGTGGTTAAGTTGGCCCAGGTGTAAGTACCACAGACACCAGCATTGCTCCAATCTGCCGTGCCGCGCTGGATAGTGTAGGTGCTCTTGAGCCCGGAATAAGCATCAGTGGCTTTGGTGATGGTAAGAGCGGTGGAGTTGGTGGTGGTTTTGCGGATGCCCCCTGTGTAACTAATGCCGCCACCAGAAGGCTTGGTAACATCGACCGTAACCACACCACTACCTTCATAATCAGTGTAATTATTTGCAAGGTCATAATATCTAGCTTTATATTTGTAACAGTTGCCATCAGTGAGGTTGGCGCTATCCGCGTAAGTAAGAGCAGTTTGAGCCGTGGTAGCTGCGGTCCAGGTGTAAGTGCCACAAGAACCATTTCTGTACTGTGCTACGCCGCGATACATCGTGAAGCCAGAAGTGAGACCACAACCGCCAGTATCACTTCTAGTTAAAGTAACGCTGGGACCAGTGGTGACACTAGTACGATTGGCACCTGAATAACTAATCGAACCTGTTGGTTTGGTAGTATCTTTAACTAAAGTGTACGGCTCAGAGCTAGTATCGGCGCAGACACCGCTTTCAAGCAAGTTAATTATCGGGACAACATCGATGGTTGTGTTATTAGAGGCCGCGCTATATGTGCCAGTGTCACTACCTTTAATATAATAGACGCCGCTACCGCCTGCTTCACGTGTCCAAGAAGTGGAGAATGATCCGGTATAATTGGCTTTACCAGCAGTCCACTCGGCTCTGGAGGGCAAACTCAAATATTGACCGCTAGCACATTGTGTTTTGGCATACGTGGCCAATTGACCACCATAGATGCCCATATAGCCACTGGCATTGTTGAGAGCACTATTGAGAGTGGAACTACAGAAAGCCGTCCGAGATGAAGTGTCAAAAGCGATACCGGCTTGCGCTTGGCGGACACTAGCGGCGGAGAAAAAAACCAAGCCCAAAACAAGGGAAGACCGACACAAGAAGCTAGACAAACGCACAAGCTTATCTTTCATTGCCCAGTTGTTTTCTCAAGTGTTCCTTATTCATATTTACACACACGACGCAAAACGCCGTAAATTCATTTTATCATCATTTTGGCAAATTCGCAACCCAATTTGATCATTTTTTAACAAACAATTAAAACTGGTATAGTAACGATGCTTATGAGTGGAAAAGTTGGTATTGTTGTGTTGAAATTATGCGCAGGTTTACTGACAACGTGTGATATAATGGTCGCATGAGAATTTTGCAGGAAAAGACCTCACGAGCTAACTTGAAATATCACCATCCAGCGGAACTGGTGGCGCGCTGGCCAACGTTGCCTTTTCACTTGCAAATGGGCAATATCGGCAGCGAAATTTCGCGGTCTTTGCGCTGGTACGGTCGGGACGTGCGGCGTTTTCAAGGCGCTTTTGAGCGGGCGCTGGAACTTTTTGATCTTTCTATTGCAACGCTATTATGACCAGTTTGCACTGATGCGCTGCGGCGAGCGAGTGAGCGCCAACAGTGTTAATGAGACCAACAGAGCTAACAGGGCTAATGAAGTAAACAAAGCTGACAAAACCAACGCCAACATCGAGAAAAATGCTGACAAAACGGCATAAATTGCCAACTCTCCCCTACTCCCACTCGATGGTAGATGGCGGTTTGCTGGTGATTTCGTAAACGACGCGACTGATGTGCGGGACTTCATTGACAATGCGACTGCTGGCACGTGCCAAGACTTCATGTGGGATCCGCGCCCACTCAGCGGTCATAAAATCGGTGGTTTCCACAGCGCGCAGGCCGAGCACGTAATCGTAAGTGCGCTCATCGCCCATAACGCCCACCGTGCGCAAGTTGGTGAGCACAGCAAAGTATTGGCTAACATTGTTCAAGCCAGCGGCTTCGATTTCTTCGCGCCAGATAGCATCCGCGGGGCGCAAAATGGCGAGTTTTTCTGGAGTCACCGCGCCAATAATACGGATGGCGAGACCGGGACCCGGAAATGGCTGGCGAGCGACTAATTTCTCTGGTAAACCGAGTGTCCGACCGAGTTCGCGAACTTCGTCTTTGAAAAGCGAGCGCAGCGGTTCAACGATAGCTTCGAAGTCAATAACGTCTGGCAAACCACCGACGTTGTGGTGGCTTTTGATCTTGGCGGCGGTTTTGGTGCCAGACTCGATGACGTCCGGATAAATGGTGCCTTGAGCGAGGAAATCCACGTGGCCGATCTGACGCGCTTGAGCTTCAAAAGCCCGGATAAACTCGCGCCCAATGATTTTGCGCTTCTGCTCTGGGTCGGTGACGCCATCAAGGGCGGCTAGGAATTGCTGGCTGGCGTCGACGCTAATCAGGCGCAACGGCGTGTGCGTGGTAAAAGTCTCAATGACTTCCGCGGCTTCATTTTGGCGTAGCAGACCGTGATCCAGGAAAACCGCGGTCAGTTGGTCGCCCACGGCGCGGTGAAGCAAAAGTGCTGTCACGCTAGAATCCACACCGCCCGAAAGGGCGCACAAAACACTGCGTGAACCAATTTTTTCCCGTAAATCAGCAATAATTTCCTGAGCCACGTGTGACATTTCCCAGTCACCCTGACAGCCGCAAATATCCGTCAAGAAATTGCTGAGCAGCTTTTGCCCACACTGGGTGTGGGTGACTTCTGGGTGAAACTGGACGCCGTAAAGACGCCGCTTGTCATCGGCGAAAGCTGCTGCCGGACAATCTGGAGTTGTCGCCAGACAGGTA
>CAYQLH010000038.1:0-8814 GCA_964418385.1 uncultured Pseudomonadales bacterium
TTTTGAAAAGTTGATGGCGACGATCAAACAGACAGTGATCGAGCGGCTTTTCCGGGTGCGCGCGCCGCGCCTGCGACGCCAGGGCGCAGCTCCGGTCACCGCGCCGGCGGCGCGCGCCTCAGATCAAACGCCTGACCAAGGCTCGACAGTTAGCAAAAAAGCTGATGAAGAAAAAACGGAAGAATCAGAAAAAAATACTGATATTGTTGATAATTTGACTCTAGATGAAAGCAAGATGACAGCGCAAGTGCCGGCAAGCAAAATACCAACGACGCTCGACGAAGCTTTGGAACAATTTGGTGGTCTGGAAAGCGTGGAAGCGGCC
The DNA here is from genome assembly GCA_964418385.1 of uncultured Pseudomonadales bacterium. GTDB lineage: Bacteria > Patescibacteriota > Microgenomatia > UBA1400 > PJMF01 > RGIG2560. The sequence goes on from CAYQLH010000038.1 coordinate 326, forward strand.
TTGGAAAAAATGGAAGGGTCAGACAGTGAAGCGCTCAAACAACTGCGCGCTGATCCACTCGTAGCCAATTTGCGCGCCACGCCAAGCAAACCGTCAGATAATTCGTCCAGTTCCCTGGCAGCCGCTTTGCGTCGTCAGCAAGCCAATACAGCCAATCAGCCAGCAAATGCTGCCGCTAAAGCTCCTCACGAGTTGACACTGGAAGAAAAATTCGCTCGCTGTGGTCGCAATGATCCTTGTCCGTGTGGCTCCGGCAAAAAATTCAAGAAATGCCACGGCGCCCCCCAAAACGCCAACTAGTGCCAGCGCTTAAATGTGCACTATTAGGGCGTTTTACGCGCTGCGCGGGTTGTTTTGCCTTCGCTTAAATCCGAGTGTGCCATTTTTGATCTAGTGTGTTACAATCAAAAACTGATCTTTAAATCTCAGTTTTTCCAAAGGAGGCGCACCACTATGGTTACCAGAGAAAAACTGGAAGTGCGGTTGCGTCGGGCGTACGGTTTGGACCAGGTAGAGGGGCGATTGAGCAATTACTGGCAACACCACGGCGGACTTTTGGTGATCACTGATTTTGATGGGTGTTTGACCAAAAAGGACGCTGCTGGACGCGTCACCTCCATTATGGACTTAGTGCGCGATCTTTTGCACAAGTACGATTTGGAGAACTACGAAAAGTTACACGAGCTACATCTGGAACAGTTGCGCTTGCGTCACGATGAGCAAGTGTCGCCCGCGCACAAGCGTGAATCTGCGGAGCAGGCGTGGAAGCAAACACTGCGCATTTTGCGCTCGAGTTTTGCGGTCACTAAGGACGCTTTACGCGAGATTGCTTGGCGGGTGCAGTTCAACTTGCGACCCCAAGTGGCAGAGTGGCTCACTTACTTGCAGCGCCTTGGTGCTCAGGTGGTGATCTATTCGGCATCAGCGGTGGGAGCCACGGTAATCCCGGAAGTTTTGGCTCGCCATCACGTGACAGTGACTGATCGCTTGCGGATTATCAGCAATGGCTTTACGTTTGGCAGTTTGGGTAAAATCCAGTTTGATGACGCTATCGTCACACCGTTGAACAAAAGTGGAGCGGTGGTGTGCGCATTGATAGGATTACCGCCGGCAAATTGCCTGATTTTGGGCGATGCGCCGCCAGACGCCGATGTGCGTGCCGGACTAGACCCTTGCGAGCAGATCACTACGATTGGTTTTGCTTGTCAGGATGAGTCGGCCTGTTTTGCTCAGTACTATGATTTTGTGGAGCCTACTGACCCGAGCCCGTCCGATGTTTTTGAGATTTAAGCGTCATGCCGCGCATCAAGCGCGGCTTTTTATTGTGCAATTTGTAACAAATTTGAGCGGTTCACGCCTGGAAAAACACAATGCTACACGTGCAGCACTGTCATAAATTAAAAATTACAAATTATAAATTAGAAAGAAAATGCGTATTTGTTAATCATTTTTAATTTATCTACGGAGGAAAGTTTTTCGTTTTAGCAAATTCATTATGCTTGGCGCAAATGTGCTCGGGCAGCGTCTGTGAGCAGTCGCCCTTTGGGTGTTTTTTGGATGAAACCCACTTGTATCAAATATGGTTCAGTGACTTCCTCGATTGTGACTTCGTCCTCGCTGGTGGCTGCTGCCAGCGTTGAAAGTCCCACCGGTCCACCGCCAAATTTGGTGGCGATCGTCTCCAGCAAAAAGCGGTCCGACTCTGTCAAACCCAAAGTGTCAATCTTAAGCAAATCCAGCGCTTCGTCGGTAATTTCCGGCGTCAGCTCTCCGCTGTGACGCACTTGCGAGAAGTCACGCACGCGCTTGAGCAGTTTGAGAGCGATCCGCGGTGTCCCGCGCCCGCGCTTGGCAATGAGATAAGCGCTTTGGTCGTCAATTTCTATTTGCAGCTTCTCACCGGCTTTTTTCACAATTTGCGCTAGCGCTTGGGGTTGATAGTATTGCAAGCGATAAGTCAGACCAAAACGATCGCGGAAAGGTCCAGTCAGCGCACCAAACTTAGTAGTTGCGCCCACCAAGGTAAAAGGCGGTAAATCGATCCGGACTGTTTTCGCGGCTGGTCCTTTGCCAATCACCAGATCAAGCGCATAATCTTCCATTGCTGAGTATAGTGTTTCTTCCACGAGCTTGGGTAGACGGTGAATTTCGTCGATAAAAAGCACATCGCGCGGCTCCAAACTGGTCAAAATCGCGGCTAAATCGCCAGATTTTGTCAAAACTGTCCCCGAAGTCGTGCGAATATTGGAATTCATCTCCTTAGCAATCAAGTGCGACAACGTGGTTTTGCCCAAACCAGGCGGACCGTAAAAAAGCGTGTGATCCAAGGCCTCGCCGCGCTCCAGAGCCGCGTGGGTGCCAATACGCAAGGCTTCTTTGATTTCGTCTTGCCCCAAAAACTCGTCCCACGCGCCGGCGCGCAGCGACGTCAAAAGCACCTCTTCTTCTGGCGTGGCTTCATTGATAAGCTGGTTGACATCGGTGCGCATGTCACTTTTATAGCGCAAGCAGCCGCAAAAGTCAAGGGTAGGGAAGCGTGCCAGCGTGCCAGACCCGGGCTTAAATCGCCACTTCGTAGCGCTGGATATGCACGTCTTTCATCCAGGCAGGTGCAGAGGTGTTGAAATCTGGTCGCGCGTAGAAAAGATGTGGCGACATATAAGCGTTATAATCTTTATACTGCCCCGGATCTTCCTCCACGATCTGCCAGTAAGCTTTGCTTTCGTCACCGCCCACACAGGCACCAAAAGTTCGCGGCAGTTTGAGGTCATTATCGAGTTTATTCCCATTCGTATCACGGCTCCACTGGAGCAGTGTTCCCGCCACTGCTAGTTGACGATCGCAATAGAGGTCACCGTTGAAAGGCGTTATCTCGGGGTCAGCAACGCGCCAGTGTGGCATGATAAACTCTGAAGCGGCGAAAAATCCCTGTAAATCAGCAGTATATGGCGAGCGACAACCTTCGTTTTCTTCCCACGCCTGAGCTGGCAATGTCCCCACGCCAGGATCAATCGTGATCGTATCTCGAGCAATAATCGCCTTGAAGCTGTTTTCCGCAGTGTAGATATTGGTATCGATCAAGAAGTCACCCTCCGTCACAAAAATGATGAAATTAGTCTCTGGCGCGAAGAAGGCAGAATTTTTGGTCATGTTTTCGCCGTCTGGAGCCGGATCGTCTCTTTGAGCGCCCAGCATACTCGTGCTGACTCGCTTTTCGGTCGGCCAAGTATCATCGCGTACTGTCTGGTTGTATTTATATTTACTCTCCGTGATGCCTTTGATCTGACAAATGTAAAAGCCATCGCTGTCTGGGGCTGGGGGATCACCTGGGCCAGTAAATTTTTGCACTAATTCTCGGCAATCTGGCAATTTATTAATTTCCATGCGATCGGCAAAATACTTATAACTGAGTTCCATGGTGTTGTCAGCTGCCAAATCGCCACCAGTGTTTAGCTCTGCGGTCGAACTCCCACCACATCTACCAGTCGCCTTGGTACCATCGGTGGTTTCCTCCGCTGTAGAAAGAGAGGCGTTGGCTTTGCCGTTATAATTGGCGACCGTCCACTGTGGTTGACTCACTTCCACGTACATGCCGCAGCGACCGCCATCAGGTCCAGCTTTGTAATTAGTACTATCAGTGCCAGGGATAAAAAGCTGATGTCCTCTTTCGCTTCCAGATGGAGCCTTACCCAAGTAAGCTTTCCCATCAAACTCTTGCCCGTGTGCTGAATCCGTCACAATGCGACCGCCGCTCACTTTTTCGCTGCAACGCAAAAGATGAAAACATTGTTTATCAGCACCCATGTCTTTTATCTTTGGGCAGCCCACGTGTGCATCTGTTTGCGGCGTTGTATAAGCACAATTGTAATAACCACCCGTGCCGTAGCCAGGTTCGCCCGCGTGAGTTTGATGGAAATTAATTTCTGGATATTGGCATTTCATATAATCTGTCCTGTTTCTATCAGAGAAAGTAAAACCAGCATCACAAGTGGGCTGTTGACACGCTCTGGTGCCATAAATCGTGTTACCACAACCATCGTCTTTTTTCTCTCTGCCGTCAGGACCCAGGCAAGGTACTTGGTAAACACCATAACCGTAATCGCTTTCATTGACACAAGCGGCCGTGCAAGGCTTGCAAGCTACTTCCACTTTTTCGCAATGCTCGTCGTCTTTACCCCAGCAACGCTCTTCGTATTGCCGACCACAACTGTAATTAAAACCGTCGTATGTCACCGGATCTGGCAGCGCAATGCATTTACGCACAAAACTGTAATTGCGGCGACAGTTATTGTTGATATAGCCATATTCTTTTTGCTCACTCACGCTGCACGTCTTGCTATTTTGGCTGGCAAAAATAGCGGCGTCATTGGGCACACACTTGTCGTAGCGGCACACCTGGACGTTGCTTGTCTCTTCGCGCCGGAAGTAAGCTTTGGGGGCGTAAATCACTTTACCTGTGCGATAGTCGACACTGCGTTCAGCGCGCCAGACCAACCAAGCGTTACGCTGATTGTAATACTTTTCGTTGGCATTGACCCAGTGGTCGCCGCCTTCATTTTCCGCGCGCACAGTTTCGCCCTTGCTGGGACTACAAGTCAGATCGCCAGGAGTAGTTACCTTACAACCGCAACTGCACGTAATCGCTTCACCAGACGGCGTATAAACGGTTTCGCGGCAGATCTCGCTTTCGCCCAAATCAGCCCGACACTGCGCCGCTGAATTGTATCCAGGGGTATAATAGCCATAAGTTTCGCACTTTTCTGTATCTGGCGGGTCTGGAGTTTCTTTCGTGGGGCAGGTGGCGTCATAACACTCGATAATATTGCCACTATCCGCTCGGACATTTTGCCGATGAGCACTTATGGGTTTACCATCAGTAGCCAAATCAGTGTAGCTCGTACATTTCTTTGAGGTAAAAACCTGGTCTTTGGTGTAATAACCTTTGCTCACGCACGCATTTTCGCAATGGCTGATGCACTGGAAATTAATGCCTTTATCTGTTTGTTGGCTGAAGACGGCAATTTCATTCTTTTTAGCGCAAGTCGAATCACCTTCTTCCATCATTGGTTCACCAGAAGGTCCGTTGATTTCGCTACAAGGTTTGCGACAAGCCACCACGCATTGCGCTTTTTTGCCTGGAAGCCACCTTGTGATGGCGCTTTCACCCGAGCATTCGCCCTCGCGAATCCGCCAATAGCGCTCGTCGCTGAGACCAAGATCTGGCGTGAGAAATTGCTTCCAATTTCCCAAACTCCCGTCATCAGTTTTGGCCTGCGAGTCATAGTGCCAACCGTTAGCTCGCGCTTGTGTACACGTGTTGAAAGTGCCGCATCTTTGGCAATTTCTACCGAGGCTCGGCACCCATTCGCTTCTAGTGACCACGCCGAGTTGCCCGCAGTCTTCATCAGTTTCTATCAAAGCATCGTCCACTTCGCGGCAATTAGTTTCGTGTTTATAACAACCAAATTTTTCACACTGACCGTAATTAATGCGACCCATGATCTTTGGATCGTAGTTACAAGGCCAACTGTGTTTGTGTGTATCGCCGTAAATTTGACCATTAGTGGCGTATGCGTCAGTGCCTTGTTTAACTAGCTTGTTGACCGCGTCCAGGCAGCTTTCCAGTTTCAGGCGCACTTTGCATCGCTCGGTGTCATGTGACGCATCTCGACACAAATCCTCAGTCCAAGCGTCGGGATTGCTCACTTCTTTCACCTGCTCATAATTGTTCATGCTGGTGCGGACGTAGTCAATGGCAGTGCGCAAATCGGCAATCCTATCTGGCAAGCCAGCCACGTATTCTTTTAATTCTTCCAGTCCCCCTTGATTTCTTTTATATTCTGCGTGATAATCTTCGGCTTGTTGGCGCAACTGCGACCGGCACTCGTCATACGCTACATTATCGCCACACTTCCAGCTGTACTCATCGTAGTGAAAATAATAATGGTAAGTTTTTGAGAAACTGCCATCGTTGTACAAGCGCTTATACTTACGCCAAAGACCATCATACAGTTCCATCCAATCCTTCACCTCTGCCCGGCACTGACTTTCAGACGACGAACCGCAATCATAGCTGCAGATGCTACTTTTCAGCGTCGCACCGCTTTTGGTCCCGTGCTGATACAAGCTGGCGTAACAATTATATTTGTTTTCATACTGGTCTTTGAGTGTCTTGAGTTTGATGCGACAATTTGCAGGTGGCTGCTCAGTATCACACTCGACAGAATAGGGGTCAGCAGTCACTGTATACAGATACCGCTCTTGATAATAATCGCTTTCTCCAGAGTGGCTGCTTAAAGTGCTAAATTTGACCCACCGTTGACGCGCTTGTTCTACTTCTTGCTCCATAGACGTAATGTTGCCATCACAACTTTTTATTGACAAGCCGCGCAAAGTAGTCTCCAGAGTCGTCAAAGCGCTGGTGACCGCGTCGTGATTGTAACCATTGGGATCCGGCACCGTGAGCTCTTTCTCATAATCAAGACAATTAAAATCCATAATCAATTCTTCCACCAATTCGTTGACAGTCGAAACTGCTCGTCGCAGTCGGATCAAAGCTTCAGTTTTTTGGTTGACAAATTCTAGCAAATGCGTTGAAAAGTTTTCTGTTAACGGGTTTTCAGAGATATTAACGGTGCTTTGGTAGGTAATAGTGTCGCATTTTTTGCCTGTATACGTTTCATACAACTTGCACGGATTGGCGCAAATCTGGGTAAAATAGTCAGATGCACTCAAGTAACCCTGCTCGCATTTTTGCATGGTGCCATCGCAGTCGGTTTTTTGGATAATCAAATTTCGCGAGTAGTGTGCGCAACCTCTAGACTCCAAACTGCGCCAATCCCACCATGAATAATAATAATCCTTACCACTGCGAGTTTTAATACTAGTCCGCAGATTGGCGTAATTAATCTCACCCCCGCAAAAGTTGATAAAAGCATCCAACTGTTGTGGACGCCTGAGGTAATAAGTCAACCAGTACTGATAAACGTTGGGGTTGCCACCGCCATAATCTGTATGTGCCAAAGGACACACCCAGGCTTGCGGTGGCACTTGGGCTTGCGCTGGCATCTGCACAAAACCAAAAAACACCGCCACCAGAATCGCTAATCGCCAGCGTCGCCAGAAAAAGTCACCGTGTTTGCTCATTTTTGCCTTACAATACACCCATTATAGCATGCTCGCGCCTTGTACACAAGCAGCAATATCCGCCGGCAGGCTATTACATTTTGCAGCAAATTCACACTACTTACGCCTGGAAAATTGTAATGCTACACGTGCAGCACTAGCTCACACGTCATCCACCAGGCATGCAAAAAACACCAGCGGTCAATTTGTTACAAATTCTCGCCACTCACGCCTGGAAAAACGCAATGCTACACGTGCAGCATTTATTTAGCAGACTAAATTTATTGAATTATTTTCCAACCCGCCAAACTCGCCGCCACTGGCACCGTAGGAATATTAAACTCTGTCATCGCGTCGCGACTGATTTCCATCACCGTGGACTCGTTGGTGTCGTAAATTTCGCACACCAAGGTGGTCTGGTAATTAAAAGTGTCATTTTCCCAAGTACCACCACGAGTGGGATAAATCGTAAAACCGGTCACTCGACCCTTCAAAATCCGTTCAAAACGGTGAATGTAATCGTCGGTATCAGTGACATCATTGGGAATCACCACGTAAAGCTTGTACGCCACTTGAGCGTTACTCAGAGCCATCAGTGTTGGCGAATTACTGCTTTTCACCGCCCAAAAAATGCTCACGCACAAGCTCAAAGCGGCCAGTGCGCACGCTACCAATGATATGATTCGATCTGTCTTTTGCATACACCTTATTTTATCACCAAATCAGAGAAAACACAAGCGTTTTGTCCGCGATCTTTACTCCTGGTGTGCAAGCGACTGACACTTTACGCAACCTGCTGCTGTGTGCCCCAATGCTGATCTTTCCAGTGCAACCATTCTTCTTTGCCACGGTGCCTGGTGGGCTCATTGAGATACAAAGCGCAAATATTCACTATCTCGTCTGATTCGGCATCGGCGCCGTGCAAAGACAGCATGGTCGCCAATTGTAAAAATGCCCTTCGGATTTCTTCTCTTTGTGTCTCTAAATCATCTTCCGCCTGGTTTTCAGTTAAATTCGCCATTTGTTCCATGCCGACCTTCTCCAGGACACTGTCCACTCTATCAATGTACATGCCCGCCAACATTGCCAGTTTGACTTCCATGCTTTCTGGATTTTTAGCTGCGTTCACAGGCATTGATGCCACATTTTCAGGGTTCGCAGAAAAAGATTCCGTAACTTCATTTGGCAACGGTATTTCCGACATGACCACTTTCTATTTCCTTTATCATCATTTTAGCACAAATTCCAAACAACGCAAGCGCACGGTATAGGCACGCGCACAAATATCTCGTTTGCGTTTTTGTTTTGCGTGGTATAATAGCCCGTGAGATCACCAATTAGTATGAAAGGGGAAATCTAAGTAG
>CAYQLH010000039.1:0-8404 GCA_964418385.1 uncultured Pseudomonadales bacterium
CAGCAACAGTGCTCCCGCAAGACGCATCGCAACCGCCAGTGGGTTGACAAAACTTGCCAAGGTACCGACATTGCGAGTTAAAACTAAATCTTCGGGCAAGAGCGGGACGCCGCGAAAACTCTCTTTCAAAGCACTGGCGTAAGTTGCTATCCAAAGAACAGCCGCCAGCAAAAAAACACTGGTAGTTGGTCCTAAACCAAGACAATACAAAATAATTTCTAAGCAAAAAAAGACAATGCTTGTACGCACCAGTAAGCCACCGCTTGGACCGGTGAGAAAATCCCACGTGGCGGTCATCCCGCGATAGCGACATTCAAGCAGCAAAGTTAGCATTGCCGCACCCAAAGCCCACCAACTGATCATGAGCGCCCACTGGCACATTTTTTTCATAGGGCTGATTATATCATACCAGGCAGATAAAACCAAATTGTGACCAACTCTTACGGAGTATACATCCGCGGATCAAGCGCTTGCACGTAAGCCACCACGCCATTGTCACCTTTGAAAACATAAATCGGCAATAAGTAATTTTGCTCGGCGTGCGACTCGTAATAACCAAGCTCGACTGTACGAATCACTGCGTTACGAACGCCCCGAGGATTGAGCACGTAAGCATCGCCGGCAAGTAAACTTTCCCAAGCAGAAGCAGTCGAGCGCATTAAGTAGGTGCCGGTTTTGTCTAAATTCATGTGATAGTAATTATATTTCAAAGCGACTACTGAATCTCTGCCGGTGGTGTCACGACCGACAATCGCGTAAATACTCCCATAGCCATCGGGACCGTAAAAATTGTATGGTTCCGGCTCGCCGTCGCGCGTTCCCCACACGGGCGAACGTGAAAGGCTGACTTCGGCATAATCTGCTTCCAAGGCACTGTTGACTGGTTGTAAACTATTGCCGATGCTGGTGAGATAATTGACATTGGCAGCTTCATCGCTTAAATCGTCAGGCAAAATCCCTCCTTCAGACAAAAATTGCTTGGTGGCGGCGATCGCTTCCACGCGTTGCGGGAGTTGGCGCTCACCACGACTGTCAAAAGTGCCAAAAATATTACTGGATGCCAAATAATCAGACTCAAAATTAACAAACATTGTTTTAAGGTCAATTTGTAGCGACTCGGACAAAGGCGGTCCAGGATAAGTGTACAAGTAAGTGCGCTGATCAATAATATGCGGTTCCTCGTCGAAACCGAGGCGAATCGCGATTTGGCGAGCTTGCTGATCGGAAGAAAGCGAGTAAGCCATGTTGTTGAGTTCGTAGACATTCACCAAGGTCAAACCTTCTAGCGAAGTTTCGCCAAAAGTCGGCAAGTGACTCAAGCGCGATTCGTAACTTGTGGGGCGTGTGCTGGGATCTTGATATGGAAAACGAATGCCTTGTAAACCACCAAAAGCATAATCTGGCAGTGGAACGTCGGGAGCGACGTTTTCGGCAGTGATAGAAGAAATCATAGCGCGACCAATTTCCAAAAGGGAAACCATCAAGAGTGCAGCCACCGCAAAAATTACCCCTGTACGGGCGTAATCCATGAAGTTGGTCATGCTTAATTTATTACTGCCGGCTGCCATACATAGTTCCCAAAAACGTGGTCTGCAATTTTCATAGTATCATTATAACGCGAATTAGTGGAAAGCACAACCACGATAATTGAGTGCGAGTTTTTTTCCAAAAGTGACACTAGCGCTTCATTGGCCAAAGCGGTGGTGCCAGTTTTAATGCCGTGCACATTGTAACCAAGACCAGTTTTGGTTAAAAGTTGATTGGTGTTGGTGAGTGCAAAGGTGCGGCCTGACTCGGTGGTAATCGTGGTTTGAGCAGTATCTACCGCTTCTCGCAAAAAGTCATCGCGTAAAAGCTCAAGCGCAGCGAGCGCCAGGTCATGAGCGCTGACTTGTTGCATGTCATCATCAAATCCTTGTGGATTGACAAAACGCGTTTGCGCTAAACCGAGCTCATGCGCTTTGGCGTTCATACGAGTGATAAAAGCATCATAGCCGCCAGGAGCGTGATCAGCTAAAATCATTCCTGCTTCGTTGGCAGACAAGATCAACAACGCTCGCAAAACTTCCGCCACTCGCACTGAGTCGCCAGCACTCCAACCGACATTTTGCCCATAAATTAAATCCTGGTTCTCAATCACGATCACATCATCAAGGTCATAAAGTTCACGCGCCACCAAGGCAGTAATAATTTTGGTGGTGGAAGCGGGATAATTTGGTGCGCTCGCATTTTTTTGCCATAAGATTTTCTTGGTGGCGACATCCATGGCGACAGCGGAAGTACTGGAAAGTGAACGTGACAAAAGTGCACTCGCGCTGGCAGTGGCCACAGCATCTAAACGTGATATCGGCGTGGGCGGCGTTTGCAAAAGATGAAATTTGCGCTCAACGCGCGCGGTACGAGCGGATGATAAAAGCTCGCCGCGCAAAATGAAGTGATGTCCCAAAAGTAAAAGCAAAATCGCAATCGTGAGCACAATATTAATCACTAATTTTCTGGACACTGGCATTGGCTTTAAGTTTTGATTACTAATTTTGTCCCTGTTTTGCGCTCAATTTCTTCTTGCCAACCAGCCGGAATAGCGTCAACTGCGTATGTCCAAGCATCACTCGCACTCAGACCAGCAGTTTTGCGTGCTTTGGAGATTTCGCGCATCAGTTCCCGCGCTTGGCCCTCGGCAATAAGCTCTGGAGTTAAATTTTGATCAAATTCCATTAAAAATTCCTTTTTATCGGATTTTATCACATTGACTTTTTTAACGTTTAATTCACTTGCGAGCGTGTCAATCAGCTCTCGATCTGCCAAAAGTTGAGCGGTCGCGTGAGCGGCGATAGTTAAATTCAAACTCGCTAAAGGTTGACGGTTTTTAATTTTTAAACTCTTACGTAAACTGTTGCCTTGCGAAATCAGGTCGCGCAAAAGTTTAATTTTTTCATTCAATTCGCTATCCTGAGCCAAAACGTCAGCTTGCGGCCACGCTTCTAAATGCACCGAGTCAAGCTGACCGCCAAGGTTTTGGTACAAAAGTTCAGCCAAAAACGGGGTGAGTGGCGCCAGCAAAAGCGACACACGGTAAAGCGTATCATAGAGCACTTGTTGGCTCGTGTGACTGGTACGTAAACGATCGCGAGAAAGTCGGATATAAAAAGTAGAAAGTGTATCCACAAATTCAATTAAACGCTTACCGGCAGCAATCACATCGTAAACATCCAGATCGTGTGTCACATCAGTAGTTAAAGTATTAACGGCCCGATAAAGAAAACGATCGAGCAAATGTGCGTCCGCTGGCAATGCTGTAAGCGTTTCCACTTGAGCTCCGGTTTGTTTCCAAAAAACAAAACAGTTCCACAACATCACGTTGACTTGGCGGCGCAAGCGCGCGACATCGTCTTCGACAAAGTTCAAACTTTCAGCTTTCATGACTGGCGAAGTCATCAAATATAAGCGGAGTGCGTCGGCACCATATTTGTCAAAAATTAACTGTGGATCGGGATAATTTTTGAGTTTTTTGGACATTTTTTTGCCATCAGCAGCGAGGACAATGCCATTGACAATCACGTTGTGAAAAGCAGGCTCGCCTTTAAGCGCCATTGCCAAAACATGAAGGGTGTAAAACCAACCCCGAGTTTGATCTTGACCTTCGGAAATAAAATCCGCGGGAAATTGTCCCAAAGCGTAAGGCATGCTGCCGGATTCAAACCAGCAGTCAAGCACTTGATCGACGCGAGTGTAGGTTTTACCGTTGACAGTCAAGGTAATTTTGTCAACATTGTGTTTGTGCAAATCCGGCACTTCGTGACCGCAGAGTTTTTCTAATTCTTGACGGCTGCCAATACAAATAAAGTCACCATCTTCGCTTTGCCACAGTGGTAATGGCGTCCCCCAAAAACGGTTACGCGAAATTGCCCAATCGCGCACGCCCGCGAGCCATTTACCAAAACGACCTTGTTGGAAATGCTCAGGGTGCCAGTGAATGTTTTTATTACCCGCAATCAGTTCATTTTTGAGACTAGTAACACGGACAAAAAAACTGGTGGTAGCGTAATTAAGTAACGGCGAATCACAGCGCCAACAATGCGGATAGGCGTGTTTAATTTTCTTTTTGGCAACGAGCAAATTATGATGAGCCAGATACTTAATAATTTCGATATCTGCGGCTTGCGGGTTGTCTTTTGGTTTGACACTCATGCCAGCAAAATCTGTCACTTCCGGCGTAAAACGACCAGTAATATCAACGTGATGGCGAGCGGTCACGCCTTCGCGTTTGCCAAGCTGGAAGTCGTCTTCGCCATAAGCAGGAGCGATATGGACAACGCCTGTCCCCTCATCGGCGGTGACAAAATCCGCTTCCGCCACGTGGAAAGCATTGGCTAGATCAGCAAAATACGGGAATGGCGGTGTGTAGCGGCGACCAACAAGTTCCGTACCGGGTAAAGTTTGAACCACATTGTAGGGTTGGTCACCAAAAACCTCTGCTGCTTTACCAGCAGCCATGACGAAATATTCATTCTTTTCGCCAGCTGACAACTGAATAACTTCGTAAGTAATATCTTTGTTGATGGCCAACAAAGTGTTTCCTGGCAGTGTCCAGGGTGTCGTGGTCCAAGCTACCATTGCTGTAGGCGCGTCGAGTCCCAAAGCTTGCGGCTCCAGGAGCGGAAATTTAACGTAAACGGAAATATCAGTGACTTCTTTGTAGCCCTCGGAAACTTCGGAATTGGAAAGCGGCGTGGCACAACGCGGGCAAACATACATCACTTTATAATCTTGATATATAAGCTTTTTATCCCAAAGCTGCTTGAAAACGCCCCAAACTGCTTCCATGTATTCGGGATCCATAGTTTTGTAAGCGTGTTCCATGTCTACAAAGCGACCCAAGCGTTTGATGGTTTTGCGCCACTCATTGGCGTAAAGTTGGACTTTGCTGCGACAGGCTTCACAAAAGCGATCCACGCCGTAGGCAATAATTGCAGGGCGATTGGCGAGTTGCAGTTCTGCTTCAATAATGTTTTCAATCGGTAAACCGTGACAATCCCAGCCCCAAATGCGACGGACATGACGACCGCACATTGTTTGAAAACGTGGGAAAACATCTTTGGTCGTTGACGCAATTAAATGTCCGTAATGTGGCAAACCGGTCGCAAATGGCGGACCGTCAAAAAAAACGTATTCTTTGCCACTGGCTGTTTGTTGCAAGGTGCGTTCAAAAACTTTTTCGTCTTCCCAAAAATCAGCGATCACCTCTTCAATTTTGGAGAAATTTGGGGTTTGCTGCAGATCATCAATAATGAGATTTTTCGGTTTTGACATATCGGATATTATACCATGTTCCGTCCGGAAATTACTCGTCAATTTCGCCGACAAGCGTGGTATAATACAAATCATTAACAAGCGATGCCTTCATAGCTCAGGTGGTAGAGCGCAGTCTTGGTAAGACTGAGGTCTCGGGTCCGAGTCCCGATGAAGGCTCACTCATTTCAAAATCATCTGTTACATGAATATTTAAAAAGTTGTAACTGTTAATCTGCCGAGTTGCGGTTTTACATCAAAGGCGCCACAATCCGTAAAAGACTGCCCCAAATTTTGGTCGACCACTTTTCGTTTTTGACGGTTTCCAAACTGGCTTGACGACATTGGCGCAAGGTTTTTTGGAAATCAGCTTCGATCTCGCTGATGCACGGTACTTGATGTAAATAAGTGGCACATTCAAAATGATGATATAAGCTGCGATAATCCAAGTTGATTGTCCCCACGACTGCGCGGATGTCGTCACTGACGAAAACCTTGGCGTGCACAAAACCTGGCTCATACTCGTAGATTTTCACACCCGCGCTAATAAGCGAATAGTAATATGACTTCGCCAAATCGTATACTAATTGTTTGTCCGGAATGCCAGGCATAATTAACTTCACGTCCACACCACGCTCAGCTGCGTATTTAAGTGCCGTTTCTAGCTCGCCATCCAAAATTAAATACGGCGACATAATATGCACGTATTTTTGCGCGCGATTGAGAATGTCCATATAAACGGTTTCTCCGTCTTTATCGTCATCAAGCGGACAGTCAGCAAAAGGCATCACAAAACCTTGAGCTTTTTTATCAGCTGCAGCTTGCGCCAAACTAGGCTGGAAATCTACTCGATTTTGACTGATATTCCACATCTGCAAAAACATCAGGGTAAAACTTGCCACTGCTGGTCCACGTAGCATCAGTGCCACGTCTTTCCAGTGCCCATGAACTTCGCGCCTATTGATGTATTCATCGGCGAGATTTATACCGCCATTAAAAGCAACTTGACCGTCAATAACCAAGATTTTGCGATGATCACGATAGTTATAATGCGTAGAAATCAAGGGTACCACTGGCAAAAACATTTGCGCTTTAATACCTAATTTGGCCAATCGTTCCGGATAGTCGTGTGGTAAAAGTGAAAATTCGCACGTGCCATCGTACATCACCCGCACGTCCACGCCTTCTTTAGCCTTGCGGGCAAGAATTTCCAAAATCTTGCCCCACATATATCCTTCTTCGACGATAAAATACTCCATGAAAATAAAATGTTTCGCTTTTTCTAATTCTTGGAGCATCGCCGCGAATTTTTCTTCTCCCAGTGGGAAATAAGTGACTTGCGTGTGCTCGTAGATAGGAAAGCAACCCCCACGATTGAGATATTGATGTAAACTCGGCACACAATAGGGATCTTTTTTTAGTTTTGCCAGCACACTTTTAGATTGAGGTAAAAAGTTTTTGGTAGTTGTGAGCAGATGCTGGACCCTTTGAGTTGTCCGGCGATAACCCAAATTTGTTTTGGTATAGGATAATAAAAATGTCCCCAAAAGTGGCGCAACGGCAATCAAAGCGAGCCACGTTAATTTTGCTGACGAATCCATGTCACAAGAAAAAAGATAAACGACCATAAAGATCATGAAGACGGAATCGATCACAGCGTAATATGCCAAATACTGGCGCAGCCACAAAAAAAGCGCCAAATAAAATAGCGCTTGCACCGCCATCAACACTATCACCACGAATAAACGGCTAAAAATCAAACCCAAGACACCCTGACGTTTTGGTTTTGCCAATCGTAAATATTCTTCAGACATATTCTTTTCCAATTTAAGTTATTATATCACATTTTTGCGCTTAAACGGCTTAGATTTTGGTTTTGATAGTCACTTTACACAAAAAAACTTGACAAAATCGACCATTTGTGATATAATAAATACTATTGTTCTTTGATTTTTGTTTGGTTTTTGTCCGCGTATGCTACGTGCTTGGTCCCACGGGACAGACAGGAGGTGAAAAGCATGTGGCGATATCCTAACGGGAAAGAGCCTGATAAGGGTTATTGTAAGCTCTACGATGAGCTTTACGAAAAAGCCCTTAAGGCACCCAACCGGGTTGCCGTCTTTGCCGACGATAAAGGATATCCGGATTCTGCAGCAGAAGGCTTTGCCTATCAGCTATCCGGTCCCTCTATCGTACTTTGCATGGAATGCAAAGTGGATGAAAATGGCACCGGTCACATCTACGGGTACGTCAGCGATATCTCAAATTATTGCGACGAGTACCTGCCTGAAGTGATAGGGCGTCCCTAAGCGGGCTCATCCCGACTCACGTGGTTAAACAAGGGAAGATTCCCCGAGGCTCCACGCATCAAAAGTCCTGCATATTTGCCGGGTTGATCGCTACCACGGACAAAAACAAGCGAAATCTAAACTGCCCCTGCAGCGTGGAAACTGACAGGGGCTTATTTTGCGCCTCAAAACTACTAATTGAGCACGAACACACCCACCGTTAAATACGTCGCAAAAATGAGCCACGCCACATAGGGCAAACTCCAAAGCGCCGCTTTTTTGCTTATCTTGCACAGGAAGAGTGTTAAGCAAACATTCAGTATGACTAGCAAGAGCACAATTCCCACCGCCAACGGGAAATTGTGAAAACGGAAGAAAACCGGACTCCAACAGAAATTGAGTATCAGCTGGATCCAGTACAAGCTCACCGCCAGTCGTCTTTCTTTCTGGTGCTTTTGCGTTTGCAAGCTCATCAGCCAACCTGCCAAACAGCCCATCACGGCGTACAATACCACCCACACCACACCAAATAACCAACCTGGAGGCGCCAATGGTGGCAATTTTAGGCTCGCATAATAGCCTTTGACGTCTCCGCACAGGAGATTGGAGGCGAAACCAATCGCTTCCGCCAAGAGCGCACTGCCGAGCATCCACTTCCAGTTAAATCGCGTTGCTTGATCTTGCATCATAACTCCTCCTTTAAGGTTATTATATCAGATTTTGCTTGCCTTTCAACGACAATTGGCAAAAAATGGGGACTTTTGGGCAAAAGCCCAAAAGTCCCAGATGCTTAATTTTCGGTAAGAGTTAGTGCCTGCCCCTCCTGT
>CAYQLH010000040.1:0-8359 GCA_964418385.1 uncultured Pseudomonadales bacterium
GAAACCAATAGGTCAAGAAAGGAACAGATGACGAAAAGATCACAAGCTTTTACGCTCATTGAACTGATGGTGGTGGTCGCGATTATCGCTATTTTGGCGACCCTGTCAGTGGCGAACTTCTCTACCGCGATCCGGCGGACACGCAATACGCAGCGGGTCAACGATCTCAAAACCGTCTCGGATGCGCTTGAGGAATGCTACGATACGATGAATGGACGGTATGTTTTGAATGGTGGTGAGTATCAGAAAAATATAGGTGACAGTGCGTGGCAAAAGATTGAAAGAGGCAGTACGAGCGATTCTTCTAAAGGAACAAGTGCAACAGGACCCTTCAAGGTTGATAATAATTCTTGTTTAAATACCGACGTGACTCCACGTGTGGCTGGTTATCCCTATTATTATATTGTCCTTGATCAGACTGGTTCAAGTCCAGAAGCAACCACCGGTTATGCTTTGTGTGCACAGTTGGAGCCGGTGTCTGGTTGGGAGTCGGTTGGCAATACATCTGACTATACTGAGATTAAGCGCAATGAATCTAATCAAAATTATAGTTGGGTTGCAGGTGACCCTTGTGTAGCAGTAGAAAGCGATGAAGGTGGTGAGAATGCTGGTACTTGTTACTACTGTGTCTTTAACAACCAGTAATTGTTGAAAACATGCACGTAAAACCCCGCTGCATGGCGGGGTTTTTGGTGGGGCGAAATCTAGTTGAGCGCACTTTCTCGCTTTTTCAGGTGGAGCCACAACAATAATAATCAACTTAAATTAGCGCTCGCGTCTTCCCTGCCCTGCTGGACGACGCTGACCAGAACGGCTTGCACCAGGCATGTCTGGTGGCGTAAAATCACCATTCGCGCCGCCAGGGCCCGAACCGCTGCCAAAACCGTGAGATTCGCCATTGGTGATCGCGGAAAGCGTGATGGATTGTTCTTGCGAACCAGCGATAACGGTATACGTATGCCCGCCCTGCAGTTGGGGGCTGGAAAAAACGACGCTGTTGCCGGATTTGGTGAAAGTATACGTGTAAACGCGACTCTTGTCGTCGCTATCAACAATAGTGAGCTGCTCACCAGGCTGATAAGTGGTGTCAAAAGTAGTCGCCAGTGAATACTGCGTGGAATTGCTAGAAAAGGTTTCCGCCATACCAGAAGCGCCGAGCGCTAAAACGGTACCACCATGGATGGCGAGATCACCACCACTTTCCGCACCGGAGTCAAGCGCCCCATTGCCGGCATTGGTGGGGCCATTGACGATAATGTCACCACCGTTGATGATTAAATCGCCATTGGAGTCAAGACCGTCGCCAGCGGCATCGATACGCAAGGTACCGCCATCAATTTGTAAGCGCGCCAATGTCTCGTCGTTTTCAGTTTCGGTATTGCTGCTGGTAGCGTTTGCCTGCCAGGGTCCAAAATTGCTCTCCCCTCCCCCAGCGTTGAAACCATCGTCTGAGGCCACAAGTGTGACCGTGCCTGAGCGCACGTAAATTTCGTGCGCTTCCGCGCCCTCGTATGAAGCCAAAATGTTGATTTGCGGCTCACCTTCGATAGTGAGGACATTGTCGGCGTGGAGTGCATCGTCGCCGGTGGAGAGAGTCAACTGCCCGCCAGTGATCGTTAAAGTGTCGTCAGCGTGAAGCGCATCGTCGGCGCAATCAAGTGTAAAAGTGCCCGCGGTAATAGTAAGATTGGCACCAGCCTTGATACCTTTGGCGCTCGCGCTAGCTGTAGCCTCGCTGGCAGCGTTGTCAGCAAGTTCTGGAGGTCGCATAGGCTGACCGTCCATGTCTGGTGGAGCGAAATTTGTCTCACCAGGAAAATCTGGTGGTGCAAAATTACCGTCGCTGCCAAAATCAGGCGGCATCATGAAACTCATATCCGGCTGAGTGCTGTTTGACGCGCGATTATCGTCACGCGCTGAGCCTGGCGGCAGAGTGCCAAAGCCAAACTCCTCAGTGTGTTTTTTGGTAGTAGCCAAGTGCCCGTCGGCGGTGACAATGTTGAATGTGCCACCGGCGATAGTAAGATCGGTCGCAGCTTGAATGCCGTCGTTGTCCGCAGAGAGTTGGAAATCGCCATCACGGATAACGATGTAGCCTTTGCCAGACTTGTCGGTGCGATTGGCTTTAATGGCATCACTGCCTGCATCCAGTTGGAAAGTGCCACCGGCAATGCGGACAGAGTCTTTGCCCAGAATTGCGGTCTTGTCGGCACTAATGACATATGTACCAGCGGTGATGACAAGATCATCGGTGCTTTTGAGACCATGACCACCTCGAGCAGTAATGGTAAGACTGCCTGAGCCATTGCAAGAAAGATCACTGCGAGCAAAAATGGCCGCATCTGTATCTTTAGAAATTGCGATTTCGCCATCTAAATTTGCACTTTCGATAACATTTTGTGAACTACCAGCTAAAGTCAAAAAGACTTTGTCAGCGCTTTCAACAACAAGCGCGGGCAAATTGGCATGTGTCAGCGTGACACCGTCGAGTACGAGTTGCACTTTGGCATCCTTGGCATCAACAATGATTTGTCTATTGGTGAGACTGCCGGTGAGGTGATAAGTGGCTTTGGTAGTCAGATAAAGATTGCCATCAAGCACGTAAGCGGTATCAGTATTGGCGAGTTGGTCAAGTGCGTCCAAGTTGATGTCAATCGCGCGCGCCGGATCCCAACTGTCGTCAAGATCGCGCGCCGAAAAAGTACCATCGGCATCGGCGCGGGAGTCAGAAATATTGGTGACCACGCTTAAACGTCCAGCGCGCACCAAAAGCAAAGCACCCACCACGGCAGCTGCGACTGCCAACAGACAGATAAGATCGGTGTAGCGCGAATGGCTCCAATTCATACAAAACCTTTGCTTACATGTAATCGCCGTTATAGCTGACCAGGAGTGCCGAAGTCACGCCACCAATGTCGTTGAGACGGTCCACCACGCTTGCGATTTCGTCCTTGAGGCGCACTTCGTAAGTCAATTCAATTTGCCCTTGACGGACGGTCTTGCTTTTGAGCACGCAACGCTGGGTTTGCTGATTTAAAAGATCGACCGCCTGCTTTTCCGCTGTCTCGCTGGTACAGGCAATAATGGCGATATACGGCTTGACGTCAATTTTGTGATTGGCAAAAAGGATTAGCACGATGCCGATAGCCAGGTCGCCAAAAACCGCCAACGGGACAAGACCAGCCGCAATGACGATGCCTGTCGCCAACGCCCAGAAAAGAAAAGCGACGTCTAACGGCTCTTTAATCGCAGTGCGGAAACGAATAATAGATAAAGCGCCCACCATGCCGAGTGATAAGACAACGTTGGAGGTGACAGCCAAGATAACCAGCGCTGCTACCATCGTCAAGGCAATCAGAGTAACGCCGAAACTGGTGGAGTACATTACGCCTTGATAAGTTTTTTTGTAAACGTAAAAAATGTAGACGCCCATAGCAAAAGAGAGCGCAAGCGCTAGTACCATGTCCAGTGGTTGCACCGCTGTCGCGTTGCTCACTAGGTTGGATTGTAAAATATCAGCCAAAGTCATATTCACTTTCTATTTTTTAATTTACATATAGAGTCGACACTGAGCATACTTGGAAAAAGCGCTGACTTGGCGACCGCCGTCAAGTTGCACAATATCGCGAATAATATCTGGCAAAAAACTACTCCATTTAACTTCAAGAATATCTGGGGTGTCTGGCGGAGCGACAGTGGGACAATCCGCATCAAATGCCTGGGTACAGTTGACACCAGTACGCAGATCGTAATCAAGCGTAATCCTGACCTGGCCAGCGGGATATGTGTAGGCTTCGCGAGTGTAATCAACGATCGTTTTGGGCCGCAAACCATGGGTGTGCATTTTGGCGTGCAATTCGCGGATCAGTGCCTGGTCAGAAATCGCCATCCAGGCGGTATCGCCGTCCACTATTGCTTGAGCCTGTGCAAGCGTCAAGACGGCTTTATCCTTTTTACCCACAGTGTCACGTTTGGTCTTTTTTTCGAGATGAATTAAAGACGTGTCATGGTTATAGTAGCGAATCCGAAATTTTTCGCGAAAATTAACGCCGTCAAGTTTTTCGCGCAAAACGTGATCTTCTGGCGAGTCAAAGTAAAGACTGCGGATGAAATAAAGTCCGTGGTCGCCAACCGCGTAGCGATCAGTTTGAGCAATCAGTGATAAACGCGTCCGCAATGCCAGCAAATCAGCCCGACTGACGGCGATTTTCCATTCATGGCGAAGTCCCTTTTCTTCCATCATCTTGTGGAGTATTATACCACAGCTAAGTTAAAAAATTGCCAAAATGCGATGCAATTGCAACTCGTATAAACGCCAATTTGTGGTATAATGTGTTTCATGATCAATAGTTTTATACGTAATTATTTTGTTATCGGAGTGGTGCTTTTTATCGTCACCTGGATTATGCCCAATGTCAGTTTGGGTTATGAAGTGGGAAGATCTTTTGATCCCGGTAGCTTTGTGGATCATTTGCCGGCGCTTTTAGTGACAGCGTTGGTGCTCACGTTGCTTTCCATGATTGCGCGTCCGGTGTTGCAGCTGCTCTCGGCGCCGATTAATTTTGTCACTTTGGGCGCATTTAATATTGTCATCAATGTCTTTTTGTTTTGGTTGGCGGCAAACTTGGTAGACGGATTTAGCATTGGTACGCTGACACTTGGTGGAACTCACTTGAACGCGTTTTTTTCTTACGCGGTAGTGGCGATTGTCTTTGGACTGGTGCAAGGACTTTTGGCGCTGATTTTTTAAAATCAACAGAGGTGATATCAACTAATTCTAGTCGAATTAATTTGCAATGTGAACACCGATTTTGTCAAGAGAAATGAGGTGTCACAGGAGCTTTGTGGCCAACACAAAATAAAAGTTTGTAAAAATTTGTTCACGTTTTCGCCTGGATTTGTTAAACAAATGTTTAACAAATGTGTATCATTACGTTAACACTTCAGGGCCATCGGGAGTAATTAAAATCGTATTTTCAAACAAAGCTGTCAGACTGCCATCTTTGGTTTCGTAAGTCCAACCGTCAGCTGCTTCTTGCAAATCACAACAACCCTGAGCGTACATCACCTCCACCGCGAGCGTGTCACCAACGTGCAGCACGTACTGACGGTCGCGCTTGTCTGTCACGCACGGGATATACGGATCTTCGTGCAACTGGCGACCGATATAGTGACCAGTCAGCTGCCAAGTGGGATCAAAACCAGCACGGACAATGGACTTTTCAATTTGGTGCGAAATGTCGTAAACTGTTTTCCCCGCGCGGGCAGCGTGAATCGCTTTTTCAAGTGCCTTTTCGCCCGCATGCAAAAAATAGCGAGTGGCGTCGTCCGTGTCGCCCACCAAAAAACTGATGCTAGTATCTAAATTCCACCCCTGCCACAAAAGCCCCAAGTCAATCGAAATTAAATCGCCGTTTTCTACAAAAACGTCATCACGCGGGATACCGTGAACAATGCCCTCGTTTTTGTTGATGCAAGTGGCCCAATGATAGCCGGGAACTTTGTCAAAATTGGAATCCGCGCCGCAAGCGTGAATCAGGCGCATCGCCTCTTTTTCAATTTCCATAAAAGAGCGACCCACGGTGGAAAATTTTTCCAGCTCGTGCTTGATCGCGCGTAAGTGCCGCCCGCCTTCGCGCATCGCTACCGCTTTATCTGGATTGATGTCTGCCATTTATTTGCCCTTCTTTTCCAGTCCGAGTTTGGCGACAATATCGTCAAAAACCTTCACTACTTCTTGCTCACCGTCGATGCGAATGAGTTTTTTTTGAGCTTCATAATACGAAAGGACTGGCATCGTCCATTCGTGGAAAAGCTCAATCCGTTTGCGAATGGCGAGCAAGGTTTCGTCTTCGCGATTGTCGAGGCGCCCCGAAATGCGCCAAAGTGCTTCTTTGTCCGAAACATCAAGGAAAATCACTTTTTCCACGCTGTCTTTGAAAGCTTCGGCTTGCACCACCGTACGCGGGAAACCGTCGAGGATGTAGCCATTTTGGTATTCCGGCTTTTGCAAGTATTCGAGGACAATTTTCAGCGTCATATCGTCGGGCACTAAACCGCCAGAATTGATGGTTTCTTTAAGCCACCGGCCCGTGGGAGTTTTTTCTTGTGCCATTTGACGGAAAATATGACCGGAAGAAAGATACGGGATGCACAACTTTTCCGAAAGCAAATTACCTTGAGTGGATTTGCCAGCACCTTGAATACCCACAAGTACGATACGCATACGTTGCCTTTACAATATATTTCTATTCACGCTGAAATAACGATTACAAATATTTATCATAGTTTTGTTCGACGGCGGTGCCTTCGACGGTTTTGTTGACTTCCAAGATGACGGAAACCGCAATCAGCAAACTCGTGCCACCAATGGCGAGTGAGCCGATATCAGGAATCAAATATTGGATTAAAAATGGTAAAATGGCGATAATTCCAAGGAAAATGCCATCCACAAATGTAAGGCGACGCATCATGGTTTCCAAAAAGACTTGAGTGCGCGCACCTGGGCGAATACCAGGAATGAACGCGCCGGATTTTTTGAGTTCATCGCTGATGTCTTGAGTGTCAAAAAATAGCATCGCCGAAAAATAAGAAAACACGAAAACAATCAGGAAATAGACAACGATATACCAAGGATTGGACTGCGAAAACCAAGTTTTGAGATTGGTACCAAAAGTGTACCAAAATGAAGCGGGATCAAGATTGGTCAGCAGACTCCCGATAAAAGAAGGCACTGACATCAGTGTCACCGCAAAAATAATGGGCATGACACCCACAGAGTTAAGTTTCACCGGCAAGAAAGTGGTCTGACCGCCCACCTGACGACTGCCTTGGACACGGCGCGCATATTGGATGGGCACTTTGCGCACCGACATATCCATCGCCACCACCACTGCCACTACACCGATAATACCAGCAATCAAAACGAGAAGCTTGAGTAAACCGCCTTGATTGGCAAGCGTGTCCAATTGGGCAAAGGTGCTGGGAAGTTGGCTGACGATACCCAAAAGCATGATCATCGAAGTCCCGTTGCCAATACCATAGGCGCCGATCAGCTCTGAAAGCCAAAGCATGATAAACGAACCAACTGTCAAGAAAAAAATTAAAGTGGCAACTACCGCGAAACCGTCACCCGTTAAAATGTGACTACTGCGCAAAATCGCAATAATAGAAAAACTTTGAATGACCGCCACCGGGAGCGAGAGCAAGCGAGTATATTGATTGAGTTTGAGTCGGCCCTTTTCGCCGTCTTTTTGCATTTCTTTAAGTTTGGGCCAAACAAAAGTTAAAAGTTGCATGATAATCGAGGCAGTAATATACGGACTAATACCAACTGCTACCAGCGAAAGTGTGGACAAGGTGCCGCCAGCCACGATATCAAGGAAGCTTAAAAATTCGTAGGCGTTAAACATGGATGCCAATGCGTCTTTATTGACAAAAGGTAAGGGAACATTGGCAATCAAACGCGCGCAAACGAAAATCAAAAGCGTAAAGCCAATTTTGCGTTTGAGCTCTGGGCTCGCCATAACTTTGCTAAAAAATTGTTGCACTTTTTGCATAACCAGAGTCTATATTGTAACACAAGTTTGTGAATTTTTGGGGGCAATTTTGCCGCTAATGGAAGCGTAGACATCGTCAGACATCATCGTGAGACGCGGCTTGATACTCAATACCGAGACACTCAGCATAGCGACGGATGACATCTAATGGTTGTCCAACACAGACGAGGTCGCCGTAATTGATAAAAGCGGCACGATCGCAAAGATTTTCTACTTGCGTGAGACCGTGACCAACGTACAGGATAGTTTTACCTGCTTTTTTAAAGTCTTTCATGAGTTCGGTACATTTATGCTGAAAACGAGCGTCGCCGACACTTAAAATTTCGTCCACCAGCAAAATGTCAAAAGGCACGTGAATCGCAACGCTAAAAGCGAGGCGCGTGTACATTCCAGAGCTATAATGCTTAACTGGCTCATCAATAAAGTCGCCAATTTCGCTGAAGTCAATGATTTTTTGGATTAAAGGTTCGGTTTGTTTTTTGGTAAGACCAAGAATAGATGCATTGAGATAAATATTCTCCCGACCGGTCATATCCGCGTGGAAACCAGCACCAAGTTCAATTAAGGGCGTAATCCGACCATGCACGCTGACAGTACCACATGTGGGCTGAGAAACATTGGCAATGAGCTTAAGCAGGGTACTTTTACCAGAACCATTGGGACCAATAATGCCAAAAGCTTCACCGCGGTGCACGTCAAAAGTGATGTCTTTGAGTGCCCAAAAAGAATCCACAACGCCTTTTTTGCCATGACGCATAAGCGCCGGTAGCATTTCCTTGAAAGTGCGCTGTTTTTGGCGG
>CAYQLH010000041.1:0-1073 GCA_964418385.1 uncultured Pseudomonadales bacterium
GACGCCTTGCGCTGACAATTTTTCCAGCAATGGCAACACAATGACGATTTCGTCGCTGTAAGGTGCTGGTGATTGTGGATTGAGCTCTGATTCGTAATAAACTGAGCTCAGCAGCACCACAGTTTCCATTCCTTCCAGCTCATCAAGTAAGTTATCCGCATGCAAATCCAAAACTTTCACCGTCTCCGCTTGCTCTTGGGTGAGCTGCCCAGTCGCCACCAGTCGATCCAAACCATATTGCACCGCTTTGCTTTGACTGGCGTAATAATACAAAACCGCCACTTTGGTATCAGGACGAAGTGGCAAAACTTCGCCTTCATGCTTCACCAAAGTCACTGCTTTCAGCGCCACTGACCATTGCTTCTCGTGATTGTCTTGATTGCTCACCGCTTGCAAAGCCGTTTGTGAGCGCGCTTGTGCTTGAGCGTCGGTATCCACGTACGGCGCTAATAAGCCGTGCGCTTGCTTGAAAGTTAAAATGCGCTTCACCGTCGCGTCCAACTTGATTTGCCACGTGACATCTGTCGCCACTTGGGCTGCGAAAGTCGCCAGTGCCGTCTGAAAAGCCGTCACACTCGCTTGATCATTAAGCTCCAGCGCATACGGCATCACATCCGTCCCTGCCATCAGCATGAGTTTGATCAAGGTCACCAGGTCGAAGTGCCGTGCCATCAGCGTACCCAAAATCGCGTCACTTACCACCAAACCATCAAAACCCAACTCACCTCGCAACCAGCCTGTGACGATCGTTGGCGAAAGTGAGGCCGGCAACGTGTAGGTCGCGCCATCGCTACCGACAAAAATCCCTGCCTCCACTTTGGGGTAACTGACGTGATTCATCATCACCATGTCCACCAAATTTGCCTTCAAAGCCTGCTGATAGGGGACAAGTTCACACGCCGCCATTTGCATGCGCGTTCGCTCCACCACTACGGGCGCATTAGCCCCGTCAGTGTTGCTACTCGCCGCTCCCATACCCGGAAAATGCTTGAGACAATTCAGCACGCCCGCAGCACGCAAACCTTTCAAAGAAGCGTTCACGTGCGTCGCCACGATATCCGTCGAATCGCTGA
>CAYQLH010000041.1:1083-8110 GCA_964418385.1 uncultured Pseudomonadales bacterium
TACTATTGATGCCTAAAGCCTTGATTTCCTCACCGATCAGCTGGGCGATAGTCTGGGTATCCGCCGGATTGTCAGCCGCTCCCAAAGCCATCTGACTGAGACCACAAGTTGAGTGGCCAAGTCTGTTGACAATGCCGCCTTCCTGATCTGCCATGATTAACAATTGCGGCCTCGCTTGGATGCGTTGATTAGCCTTTTGCAATTGATGAATCAAGAGGGTACCAGCGTCATTGGTCACGAGGTTTTCCCCGTAAAGAATGATGCCGCTAAAAGGATAATCACCAACCAACTCTGCCACTTCGTCGCACAAAACTGTCACGTCGCTCGTGGTGCCGCCTCTTACCGTTCGATAAGCGGGTATAAACAACTGAGCGATTTTGTCTTGTGTCGTCATCTGCGCCAAGATTTCATCTGGAGTTACTGCTGCGCTCACCGACACGCAGCTCGCCAAAATCAACCACCACGCTCCCCAAAGACAACGCAGTTTCACGATTATCACTCCTTTTGCTAAATTTCACTTCACTTGTCAAAGATCTCATGGTCGCTCGCCTCCACGAGCTTGATCGCATGTGATCTTGCCGTGAGTGGTAGCAACAGGGGCGATTATACCACAAAAACTTAATCTTTGAGGTTTAACTCGATTTTGAGAAGCAGACAGACTTTAATTAAATGTTGTTGCATTCCAGCCGAACTTATGGTATAAAGCAAGCTTATATGACGCAAAAATATAAAATCATTGATCCAAAACACTATTACCGTGCTGGCGTGTACCGTCATTTCACTCAGGATTGTAAATGCTCCACTTCCATCACTGCACGGCTAGACGTGACAGATCTCGTGAACTATTCCAAGCAAACCGGCACTAAATTCTACCTTAACTTCTTATATTTACTTTGCAAAGTTCTCAATTCTCGCGATGATTACAAAATGGCTTATCTTTATCAATCAGAGCAACTAATTTGTTACGATACTATCAATCCCACGCATTATGTTTTTCATGAGGACACGCAAACGTGTACTCCAGTTTACTCGATGTATTATCCTGATTATGAGCAGTTTTACCAAGCGGCTTTCCAGGACGTGGAGCGCGCTAAACAAACTCGTGATTACGGTCTAGATATGAGCAATCACCCCAATTGGTTTGACGCCTCGTATATTTCTTGGTTATCTTACGACGCCTTACATCTTGAACTGCCTGACGGTTATTTATACTTTGCGCCCATTATCAATTGGGGTCGCTATCGAGAAGAAAATGGTCGCTTGATGATGCCGTTGACAGTCCGACTCAATCATGCGATTGCTGATGGCTATTTAGTAGCTTTGGTTTTTAAATTGTTGCAAAAAGAAATCGAGAAGTTTACCACGGCCCATCAGTGATATAATACCCTCTGCCCTTAACAAATGGTGAGTGTAGCTCAGTTGGTTTAGAGCGCCGGGTTGTGGTCCCAGGGATCGCAGGTTCAAGTCTAGTCTCTCACCCCAAACAAATTAGTCCAGTGTTTGCATTAGCTCGGCAGGTATTTCGCTGCCAGGCGGTAACCCACGCTCTTGCGCCATTTTTTGCCATTGGGTGTACTTATTTGGCAACCTGAGAGCAAACACGCGATCGTGGGGAATCGCTCCATAAACTGCTAAACCCAATTCGGAATTAAAATTGGGATCACTAGAAAAATTGTAGGAGTGGTTGTCATGAATAATTTCTCGCAGTGTTTCTAGCTGGACGTCGCCATCTTGCCCACCTCTTTTTTCCGGAACATCTCCAAATGACACCTCGTGGTCAAGAATCTCCTGGCAAGGAACCAAATACACATAAGCGTCTCCGCCACAAAACTTATCCGCTAAACGTTTGGCAGTCGTCACAATTTTCACTTTTTCTGCATCGGAAATATGCGGACCAATTTTATAGAGCAAATTTCTCACCACATACTCTGCTTCGCTTTCGCCTACGATGGGGTTCAAGTAATATTGATGAGTGGGAGGAAGCCCAAAGGCTTCTTCTGCGACTAATGCCGGCAAACTATCGGTGGCATAATGATACTCGATTTCCCCTGGCACAGCCATATAAGTAGCATAATCTTCTCTTTTTTTTACTATCACTTCACTGCCAGGATGAGCATAAGTCTGCAAGTATTGAATGTCTTGTAAATCTTCATCTTTAATTTGCAGACTACCAAAACCATTGCTCGCAATATATTCAGCAAAATATGAGTTTTGTCCAGTAGCAAAAAAAGCGCTCTCCACAGATTCGTTCTGAACATTACCTCCCCGTATCTCCACGATCTGACCTTGTGTATCTTTGATCAGAAAGATACCGGTACTTGTGTCAGAAATAAGACCTTCATCAGTTTCATCTACCACTCGATAAGAAAAATTTCGATCGCTAAAATAAGCAGCTTGCAATAATTGCCCATACAACCCACTATCATAAATATGAAAAGTGTCGATGATTTCTTGAATTTTGCCGAAAGCAAAACCATCAATTTCTTGATTTTCTGGCGCCACTACTTTTTCGGTGTGAACAAAATCGAGCAGTCTACGCAAAGTGGCAATGCCGAAATGTCGTGGCGTGTGGCCACTTGTCTGTTTCACTGGAGTAACTTCCAAGCGAGGAGCAGCAAAATTTTGCGCTTCTTCTGGAATATACTTTTCTGTCATAATTGTCACCATAATATCGCACTAGTACTTTCTTGTCAATACCTATAACAATTAATTATTGAACAGACACGGTCGTCCTTTCCTGCCTGAATTAATTAGTAATTTCTATCCAGCAACTAAGTAGCGACATATTTATGATATAATATGCCCAACTAGCAACATTAGAAAGCCTTTATGCAATATCGTCGCTTTGGGGATACAATTTTACTCCGACTGGATCGCGGTGAAGAAATCTTAACGCAGATTAAAGAATTAGCCACCACTGAAAAAATTAAACTCGCGCACATCACCGCCCTTGGCGCAGTGGATGATTTAGAAGTGGGCGTTTACAAAGTGAGCGAGCAAAAATACTACGCCAATCACTTCACGGGCGACTTTGAAATTGTTTCGCTCACGGGCACGATTGACACGATGAACGATGAATTTTACACCCACGTGCACATCAGCGTCGGCGACGATCATGGTCACGTTTTTGGTGGCCACTTAACGCGGGCGCGAGTGAGCGCCACGTGCGAAATGGTGGTGCGCTTGATTGATGGTCGCCTTGATCGTCAACGCGACAGCGTCACTGGACTGAATTTGTGGCAGCTGCAATGACAGTCAATTAGACCAAGCAAAATCTAATTCAACTAAAATTTTAGTCAACATAGAAATTAACTCAACTAAAATTAGTCGATATAAAAATGCAGTTTACCAGGCGTATTAGTTGAGATAAAAATTTAATTCAACTAAAATTAATCGAGATAAAAACACTTTGCCAAAGTGACATTGGGCTTACCGGTAGTAACTACCGTCTAAAGCATCAATTAACCATGTCTGCATCGCCACGATTGTGATTTAAGTAGCGATCAAAAAAATCGAGAGTCCGACTTAAAGCACTATTGAAAGTTGCGCCTGTGAGGTTGTGACCGCCACTGGGATAAGTATAATATTCATGTGGGATGTTTGTCTGGTCAAGTAAGGCATTAAGATCCTCACTATAGCGGGAGCTCACCACAGTGTCATCCACGGCATGATGAATGATAATTGCCCCCTGTAAATCGTCTAGGTAATTAGTGGGAATCATAGCGCGCCAAAAAGGTGTGGAGAAATCGGGGTTTTGGGAGCGATGCGGGTCAAAAAGACCATCGCTCGCGCTCGCTTCGCGGGCTTCTTTGGCGGTGGTTCGGTCGCGTTCTGGCGAATAGCTAGGATCACTAATCCAATAGTCAATCAGATCTTGGTAGGTGTAAACCGCTCCTG
The DNA here is from genome assembly GCA_964418385.1 of uncultured Pseudomonadales bacterium. Taxonomy (GTDB): domain Bacteria; phylum Patescibacteriota; class Microgenomatia; order UBA1400; family PJMF01; genus RGIG2560. Next base: position 4,981 of record CAYQLH010000041.1, read on the forward strand.
CCCATAAAGCCAGCGCCGGAATGTCGGGTGCCGCCGCCGCTGCGCGCAGTAAAGTATTGCCAGACATCGAATGTCCCCAGAAACCAATCTGTTCGCTATTAATAAACTCGCTACCAGCTAGAGCCGAACGGGCGTTGAGAGCGTCAATCACATAGTCAGCGGAATAATACGGACCGGTCGCGACTCCCTCAGACTGACCATGACCGCGCATATCAGGCTTGAAAATGACAAATCTGCCATCATGCGCAGCGGCTTGCCACCAGCCGCGATAAGAGGAACCGTTGGTTTGATAAGTAGCTGGATTCACATAGCCGTGCATAAGCACAATGGCTGGCCAACCGCCAGCAGGCATTTCGCCAGTGGGGATAGTCAGTAAACCGTACACACGACTGCCATCGGAAGTAAACTCTGCTAAGTAGGCACGGTAGTTACTACCGACCTCCAGTTCTTCATCGATAGTCAACGTGGAGTGATATTCACGCTCTCGCAAACCCAGGATAGTCAGAGCTCGCAAGTGTGCAGGCACATCTGCGAGTGGATCAAGAGGAGTAGCAGTAGTTTCGCTCGAGGCGGAAGATGATTTATCTGCTGCAAGTGGCGCGGTGAAGCCCAAGACGTACAGACAATAACCGGCAAGTAGGCAAGCGCCGACAATCAAAGCAACCAAGAAAAAACCTTTACGTGACATGTAACTATTTTATCATTCGGTAGCCGCTACCGGTCAAGGGCGAAAACAAAACTGCCAATTGCCAACTCCCCATCTCTCGTGTCTGCATCTACTTGTCAATGTTGATTAACTGATACTTTGAGTTACCCAAACCAATCGCTGTGGCGTAAGTGAGGGTATGTAGTCCATGACGCGATTCAATTCTTTCTGGCAGCGCCTTAGCATCAGCGGCTGCATAGACCAGATCGATCGATGCTTGATCAATAGCCAGCGGATCTGTGGAGGCGAGTATACCCAGATCGTGCATGTCAGGCTCAGCCGGGTGAGCATCACAATCACAATCGACAGACAGACGGTTAAGAACGTTGATATAGACAACATTGTCGCCAAAGTAATCATCGACAGCGCTGGCCGCTTCGGCTAAACTTTCCAAAAACGCATCTTGATCAGAGTAAAAAATTGTTCCACTATCACTAGTGCCGGCAGTATGAATCCGCACCTTACCACTCGCACTCGCAAAACCAATCGAAAGATTTTTGATCGCTCCGCCAAAACCAGCCATAGCGTGTCCTTTAAAATGCGAAAGCACGAGGGCACTGTCATAATTAGTCAGGTGCGAACCGACTTTATCTTTGGTCAGATGGGTGTGACCTTTGTTAACAGGAATTTCGAGCTCGCCGTCTGCGTCTAAAATGTCCACAGCGGCAATGGCGGTATAGCCACGACGTATCGCAATTTGTTTGTGAGAGGCAGTGCTGGCACGTGAACCGCCGTAAGCCGTATTAGCTTCCACAATAGTGGCATTAAGTTTAGTGACTAGCGGGGCAATGAGGGCTGGTGATAAATTATTGGAATCGTCACCCTCACCAGTGGAAATTTTAACGGCGACGCGCCCCGGCAACTCCACCGCCAATGCTTCATAAATCCGCACCAATGACTCACTACTGATGTCACTGGTAAAATAAACAACTGCTGGCTTGCCATTTGCTGACATCGTCTGCCTTTCTGTTACTTCTTAACCGGTAATTTCTATCTACTTTGGGTTTGCTACTTAAAATTTTTGCCAGTGATCGAGGGACACTAGCTAACAGCAAATTTGCTTGTGGCGCCAAGCTGGCACACCAGAAGTGGCGCCAATCATTGCGATAATTCCGACTCACTAAGTGTTTCGACCACTGCCGACTCATTTTTTCTGTCTCCTCATTGAGGGTATTATATCATCCGGTAGCTACTACCGGTCAAGGAAATTATGCCAGCCTTGGTAAAAACATAGTGACTGTTCACGACTGGCGCAGCTACCAGCGCAAAACATGATGCACGCTCGGCTCTCACTCTGTCATGACAGCTTTATTATGTTATAATAGCGGCGATGACCAAAAGTACATTTACCACCAGAATTGAGTTTGTGGATCTTTTCAAAGCCGTTGGTATTATTTTGATGATTATTGGTCACATTTGTATGACCGTTGGTTTTGCCGATTATTCACGCGATTTTGACAAATGGTTTCACGCCTTCCACATGCCCATGTTTTTCTTTATTTCTGGCTATTTGTTTAAACATCGTTATTCATGGCAATTAAGTTTTCTTGATTTTGTGAAAAAAAAGAGTTGGAGCTTACTGCTGCCATACGTGGCTTTTGGCTTGATCCATTTTGCCTTTTATTGTCATCTTTATGGCTTCAGTTGGCAGCCTTTAATCGCGATGGCGACTTTGAAAAATGCCACCGATTTTCCTATCGCTGGCGCTTTATGGTTTTTACCCACCTTATTTTTTATAGAAATTATTTATTTTTGCTTGGATCGTTATTGCCAATCTGTAGTCAAAGCGGGCGCCGTTCTCATTTTGAGCCTGGTGGGTATTCGTTTTAATGCTTTGTTCCCCGGTCTCAGCACTTATATCATTGGCCCCGTCTGTGTTGGCATCGGCTTTTTTGCTTGCGGTCACTTTTTTCACGATCACGAACAAAACAAACTGTGCCAACTCGCAGCGAATCTGTCTCCGCTGCCTTGCTTGTTGATCTTGCTGGTAGTAGCCAAAATAATTTTGGTCAGCACTGCTGTCAATATCCGTTTGGGTACTTACGATAATTATTTTGTTTTTTGGTTTAACGCGTTGGTGACGATCATTTGTATTTTTAATTTGTGTCGCTATTGTGAGAAATTAACTTCGCGGCCAGATTTTATTTATCGCTTTCTGCTTGCCATCGGCCAAGATTCAATTACCTACGTGTGTCTCAATCAACTCTTGATTTTCTACACACACAATTGGGTTAATTTGCTGCCCGCAGTTGTGGTCAACTTTTTTGGTCAAAGCAATCTCATCCTCATAATGACTTTATTGGCCATTTACGTGATTAATTTAATTCTTACCAAAACCAAACTCAGCATTTTAATTGGTAAGCGCCGCTGGAGATGACCAGCGTCCGTCACTCGCTCCTTGTGCCCACACCAAACACTGCCGTG
>CAYQLH010000042.1:0-4817 GCA_964418385.1 uncultured Pseudomonadales bacterium
GCCTGGAAAACTGCATTTTATCTCGACTAATTTTTAGTCGAATTAGATTTTATCTCGATTAAAATTTTAGTTGAATTAAACTTTTGCGACAGTTGATTTTGCGATTATGGTTTTCCATAGCCAGAATGATTGACTTGGTATAAATAGTTGTCGTCCACACACTAATTTAAATTGCCAAACCTCGTACGATTTTTAAAAACGTGTTGGTCTCAAATGTGGTGGCACTATACACTGTCTTGACAGCGTTCAAATTTGTGGTATAATACATTTATTGACCTTAGCCAACAAACGGCACCCCCAAGTTGCCGTTTTTTATTAAGAACTGGCCAAAGTCAAAGTAAAATGCCAAGAAAAAAAACACAAATTTTGAAAAAAAATCAACGTAGTGAGTTTGCCGCAGCGATCGCCCAGATTTCCGCCGAACGCAAAATCGACCCCGAACAAATCTATCTTGCTATTGAAGCGGGTTTAGTGGGCGCCTATCGCAAACAAGCTGGCGGTGAAAACGAAGTGCCACTTGATTCAAGTTTTCACTATTGGGCCCACGTGGATCGTCTCACCGGAGAAATGAATGTTTATCGCGCTCCACGCTTGCATCCCGATGATGAGGAAGACGAAGCCTACGACGACAGTCAAATTGAAGACGTTACCCCGACGGGTTTTGGTCGCATCGCTGCTCAACTGGCTAAACAAATTATTATCGCTCGTATGCGCGATGCTGAGCGCGACCAAATTATTGATGAGTATCAAAATCAAATTGGTTCGATGATCACGGCTCAAGTTTTCCGCATGGAACGCGGCGTGGTTTGGATGGATGTGGGTCGTGGCAACGCCGCGATGCCTCCTCGCGAACAGATGCGTGGTGAATTCTACAAAAGCAACGCTCGCATGGCCGTTTTGATCAAAGAAATTGGCGAAGTCGCCGGTCACAAAACGATCGTCGTTTCGCGCTCTGATCCGCGCTTGGTGGAGTTACTTTTTGAACGTGAAGTACCGGAAATCGCTTCTGGCGCGGTGGTAATCAAGCAAATCGCTCGTGAAGCCGGTATTCGCACCAAGCTTGCTGTCAGCAGCACACAGCCGCAAGGCGTGGATCCCGTGGGTTCTTGTGTAGGTCAGCGTGGGGTGCGGGTCCAGGAAATTATCAAAGAGCTCAACAACGAAAAAATTGATATTATCCCGTACTATGAGGATAAAAAACAATTGATTGCGGCGGCGCTAGCACCGGCAGAAAACTTGACTATTAATTATGACGAAAAAAATAACACCGCCACGGTGATTGCGCCTCCAGATCAAATTTCGCTCGCCATTGGTCGTGGTGGCCAAAACGTCCGTCTCGCCGGTAAGCTTTTGGGCATGTCGATTACGATTACCGATCAATCCGGTGGTATCGCTGGTCAGGTGAGCGGTCGTGAAGAATACGAAATTGACAGTTTTGGTTTGGATCCAGAAGTACGTGAAGTTTTGATCAATCTCAAGCTGACAAACAGTAACGACATTGTCCGTTTCCAAAACCGTTTGACCGACAACGACGCCATTGCTGACGATGTCAAACAAAGTATTTTGCAACGGGCGCAAGCGCAAGTGAAAGCAGATACGCAAAATAGTTTGGGTGCCTTAGGAGGAAACGCTGCATGATCAAACGCTCACCGGTGATCACTATCATGGGCCACGTCGATCACGGTAAGACGACGCTTCTTGATTTTTTGCGTCGTTCACGTCTGACGGCCAAAGAGCAAGGTGGCATTACTCAACACATCGGTGCTTACCAGGTCAGTGTTGGTGACAAAAAACTTACTTTTATTGATACACCCGGTCACGCCGCCTTTTCGCATATGCGTGAGCGCGGGGCGCAAATTACCGACATTGTGGTTTTAGTGGTAGCTGCCAATGATGGTGTCAAACCGCAAACCATCGAGTCCATCAGGCATATCAAAGCGGCCCAGGTACCAGTCGTCGTCGCCATCAACAAAGTTGATTTACCTGATGTCAACGTCATTAACGTCAAATCGCAACTTGCCGAGCACGATATCATCGTTACTGATTTCGGCGGTGACGTGGAAGCGGTTGAGATTTCTGCCAAAACTGGTCAAGGCGTGGATAAGCTTTTGGAAACTCTGGTCATTACTGCTGATTTGCTTGAGTTACAAGCCGATCCGCACGCACCGCTTGAAGCAGTGGTGATTGAATCTAGCAAAGATCAGCGTCGCGGTTCTCTAGCCAATGTCATCGTTACCAGCGGTACTTTAACACCACGCCAAGATATTTATACTAGTACCGTTGCCGGCAAGGTCAAAAGCATTCTGGACGATTTTGGTCACGTCGTCACCGCGCTGCGCCCCGGAGAACCTGGTCAAGTGATTGGTTTTAAAGATGTCCCGGAAGTAGGCGCTAAAATCTATGATCACCCCATCGAAGAAGCTGTTTTAGCGCCGGCAACGACGACGACTAGTGCTGAACCTTGGGCTGACATTGACTTTTCAGCGCTCGAAACCAAACCTAAACTACGTTTTTTGATCAAAGCTGACAGTCAAGGCACGCTGGAAGCGATCGCCCAAAACTGCGATCCTGAGAGTGTTGATTTAATTGGGACCGGGGTAGGGGAGGTCACGGATTCTGATGTGGAGTTGGCCAAAACTGCAGGTGCCAAAATCCTGAGTTTTCAAGTGAAAATCAGTCCGCACATCATACAGGTCGCCAAAACTTACGACGTTAAAATTAAATCTTACGACATTATTTACGAGCTTATTGAATACATTCAAAAAAAGATGCTCAAGTTGCTCGAACCCACAATTGACGAAACAGTTACTGGTGTTGGCGTGATCCAAGAAATTTTTGAAATGAAAGGTTTGCGGATCGCTGGCGTCAAAATCACTTCCGGTGAATTGAAAAAAACTGATAAATTGCATCTTAAACGCGGTGATGATATTATTGCTGATCCAATTATTAGTTCGATGATGCATGGCAAACTGGAAGTCGATCATTTCAAAGCACCCACTGAAGGTGGTATTACTTTCCGTCAAAAGAAACTCGATTTCCAAGTGGGCGACGTTTTGACCGCTTACACCGTTGACGATTGATTTAATGCGCGTACGTTTCGCGCTCCGTCAAAAAGTTTTCCAAAATTACCGCCGCAGCTAAGTGATCAATTGGTCCGCGCCTTTTGTGTGCTGGTGCTTGTCGCAACCATTCGTGCACTTGATGACTCGTCAGTGTTTCGTCTACTAAATTAATCGGTAAGTCTGTAACCTCACGTAAACGCGACACAAAATTTTGCGTTTTCTCTGCCATTTGATTTTCGCTAATACCCACCACTAGTTCGCTCACATGGTGTTCTTGAATCAGTGATAAAATTGCACTTAAAAGCTGTTCATCGTTGGGCAGAATTGTCAATGGTTGCGCCAAACTGGCATAAGAAAGAGCTACGCCCACACGTTTAGTTCCGTAATCAAGTGCCAAAATTTTCATAAATTTTGATTTACTTTTTCAATTCTGCCAATACGATCCCACGTCGCAATCGCGTTCCCTCGGGAGTACATGTTACAAGTTTTAGCTGTTTGCGACTTGGGTCTTGACGCATAATTTCTTCGTCGTCCGGCTGTACCGTTTGTGTGCTCACAACTTCGTAAGTGTAAGTCAAATCTCCCACGTTAACTTTTATTTCGTCACCCTTTTCCAAAGTCATGATTGTTGAAAAAATACCTTTATATCGCTCTTTATTCGTCTCCTTTGGATTGTAAAATTGGCGTAGCATGGAGTGACCGAAAATTACCGGCGTCCCTAAATCGCCAATCGCTACGTCCGTGTTAAACTGTACCAAATTATAATCAATATTAGTGCCACCTACTTTTACCAGCGCGTTGTGAATATTTAATTTTTCAATGTCTAAAGTGTAGCTTTGCGAGGTTTGTTTTTGGGCGTGATATTTGTCAGATGAAAACCAATTTTCAATATTTCCGTAATCAATTTCGTCTACAATCAGTGGATCTTGCGCAGTGACAGTATCAAAATCACCTAAAATTTTCGGATTCGCATCCAAACTCGCCACAAACTCGCTCATATCAAGTGGGTAAATGACACTGTCATGTCGCTCAAACTGAAGTGTTTGCCACCAACCTTTGATATAAGGCACAACGCCCATGCCCGTCAAAACGACTCCAACGCCAATCACCACATAAATTAACCACTGGTTAGTCTTGCCTTTTTTTGCCACCGCTCACACTGCCTCACTCTTGTGCTATTTGTACAACGAGTTTATCTGCGTCGGTTGGCAATTTGCCAGTTACCGTTTTACTTAACTCGTTACTCCAAACAATCTCATACGCTTTCACCCCATCGTAATTGTCCAAAATGTTTTCCGCTTTAGTCAACGTTTGTCCGATGATTGCTGTTTTTACGGCTTCAGTGTCAATGACGCTTTCGATCATCTGCGACAAATCAGCATCGATGTAAATCAAGTCAGCGCTTTTCGCAGTTTTTTTGTCGTTGACACCAGACACCAAGTCAAGCTCACCCACAATTTCGTAACCAGCCGGCAAGTCTTTCTTCAAAGCTGCTTCAGCCAATGGCTCCAACTCGTCCAACTTGTAAGAAATCACTGGCACTACGCCTTTCACCGTCAACAAAACGCTATCCGCTTCCGCGCCAAGTTCCGTATCGAACTTGGCCGAAACCACTTCCAACTCGTCGAACTTCGGCACCTGGTAAGTATCACCTTTTTTGGCGTCGATTTTCTTTTTGGCCTCGGCCGCCAACTCATCTTGTGCTTGCTCCAAGGCGCTGTCGTAGTCACCTTGTGCGAAAATCTTCACTGTTTT
>CAYQLH010000042.1:4917-7905 GCA_964418385.1 uncultured Pseudomonadales bacterium
GCCACTGGCGTAAAATCGCTTTCTTCCACCGTGGGCACTTCCACTTGACGCTGGCGTGACAAAACCGGCAATGGTTCAGCTGTCGCCACCGCTTCCGCCGGTGGGACACTCGCTGCTGCCGGTGCTGGCTCTGGTGCTGGTTCACTCAGCCAACCGTATGAGCGCGCGATAATGGTTGCACTCGGCACGAGGACATAAGCCAAAAAGACTTCGCTGCCCAGGATTTCAGTTTTGACTGGCAGACCGGCAGGTAATTTCTCAATTTTCAGATTGAGCTCATCGTTGGTAATTTGCCCCGAAATATAATCTACAGTTAAAAGTGACTCTTTGCCGGCATCGGCCGGTGCTCCTGAATCAAAATAAGCAGTGTAATCAGTGCCGAGTTTACCAGCTAATTGCACCAAAATGCCTTTAAATTGTTCGGCAAAATCCTCTTCGGGATCGCCGGTCAGTGTCTCCACAAGCGATTTCCCCTCGTAAAGCGAATAAATTACTTTTTTAAGCGTAAATTCCACTACTAACTGGCGTTGTGTCTCTGGTGCTACAGCTAGTTTAGCGTTGACCGTACTTTCAGTATTAGTGACAAATCCCAACGACTCCAACTGGAGCATTTCGGTCATTTTTTGGAAAAGATCTTTTTTCTCGGGCGTGATGTCTGTGCCGATGACGTATGATGAGTCAAGATGAAAAAGTGTTTGGTGTACTGACTCGCCGTCTGGCCCCAATTCTTGTAAGCATTGATCGAGTTTGACCAGCAGATCGTTATCGTTAAAAAACGGTTTTAAACTTGACTTCGCCAAAATTTTAATCGTTTCGCCAGTTTCCCACATTGCTGCCTGCACAAAACTGGAAGACAACAACACGCTAAAAAACTTCTTTGGCGCATCTTTTTCGGGTGCAGCGGCTTTTTTATTAAATAATTTAAACATAGTCTATTCTCTTATTATTGACATTTTCCTTCTTTTATGATATCATCATATCACATTTTGCAAAAATAAGCAACTAGAAAGGTTCGCATGAGCAATCAACAAAGTGGTTTTTGGCCTGCTCTCGCTGGTCTGACTATCGGTGTCATGTCTGGCGCTGCCGCGATGTTTTTCCTTTCGCCGCGTTCTGGTCGCGCCAATCGCCGTATGGTCGCGGATAAATGGGAAAATTTCCAGGATTATCTCGATAGTGAACGCGATGTTCTCGAAGACCGTGTTTACGATATTTTCGGCGAAGTTTCTGACTTGACGATGACCTTGTACGAAGACGCTCGGCGTTTGTGGGAAGATCAAGTACGCACTTTCGAGAAATCGCTAAACAAAATTGACAAAAAAGCGTATCAAGAAATGGTAGACAATGTCATGGAAAAGCTCCAAGGCAACCAATCTTACGAGAATAACGATCTCACCAAAATCAAACGCTACCTTAACTCACAATGGCGCAAACTCGCTGATTCCATCGACTAGCGCTCACGTGTCACTCGACATTATTGCAGCCCAAGATATCTTGGGCTGTTTTTGCGCTTGACACCATCTGGATCAGCACCTATAATACACTTATGTCAGCATCTCAAACTGTCATGCCAGCGCCTCCTTTGCGTCCGGTTCCGCCACGTCGCTGGCCGTTTTTTATCGGTGTCGCAGCTGTCATTATCATCACTTTGTTTATGCTGGGATACATGAGTGCGACCGCGTTTGAACGTCATTTGCCAGCACACTTGTTATCGTTTTTCGCCCAAAGCGACTCTATTAACTTGCAAGGTGTTCATACACAAAGCATCGCTCACACTCCCACCACCAACACTTTAACACTTACGCTGACACCAAAACTCAGCAGTTTGTCGTTTTATGCCAATACTCACCCCGACGCCAGCGGTGAAGCCACGCTGACCACTTTGCTTGACAGCAGTAAGACCGTTTTTCGCGCTCATGAACTAGACAGCAACGCTCTTGCTGCCATCGCTCCCACAGCAAGCACTATTCTTGCTCACGCGCTTCCCAGTCGCTGGTGGCAGCTTGACCTCGAGCCTTCTCCATTGCGAGACACGCTCGCTCGCGCCACTTTCGCCTATCCGCTGACTTGTTGGCGAGATATTTTAACCGCCGCCCGTGCCCATCCGGATCTTTTCGCTGCGCATCCCTTTTTACGGCTAGAGCGTGCCAGCGATGCCCCCATCAAAGCCGCACCTGGGCAAATCGTTTATCAACTGTACCTTGATTCTGATGCTTTCAGTGCTTATTTGCAAATTTTGCCTAGTCAAATTGCCACCACTTGCGACTCAGATATTTGGACCACTTTCGTTACCCCAGAAACTCAAATTTATGTGACTTTTAATCTCTATCGCGGGCGTCCAGTGCGTTTTTATCTCACCGCTCCCAATCAGATCACCGACGTCACGCTCACTGACTCTCAGCCCTCGCTGGCAGTGCCCGCTGCTTCTTCGCTGGCGACGCTGCTGGCTAATACCACTCTGGCAGGCGGTGATGTGATCGAAATCAACACCACCGCTCACACTGCTGATTACGTGACCACGACGACTGCTGACAAACGTAATCGTGACCGCATTTTTGACCTCGAAACTGCCGCTGACGCTCTTGATGCTTGTCAAACTGCTGGTGGTTATTATGGTGACATGTCCACGCTTTCTCGCGTTATTGACCGTGATACCGACGGCCCTTTTGCCACTCGCACCAATCCTTGCTTGAGTCACGATCTCGCCCCGGCGCTGGTGGCATATCCCTACACTTACACGCTCTATCCAGATCGCGGGGCGTACGTGCTGTGCGCCGCGCTTGAGCTTGAGGATGATTGGTTGGGTTTGGGCAATAGTCGCACACTTTTACGCTCTTTGGAAGATGTGGAAAACGCTCGCGCTTGCCAGCCGGACGATAAAACTTGTTACTATTGCGTCGCGCGCACGAATTAATGCTTTTTGCCAATTTATATCAACTAATTTTAGTCGAATTAAATTTTATCTCAACTAATACGCCTGGAAAACTG
>CAYQLH010000043.1:0-7414 GCA_964418385.1 uncultured Pseudomonadales bacterium
AAGAAGATCAGCTAGATCCACTGCTGAAAGATTGGTGCTATGACATTCTTTACAGCTTGCGCGAAGCAATGGTCCAGATCATGGAAGGTTTTTACAAATACCACGCCGAGGAAAAGTTGCGTCGCTACGACGCCGCGCGTTTTTATCTCCATCGAGTGGAGTACACGCTCACTCTGGGTCAAGATATCGGTTGGTGGCAGCTCGACTCACTGGTCAAGGAGGTCAACGATTTTTCCACGCTGGTGCACCGCACTGCGAGCCACTTTTTCCCCAAAAAAGACGATGAAACGTCAGAACCGGCGGGCAAAAAAGAGCGACTTGCCGGCAATCGTCCACCAAAATCACATCAAAACTAAAACTGCCTGGTCAAAAGTGATAATGATGTGATAAAATCAGAAAAGTCGATGCAGAAAGGCAAGATGAAAGAAGACAAGGATAAAAAAACACTTAAGCAAGATGCGACAGTAGCGAAAGAAAGCGATGCTGCCGAAAAAGCTAAACTCCAGGCGGTAGACGCCGCGGTCGCCCAGATAGAAAAGCAATTTGGTAAAGGCTCGATCATGAAGATGAGCGACGGGCTCAAGATGGCGAGTATTCCGGTAGTTTCCACTGGGTCGCTGGCGCTTAATCTGGCACTCGGTGTGGGCGGTTTCCCGAAAGGTCGTATCGTCGAAATTTACGGTCCTGAGGCTTCAGGGAAAACTACGATCTGTTTGCACGCGATTGCCGATGTGCAGCGCAAAGGCGGCATTGCGGCTTTTATTGACGTTGAGCACGCGCTTGATCCCATTCGCGCGGAAAAAATTGGCGTGGATATGTCCAAAATGTTCATTTCGCAGCCAGATTACGGCGAACAAGCTTTGGAAATTGCTGAAACGCTGATCCGCTCTGGTGGCATCGACATTCTCATCGTTGATTCGGTGGCAGCGCTGGTGCCCAAAAGCGAAATTGAAGGCGACATGGGTGACCACCAGATGGGCGCACAGGCACGCTTGATGTCACAAGCCATGCGCAAGCTGACAGCGGCCATTAACAAGACTAAAACGTTGGTGATTTTCACCAACCAGATCCGGATGAAAATCGGGATCATGTTTGGTAATCCGGAGACCACCACTGGCGGTCAAGCGCTCAAGTTTTATGCCAGTCAGCGCCTAGACATTCGCAAGGTAGGCAATATCATGGAAGGTGACAAAATGGTGGGCACCAAGCACCGCGCCAAGGTGACCAAAAACAAGGTCGCCCCGCCATTTAAGATCGCCGAGTTTGAAATGGATCAAAACGGGATTTCTTGGGTCGGCGATGTGATCGAAGTGGGTACGCAATACGGTGTCATCGAAAAATCAGGCAGCTTCTACAAGTACCAAGGCGAAGTCTTAGCCCAAGGCAAAGAAGGCGCTAAAGAAGCGTTGCGTTCCGATCCGGCGCGCTTGCGCGAAATCGAAAAAGCGATTTGGGCGGCGATCAAGCAACAAGGCAATTAAAAGCGTCGTTTGGCTTCTCTCACCTCTGGCGGGTGAGAGGAGCTAGACACGCGGACAGACGCTGCAAAGTTCAATCACACGGACCAATTGTTTAATTTTTGACTCTGCTTCCGGCAGTGTGGTCGTTTGAATCTCGCCTGGGTAAAGGTGAATCAAGCGGTTACGCATCAGCCACGCGTCCCAGATTTCTAGGGCTACGTGTTCGCCGCACTCGCGTACCAGATCATCAAAAAGCCACCCCTCGTCACGCTGTTCCAAGCGCACATCTGGATTGAGTGCTCGCCCAATCGAAAATTTTTTGCTATTGTACGTGCGCTCGTCAATGAGTTTCAGCTTCCAAAGAAAATCTTTCAAAAAGCCTTCATAAGCCTTGGCGAGCGGGTAAACGACAAAATCGTAATTGACAAAAGTTTCACCTGAATGCTGTGCCAAGTGCAGCAGTTGCAGGCTTTCCAAGGCCCACGGTCGCAAATTTTCGTTTAAGCTCACATACCATTTTTCTGACATGAGCTGATTATACCACACCGCCTGATCCTGCTGCCATTAAAGCTCTCAAGTTGTGGTATAATACACACATTCCAAGCCCAGGTGTTGGAATTGGTAGACAAGCTGGTCTCAGAAGCCAGTGTCCGCTAAGGACGTGCAGGTTCGATCCCTGTCTTGGGCACTTTCAAGTGTTTTTGTTCGCAAAAAAGCCCCATAAATGGGGCTAAACTAACTTAAAAATAAATCATACAGCGTGCCGTCGGCTGCTGCCACCTTGATGAGCACTCGAAAAAGCGTATCGCTTTCTGGCACATCATCGAGATCGACCAATTGCCACTTGGTCGGATCTGGGTTGGCGCGCCAACGGCAAAGCATGAGCTTTCCCGAGCACATCGCAATGCTTTTGACGGGCTCTGCCTGAGATACGATTTCTGTTTTCACAGGATTGCCATCGGCGCCACAAAGTACGTCTGCACGTACAAAGTGAAGCCACCATCGCTCGTCCACGCTGTTCACCTCCTGTTTAAAGATCAGTTAGTTTCAAGGGTGCTAATTATATCACAAGTGGTCATTTTTCGCAACCGCTGGTCCACGCCGCTGCCCGTTGACGCTGCTGGCGTCGCGGTATATAATACTCATTATGACAGCTGCAATTTCTTCTGTGCCAGATAAAGAAAAGCACACCATCGCCAAAACCGCTCTTGCCGCTTTGGTGGCGCTTTCGGTGACGATTGTCAGCGGTTGGTCAATCAGCAATCTTTATCAGCGACAATGGCGACAGTTACGCGGCACTGTTTACTCGCGCTCCTCTGGCGGTGAGACGGTGCCATCGCCAGTGGCGAGTGGCGAAGTTGTCGTCGCGGTCGAGACACCGGTTTCGCTAGTGCCCACGGCTTCGGCTTCAGCGGCGTTTTTCAACGATTTGATCCAGGCAATTTTGGAAGCCACCGGGGAAGCGGTGGCGAGCATGGAAGCGATTGTAGATAATCAATCTTAACTGTTAGAATCAAGATAAGCCGTCAGGTGTGGTTTCCCACGTAAAAACCCCGCCGGCAAATGAAGCCAGCGGGGCAAATCGTTAAAAGTTCAATCGGGTGCGCTCACTGCAAATGAGTAGGAGCGCAAAAAAACAACTAGCGCTTCTTGCCGCCCTTTTTGGGAGCGGGCTTACCGTCCGGTGTGTTCGGGTCCCAGGCGTTTTTCGCCCGGGCGGTGAAGTCATACGCTCCGTCTTTCAGGAGCACATCCTGACCGGCTTTTGCCGTCAGAATGCGTCCGTCAAGCATGAAGTTGACCTCCCATCCCTGTGGAACACGAACCACTGTCGGTTCGTTGGCTTTGCCTGTCCAGGCTCGGCCGTCCTCACCTTTGGACGGTTTCCACTCAGAACCGATTGAAGCCCAGTCACGCGCTTCGTTGACAGTCTTCCTCACCGGCTCTTTGTAAACCGGGAGGTTGTACTGCTCCTCCGCCGTGCCGACCTTCACGGTCGTCTGTTTTTTCTGATCCCAGACTTCCGTGCCATCGACGAGACCAGAGGACACCCACCAAATGGTGCACTGCTTGTCCACCGTGGCCGTCTCTCCGGGGTATACGTCCCCGTGGTCCGTGTTGAGGATCAGGATGCCAATGTTAACCGGCACCACGAACGATCCCTTCTTCGGCCCCACGCAGATTTGTCCATTGGTCGACGGAGCAGGATGCGTGACGACGTTACGGAAGAACTTCTTGACTTCTGCAGGCGAGTTGAATACGTTTTTCTTTGCCTGCTCAGCTTCCACTTCTTCCTTCGTCTTGATCCCGAGAGCTTTTTTCATAGCCTCGAGATCAGACAGCTTCTCCGCCGTCTGGGCATCCTTGCCGTCCTGGTGTCCGTTGACGTCCTTGTCAGCGGCCTGCTCGCCCTCGGCTTTGGCCTCAGCCTTGGGCTGCTCGCCCTCGGCCTTAGCCTCAGTTTTCTGCTCCAGCTCGGGGACCGGGTTTTTCCCGGCCTTGGCGCCCATCAGGGCATCCCAAGCCGGACCAGCAAACGCCGCCGACGCTGCCAACACCATCACCGCAACCGCAACAAAACCAAAAGTACGCTTCATCTTGAAGCACCTCCACCTAGAATTTGCTCCACACATGAGTGTGGTCCGATTGAAACTTTTAAAGAACGTTTCTCTCGGACAGCGGCAGTTTGGGAAGCTTGCTCCCATTTGCCACACTTTCCGTGTGAAACATACCCATATTATATCACAAAGTATCAAATTTGTCAAGAGGCAATTTAGCCTGGAAAACAATTTTATAGGATAATATTATGCAAAAATACAGACAAAGTTCATCCCTCTTGTCAACGCGTACTGCCAAGTTGCGTTTCGAGATTTTGCAATTGGTGCAATACCCGCACGACGGTGGTTTGGCGTTTGGCTTTGTCTGGAAGATGGATCACGCGATAATGATCAACATTGTAAATATAAAGCTGGCGGCCCCGCCAAGGATTGCCGCGATAGGCATGTTGCCAGAAAGGGTGCTCTGACAAAGTGTTATTTATCACATCCATAATTAAATTGTATTTTTTGGATGCTGTTTGCGGAGCAGCAAATTCTACCGCAATATATCTTACCATAGCATTGATATCTGCTTGCGCTTGCTCAGTAAGCTCAACGTGGTATTTCATAAAAATGAATATTTTGCCCGCATTTTTTGGTCAAACTCATGTGCATCCATCACTCTCCCTGCTTCCATATCGTCAATTCCTGCCTGGATCGCAGCATCAAACTCAGCTTGAGTCATACCTAGCTCGCGGGCTTCGGGGCTGGTGTCGTTGTCCAGACTTTCCAAAAGTCCACGCGTCAACTGCGCCAGATCACGGTCACTCAAATGCAGCAGTTCACCAATTCGATCTGACATCTGGCGATCGTGCTGCAAAGCCAGCAAAAGCATTCCAGGCGTAAATTGCGATTGATATTCACTTGTAATCCTTGACATATACCTGATTATACCATGAAAACCGACTTTTTGCCCACCGTTTCAGCTTGACGTGAAAGTGACCGCAGTGTTATAATGACCCATCTATGTCACCAGTTAAGTCTGACAGCGCCAAAAAAGCGCCGCTTGCTTCGTCTCGCGGGCTTTCCGTGGTGATCCCGGTGTACAATGAGTCGGCGCGTCTGGATTTGACATTTGCCGCTTTTAGCGCCCCGATTGATTGGGGCATTTTTCGCCTGGAAGAGATTATTTTTGTCAATGACGGCAGCACCGACAACACCTTGGAGATCTTAAAACAAGCCCGACCGACTCTCGAGGCAGCTAACAAGTGCCAGATTCGGATTTTGACATATCATCACAATCGCGGCAAAGGTTTTGCCATCAAGCACGGGATGTTGGCGTCGCGGTGCGCCTACACCCTGATGATGGATGCGGATATGTCCACGCCCTTGACAGAAGTCAAGCGTCTCCAGACAGGCGTGAAAAACGGGCGGGCGGTCATTATCGGTACCCGCAAGTCACGCGTGGTGCGCGTGGAAAAAGAACAGCCGTTGGTGCGAGTGCTGCTCGGGCGTGTTTTTACCAGGCTTTCTCAAGTAATTTTAAACACTTACGTTAGCGATTTTACCTGTGGTTTCAAGCTTTTTCGCCGAGACGCGCGGCGGGCGATTTTTGCGCGCTCCCGCATCGAGCGCTGGGGTTATGACAGCGAAATTATGTTTTTGGCGGTGCGGCTGGGATACAAACCACTTGAGGTCGCAGTGCGCTGGCACAATGATGAGCGTTCCCGGGTGCACATTTTGCAGGATGCCGTGCGATCACTGCGAGAACTGTTTTTGATCCGGCTTTTTTACTTTCAAGGGCGTTACGATCTACAGAAACGAAAACGTGGTGTTAATTTAGAGCGGACAAATCAAGATTTTTTGACGGAGTAATTGCTGGCACGAAATTTGGAGCGTAAACTCGTGCGCATTTTGGGTGATTGTGTGGTATAATAAAGAACCTGGACGAGAGTTCAGCATTTAGCCAGTATAAGTAGAGAAAGGATTTAATCTAAAAAGGATTAAAAAGGAAAGTATGGCAGATAAATACGAACGTACGAAAAAACACGTTAATATCGGCACTATTGGTCACGTCGATCACGGTAAAACCACTTTGTCCGCGGCAATTACGACCACTTTAGCTAAGAGAGTGCCCTCTCCGCTCAACGTTGCCAAGGGTTACTTGGATATTGATAATGCTCCAGAAGAAGCCAAACGTGGCGTGACCATTAACATTTCTCACCTCGAGTATGAAACCGAGAAACGTCACTATGCTCACATCGATGCTCCAGGTCACGCTGACTACATCAAAAACATGATCACAGGTGCGGCCCAGATGGATGGTGCGATTTTGGTGGTGGCGGCCACTGATGGTCCGATGCCCCAGACTCGCGAGCACATTCTTTTGGCCAAACAGGTGAACGTGCCGAAAATCATTGTCGCACTCAACAAAGCTGATATGGTGGATGATCCGGAACTTTTGGATCTGGTGGAAATGGAAGTGCGCGAGTTGCTCACCAAATACGGTTACGATGGTGACGAAACTCCGGTGATCCGTGTCTCCGCGCTCAAAGCTTTGGAAGGCGATGAGAAATGGCAAGATGCGATCATGGAACTGATGAACACCGTGGATAGCTACATTCCAGACCCGGTGCGTGATTTGGATAAACCATTCTTGATGCCAATTGAAGATGTCTTCTCGATCTCTGGTCGTGGTACGGTGGTGACCGGTCGTATCGAATCTGGCAAGGTCAAGATCGGCGACGAAGTCGAGATTGTCGGTTTGAAAGAAACCAAGAAATCAACGGTGACCGGTGTGGAAATGTTCCGCAAACAACTCGATGAGGGTGAAGCTGGTGATAACGTGGGCGTCTTGCTGCGCGGTATCGAAAAAGACGAAGTGGAACGCGGTCAAGTCTTGGCGAAACCAGGCACGGCCGAATCCCACACTGAATTCGAGGCTGAGGTTTATATCTTGACCAAAGAAGAAGGTGGTCGTCACAAGCCATTTGCCAATGGTTACCGCCCACAGTTCTACATCCGCACCACGGACGTGACTGGCGAAATCAAACTCGCTGACGGTATGGAAATGATCATGCCAGGCGATAACGCCAAGATCTCGGTGAAACTCATTGCTCCAGTGGCCATGAACGAGGGTCTGCGCTTCGCGATTCGCGAAGGCGGTCACACGGTCGGCGCCGGTGCGATCAGCAAAATTATCAAATAATTTTGCTTCAACTTTGTAACTTCGGACACCTCTCCCTCGGGAGAGGTGTTTTCTGGCGGTTTTAGCTTGACAAAAATGCTATATTATGATATAATAGGTCATTATTGAATGCACGCTGTCTAGGCGTGGTTCTTTAACATGTCAAGAAATCACAAGCCTGGTCGTGGGGACGGCCGGGCAAATAAACGTAAGGAGGTCTTTTGAATGTG
>CAYQLH010000044.1:0-7243 GCA_964418385.1 uncultured Pseudomonadales bacterium
TTTCTACGCTGGTTTCGTTGGCGGGAGTGTTAAGCGTGGCGGCGAGGATGCGCGCGGTGGAAGTTTTGCCCGTGCCTTTGGGGCCGGTGAAAAGCAGAACTTGCGGAAAAGTCACCTGCTGCTGCATTTGCAGCATCATCTCGCGGACGTTGGCGAGCGCGAGCTCGCTGAATTTGTGCGGTCGATATTGAGTGGTCCACGCAATCATGCTGCGATTATACCACATTTTGTGCTATAATCAAGCGTATGCCAGAGTTACCGGAAGTTGAGACCGTGGTGCGCAGCTTGCGACCGTACGTGGTGGGCAAGCAGATTTTGCGCGTGGAAGTGCGTCACCCGAAAAGTTTTCCTGATATTGCTTGTGAAGACAAAATTGTGAGGCGTGAGATTTTAGCGGTGCGGCGGCGGGCGAAACTAATTATTTTTGATTTCGAGGGTGACTGGCATTTGGTGACCCACCTAAAAATGACGGGACAACTGCTTTTTCGCTCGAGTGGGGAGTTGGCTGGTGGTGGGCATCCCACCGCTGATGTTTTGCAGCAATTGCCGGGAAAGCACACGCGGGTGATTTTGACGTTGACTGATAGCGGGACGCTTTATTTTAACGATTTACGGATTTTTGGGTGGATGCGGATTATGGATGAGAGTCAACTGGCAGCGACATTGGCGGTTTTTGGTCCGGATGCGGTGGCTGAAATTGACGCGGCGGCGATGTGGGAGCGCTGGCGGCGAGTGTGCCGACCAATCAAACAAGTCTTGATGGATAATAAGTATTTGTGTGGGATTGGTAATATTTACGCGGCGGAGGTTTGTTTTGCTTGTGGCTTGGATCCGGCGAAAGCAGCTTGCGAGTTGACGCTCGCGCAAGTGAAAACGGTTTTGGCGACAGGGCGGGAGATTTTGGCGCGGGCGATTGAATTTGGTGGCACGACTTTTGACGGTCGCTACGTGGATGCGAATGGGCAGGGTGGGAATTTTGAGGGGCAGTTGCAAGTTTACGGTCGTGCTGGTGAAGCGTGTACGCGGTGTGGAACGACGCTGCAAAATCTTAAAATTGGCGGTAGATCAACTGTTTTTTGTCCGAGGTGTCAGCGATGATTATTTTGGGTGTGGATCCCGGTTTTGACCGGATTGGCTGGGCGGTGGGGCAAATGCTCCATTCTGGGCGGGTGAATTTGCTGAGTTTTGGTTTGATTGAAACCAACAAAAAAGCGGATCTTTTTGCGCGTTACGCGCAGATTGAGCGCGAATTTGACACGATCGTGACGGAATTTAGCGTGGAGGAAGCGGCGCTTGAAAGTTTGGTTTTTTTTCGCAATTACACCACGGTGATCCCAGTGGCACAAGCGCGAGGTATTCTTTTGGCGAGTTTGATCCGACACCAGGTGAAAATTTTTGAGTATTCGCCGCCGCAAATTAAAATGAGCGTGACGGGTTTTGGTCGGGCAGACAAAAAAGCGATTGAAAAAATGGTGCGTTTGCAATTTAAATTTGACGAGTTGGCTTTGGGTCAGACGCGGGTGCTTGATGACACTTTTGACGCAATGGCAGTGCTTTTGACGCACGCGGGGTCGCGTGGTTTGAGCACAAGGGTGAAAGCGTAGATTCTTCGTTAGTAGGTGTAACCGGTAGCTTTGAGACTGTCGTCAAGCTCAGTCCAGATAGAACGGTTTTGCGCGATTTGCTCGCGCACGTAGCGAGTGTTGAGGTAATTGCGCAGGGCAGCGAGTTCGATTTCTGGATAGTCGAGGGTGATGGGTTTGGTGCTGGCACTGGTGGAAGCGTCATAAGTGATCACGGGAAGATCGCGGGGAGTGAGCTGGATATCGTTTAAATATTTTTGCGCGCTGGCATCTAAAGGTACTGTGGTGATAGGTGTGCGGGCGAGGGGTTGGTTGTAGGAAACCAAAAGCGCGTAGCCGTAATCGATCATTCGTAAATCTGTGTGCGCGAAAAATTCTTGCTGCAGCGCTAAAATTCTTTCAAGGTCTTCTTGAGTTAAAACTGATGACAGATCAATCCAACTCAAATAAACACCATTGTCTTGCAAGTGATCGCGGACGAGTTTCATAAACTGGCGGGATTGCAATTTGGCGGCGCCGTAAGTGAAAATATTGGTGGCGGTATTGAGAATGAGGTCGTATTTGGTGGTGGTTTGCTTGAGGTGAGTAAAACCGTCGCGCGAGAGAATGTGGACGTGAGGATTGCTTTCGAGGTGATTGTTTTCACGATCAAGTTGGGGTAAAAAATCAACAACGGCGGGATTGATTTCGGCGACGTCAACTTCCTGCGAAACGAGGGCAACGCCGGCAGGAGTTTGACCGGAGCCGAGGCCGATGACAAAACTGCGCGGGATGTTTTCGGGGAAGTATTCGCGAGCAAGCATGCCGACGGCAACTTCGCTGCCGCGCTCAATGGTATGAGAGATGTAGCCGTCAAGAACGTAGGAGTGACCGACGCCACGGCGGGTAAAAATGCCGGCAATGGCGCCGCGGCTGAGTTGAAGAGTTTGTGCTTGATAAGGGATGCGCGTGGTGTAGTATTCGTGAAAGTCATAATTATTTTTGACGCGACCAACCAAAAACGAGCGGCTAAAAATACCGGTGGCAAGCAAGTCGTCGAGGCGGTAGCTGACAGCGAAAATGGTGGTGCCGGCGATAAGGGCAGAGATCAGAAAAATATTGGTTTGCCAGTGTTTTTTGCAATTTAAGTAGAGAGCAAACGCTACGAGCGGCAAAATCCAACTCCAGTGAATAAGCCAACCGGTGAGGACGGCGACCAAAAAGAAGCCGCTCAAGTTGCCAAGCGAAGAGACGAAAAGAAATAAGCCGGAGTAAACGTCTTCGCGCTTGGACGGGGCGGGCGTTTGTGCTAGGGCTTGGCACCAGAAAACACTGGGCCAGATAAGCGGACTCATGGCGATAATATCGAGCCAAAAAATATAGAGATTGAGGTGCGGCCAGTCGGGACGGACGAGGAAATTGCTGATGGTGGGCAAAAGCAAAATAATGCTGATGGCATGCAAAACAAAATAGGCGGCGATATGGTTGAGTTGCCATTTGTAACGTGAAGCAAGCCAAGAACCGACGGCAACACTGGCGATAGAAACGATGAGAAAAAAGGAATATGTGGGCCTGGTGATGACTTCGTAAAAGTTAAGAATTTTGATGAGAAAAAAGTGAAAGTAGTATGAAAGTAAAGACATGGTGAAAACGAGCGTGAGGATGCCGGCGTTTTGGCGCGCGATCGCGATTAATTGTGGAATTTGTAAATCGATTTTTTTAATTTGGAAGCGTCCGGTGTGTGTTTGGTAGGCGACGCTGATCCCGATGATGATCTGGATACTGCCACAGATGATGAAAATGGTGGACAAAGCGAAGTGCGGAATCAAAAGGCATTCGATGGCAAGTAAGCCCAAAGTGGCGCCGAGGTGATAAATGGTATAAAGTTTGTCAAACGCTTTTTGGTAAAAATAATGCCCGTACAAAGGTAAATGTAGACCAACGATAAAACTGGGTAGGAGTAAAAGAGCGATCATAACTGGTGTGGGAATAGTGGTGAGATAGCCACCAATGCGTAAAAAAAGCCCAAAAATGAGGGCGATGATACCACCGGCAATTTCGAGTGCGGGCAAGGCGCGTCGGAGGCGATAGCCGCACAAATTACCGAGGCTGCCGCCGAAAATAAACGTTAAAACGATAGCGGCGTAGGTAAGATAGAGATCGCCACAAATCAGCGAGTAAGCGCGTTCAAAAAGAAGTTCGTAGGCAAGTCCGAGGCAACCAGAAAGGCAAGCGAGCGTCCACCACATCACTCTCCCCCACTGATGTAAGCGGCGAGTGCCTCGAGGGCGCGGCGGCGCTGACTGATACGATTTTTGACGTCTTGTCCGAGCTGAGCATAAGTGAGATCAAAACCTTCTGGCACAAAAATAGGATCGTAATCAAAACCGTCACCACCGGCAAGGACGTCAGCGGCGCGGCCACGCAGGTCGTGATCAAAAAATTGCGGCTTGGTGTCTGGCTCGAGGTAGCAAAAGGTGGTGTGAAAAACAAGGCTGCGATCAGTAGCGTTTTGCAGTTTGGCGTGAAGAGCTTCACACTTGGTCAGCTGCGGATTTTCGCACCAACGAGCGGAGTGCAGACCCAAAAGTCCAGGAAAAGCGGCGACTTCAAGACCGGAATCATCGGCGATGGTGGGCCAGTGACCGGGGTTGTCGAGATAGGCTTTGGCTTTGATATAGGCATTTTCGTGGTAGCTGGTGCCGCATTCGTCGATGGGTTTTTCGAGCTTTGGGTAGTCTTGAAGGCTGTAGACGTGCAATTTTGGCAAAATAATCCCCAAGATTTCTTTCACTTCAAGAACCTTGCCGCGATTGCTAGTGGCTAGGAAAACTGCCTCCGTGCGCATTTTCGCCTTATTTTTTCTCGCTGACAGGGTTCGGATTTTGGTTCATGAGGCCAGAAAGAAGGTCATTGAGACTGCCCATATCTTGCATTTGTTTGGCGGCGGCCTGTTGAGACTCTTTGATAGCTTTGTTGAGGACATTGACGGCGTCTTGACTCATCACGCCTTCCACGGAAAATTCTTTGATTTCTTGATCACCACTGATAACTACCCGAATACCTTTTTCATCAACGACAGTTTCTTGATTTTTGAGGGCTTTTTGGATTTCTTGGGCTTGCTTGCGCAGTTTCATCAGATCGCCGGCTTGTTGGAAAATATTCATGCTTGTCCTTTCTTTTAATACTGGCTATTATAACACGACTTGGTGGTATAATGAGGAGGAAATGACGAAAGTAATTTACACCACTCACGCGCGAGAGCGAATTTCACTGCGACGTTTGAGTACATGGAGTATCGAAGACGCGATCAAAAATCCAGACAAATGGGTAGATCTTGATGACGGTAAGCGCAAGTTTATCAAAATGCAAGGCAAGCGACTTTACCACGTGGTGGCGGAGTATAATGAGCGCCAACGAGCGTGGGTAGTGATTTCGGTGTGGGTGCGCGGCGAGGAGGATCCAGAAAATTTCCTCTGGCAGCTTTTGGTGGCGCCTTTTAAGCTGGCGTGGTGGCTGGTGCGGTTGCTTTTTGGTTGGGGAAAGTAAAAGAGTCTGAGGTTTGCCGAGTAAAGGTGGAAGCGTTACTGCCTGCTTTTTATTTCATCTAAAAGCGACAAACGTACAAAAATTAAGCTATAGTTTTCAATGCTGCACGTGGAGCATTAACATTTCCCAGGCGTATATTGCAAAAATTTGTAACAAATTGCAATCTTATATGCAGCGCAAACATTGCCCCAAATTGCCCCAAACGGCTCCCCCTCTAATGCAGAGGGGGGGGTGACCGCAGGTCGGGGGTGTATATGAGTCGCGTTGGCAACCAAAATTTGCATGCGCAAGACATGTCAAAACTCCCCCTTGCTGAGGTGTTTTGCGGACACACTTATAAATATAGAATGAAAAGCAAAATTAATTCCAAACGCAGCGAACAATTTTTTTCATGGATGATGGGTCACCGTAGTCACAGGTTACGGTTGCATAAACTCCGCCATACATGTATGTGCTCTTATTCTGCTCAACAGTAAAGTTTTCTCCCATGGCACATGCGCTCAATTGCGTATCGGTCCAATAAGAGGTTTCTACCGCGACTGGTATGTTCCATTTTGAGAGAGTAAATGCATTGCACTCATGGTGGCCATTGATGCAGGCGCTTAACCCACCACTGGAAGCGCAATTATCACCCTCGGTATCCGGGTTACAACCAAAGGCGCGAAAGGTAGCTTTGGCTTCAGCAGCGCTTGGTAAATGGAAACCTGCGGGACAAGCGCTCTTGGCAGCACTCCAAGTAAAAGTATCATTAACTAGTGGTCCCCATTTCACGCCACCAATCACAGTGATATCTTGCACACACTCGCCATTACTCACCTTGTAGCCAAAGTCGCATTTACAGCCCTGTGTATAATGAGCAATTGAGGGAGAAGAATGTGCTGGACATTTTTGGTATTCGCAAGGATTGGGGTTGCCGGTGGTGTAATGGTGCCCCGCAGTGTCAGCGTAGTAATCATCACGATAACATTTGCGATAATTGCAACTGCCGGTAAGAGTTGTGGTTTTCGCGCCGGTATTACTAGAATAATAACTCCAGATTGCTCCGTTACCCCATCCGTCCATCGAACTATCTAAGTCAGCGTTTTCGCATTTGCACGACGATGGGGCGCTGGTGGCGTAGGTAGGCTCCACGTGGCTGCCGGCAGTACAGTATTTGTTGAAATTACACGCACCTGTGGAATACTGGTGCCCAGACGCGTCAGCATACTTGCCACTGGCGCAAGCCGTGTAGAGACACTTGCCGGTGCTGGAGGCAACGCTGCTCGCGCCGTCAGCGTTGCCGTATTTGCCGGAAACGCAAGTGCAAGTGCCGGGATCTGACTTTGCGTAGACGTCTTGGACACTGCTGTCGGCGCAGTATTTGTTGTACTCGCACACGCCCGTGGCGATGCTCACCGTGGTACTGCCAGAAGAGTCAGAATACTTGCCGGGGGCACAGGTACAAGTGCCGTTGTTGGCGTTAACATACGTCCCCGTGGTGCCCGCACCACACTTTTTGTAGGGACAGCGACCATTGTTGGGCACGTAGTCAGTACCAGAAGTGTCGGCAGCGTAATTGGTGATACACGGACACTTGTGGTCTGAAGAACGCTCCCGCGCCGACAAGTTGACATTTTCACCACCGCAAAAATCGCTGATACACACAAACCCCGTGCTATCTGTCAGTTGCGAGATGGTCGCATAGCCATCACCGATCTTACTGCAGTCATCAGCGACATTTTTGCTGGCGCAGGTGTTGGATTGTGTGCGGGTGCCAGCGTCTGAGGAAGTCTCGCAGTTGTAACACGTCATGTGCTTGGTGATGCTTTTGGAAGAATCGCTGGGGTGAGTGTAGGAGATGAGAGCAGAGTTGCCGATGTAACCAGAACCGCCACCAGCACCACTAGCGTTG
This sequence comes from uncultured Pseudomonadales bacterium, assembly GCA_964418385.1. Classification (GTDB taxonomy): domain Bacteria; phylum Patescibacteriota; class Microgenomatia; order UBA1400; family PJMF01; genus RGIG2560. Next base: position 7,003 of record CAYQLH010000044.1, read on the forward strand.
GCGCCGCCTCCTCCATACCAGCCGCTGCCACCGCTAGCACCAGATCGTCCTTGACCTCCTTTCCCAAATTGTCCCAGTGTTGGATTATCAAGTTCAGCTATTGGATCAGCTCCATTTATGATCCCACCATGCGTTTGGGTGGCGCCTGTTCCCTGAGCATTAAAAGCCCAAATGTGACCACCAGTGCCCCCTGTGTTTGCAATGTAGCCGCCGCCATCGCCGCCGTTACCATAGAAGTAAG
>CAYQLH010000045.1:0-7219 GCA_964418385.1 uncultured Pseudomonadales bacterium
GCGCGCAGCAGTGCGACCTCAGGGCGCTACAATATGGCCAAAGACGGTGATAATTTTGTGCTCAATACGGTGGTGTTGGATGACGGTTCGACTTGCAGCGTCACTTTCGCGCAAGCGATGACAGATTATGAGGCGGTGACGACGGCGATTGCGGACAAGAGCTTCATTTTGTCGCTGGCGGGCGCGGGTTGTAGCGATTACAATGTGGCTTCAATTTCGGTGGACCCAGATTTGCAGACTTTGGCGGTGAACGCGGTGGCTGATTTGAGTGTTGACCAGATTACGGAGATTGTCACCAACGTGGCAGCTGTCAATACTGATGCTTATGTGGGTTTGGGTGATTACACGGTGAAGTTGGAGAAAAACGATGGCGGATCGAGCGCAGACGTCACCAAGACTTACGCTGAAGCAGGTGTAGTGAGCCTGACACAAATGGCAACCTTGACGGATGCTTTGCAAGCACCGGTGGTGGCAGTGACAACTGGTCACGATGAAGATGGACAATTTGTCTCGACAACGCAATATACGATGGAGAAAGATGGTGAAGGTAACATTGCGGTCACGATCACCAATAGTGAGCTCGATGTGGCTGAAGTTTTGGCCAACGTGGGTGACGTCGCTGAGGGAGAAACGTTTGCCGCGATGATTACCAAAAAGGACGGTGACACGGAGATTGCTTCTTATAGCTTAACTGTGAATGATGAAGGCAAGACACGGCTGGTGGATAACACCGTGGACGACGATGACGTCGGGGCGGCTTTTGTCAGCTTTAGCGCTTTGAGCGATGAGATGCAGAGCAAAGCAGTGCTAACTGACAATGATGGCAATTTTACGATCAAACAGATGCCGTCTGTATGTAGTGACGCGGGTTATTGTTCCACGGATTTTGCGGGACAAATTTTGCTGGAAGTCAACAATGGGACGCCGGCGAAAGCAGAAGATTTGATTGCCAAGGTGAAGGCGAGCAATGTGCAAGCGTCTTTTATAGTGCTGGTTAACTTGAGCGGCGCGACCGCTGACGCGAGTACTCATTCCCGGTGGAGTTTTGTGTCACCAGTACGAGCGGCGGCGAGTTTTTACGGTGTAGAAGTGATCACTGGCACGACGACAGCGGTTTTGGTGACGGAAGTTGACGCCAATACTGATACTTACTTGACGACGCATGGTGTGACGAAAGTGAAACTGGTGACCGATGACGGCAATGGAGCGACACAAGTGAATTTGGTGAGCCTGACGGTGGCCACGCGTCAGAGCGTTGCCAAAGAATTGGCCAATTTCCAGAGTAAAGTGACGACGGGCAGCGCAACTTTTGAAGGTGTGGGCTTTACCGCTTCCAATAACGCTCAGGGCAGCTTGGTCCGAGTCGAGTTTGACGCTGATGCTGGCGTGAGCTTGGATTTGATGAAGTCGGCGATGTCGAGAACTGAAGGCAATGTGATAGCGCAGCTGGACGGTGAGGAGTACGTTTTTGTGGATGGCGTTTTGAGTGAGGATGAGCCAGTTCATCCTGATCAGCCAGATGGACCAGATCAACCAGACGGACCAGATCAACCAGACGATCCAGAACAGCCAGAACAACCGCAGCAACAGCACGATGATCACAGCGGGATTGGCTCAAATGCAGCCAGCAATGCAAGCCGTGACAATGTGCCCAATAATGCTCGCGATCCAGGTTGCGCGGCGGTGAAACCGGTGGGAACGCCAGAAATCTTCCAGATTGATCGTCAGGGAACAAAAGCGACGCTATATTTCACGCCAGTGCGTGACTACACGGATCGCTATCACGTGGTTTTTGGCTACGAAGCAGGCCAAGAATACTTCGGTGGCATCGCGATGCAAGTCAGCGATAAGCAAAACAGCGGCGTGCTGGCGCTCGATATTGACAATCTCGATCCGAGTCAGCAATATTCTTTCAAGGTAGCGCCAGTGAATGACTGTGCAGTGGGCACGTGGAGTGAATGGTTGACTGCCAAGGGCGTGGCGCGCTACGGTAAAGCAGCGGCGAAAACTTTCCGTTACGGCGCCTAAGAAATAAAACTTGGCTGCTAAGCAATTAAGTTCAAGGCTCTGGAGACAGAGCCTTGTTTTGTGATAGCAATAAGCGGCTTTGAAGGCGATTTACCAGATGTGGGTAGTTGTGTGAGGTGGGCAGTTGTGATATAATAGGGCAATGATTGAAAACAAAAAGATTTCTGTAGTGGTGGTGGCGGCAGGCGTAGGTGAGCGTTTTGGTGGTGATAAACTGCTGGAAAAGATTCAAGATAAACCGGTTTTGGTGGTGACGCTGAGTAAGTTTTTGTTGCCAGAAGTAGATGAAATCGTGGTGGCATGCCATCCAAAAAAAATTACGATTTATAGGGATTTAATTGCGAAATACTTGAGTGACTCCCGGATACGTTTGATCTTGGGTGGCAGCGAGCGTTGGCAATCTTCTCTGGCAGGGATTAAAGAAGCCTCAGGCGAAATTGTGGCGATTCACGATGCGGCGCGGCCGCTGGTGCGTCCGGAAATTATCACAGAAATCCTCAAGCGTGCCATCGAAACTGGAGCGGCGGTGGTGGCGGCACCAGCAACTGATAGTATCAAGGTGGTGCGTGAGGGTGAAAATGTGTCCGCTTTGAATCGGCGGGAGATTTACTTGGCGCAAACGCCGCAGGTTTTTTCGCGAGAGTTGATTTTGGAAGCGTATGCGCGGGCAGCGGCGGCTAATTTTCAGGAAATGACCGACGAAAGCGAGTTGGTGACGCGTTTTATGGAGCGGGGCGTGAGCGTAGTCGTGAGCGACAATCACAATATGAAAATCACTTATCCAGGCGATATGGAAGTGGTGCGTTTGTGGGCGCGGGAAACTTGACAGTGTAAAATTGCCCGTGAAAAACCAGAAAATGCGTGTTATAATAGACTCTCTTTAAAAAGTGTCAATTGCCCGATCGTCTAGTGGCAGGACAGAGGCCTTTGGAGCCTTTAACGTTGGTTCGAATCCAGCTCGGGCATCATTTTTTCTTGATTTATCAATAAAAACGCCTCCTTAGTATAAAAGCTAGTACGAGGGTTTTGTAACCCCTAGGAACTGGAGCGTTACCAGTAGGAGGCTCATTTTATGACGAAACAAAAAAAGAAGATCGTAGTGATCGGTGGTGGTACCGGCACGGCGACGGTTCTTTCAAGCTTGGCGAAATGCCCGGATTGGCTTTTGACGGCAATCGTGACGGTTTCGGATAGCGGTGGTTCCACGGGGCGTTTGCGTGATGAATTTGGCTTTATTCCAGTGGGCGATGTGCGCCAGTGTTTGGCGGCGCTAGCAACTGGTAAAAATAGTCGATACGTCAAGGATTTATTGCTTTATCGTTTTGATCGTGGTGACGGTTTGGCGGGGCACAATTTGGGTAATTTGCTTTTGACGGCACTGACGGATGTGTATGGTAGCCCGGGTGAAGCGATTGCCGTAGCAAGCCGGATTTTGCGGATTAACGGACGCGTCTATCCGGTGAGCGAAAAACCGGCTGATTTGGTGATCGACTATGAAGACGGTGGGCGAGTGATTGGCGAGGATTTTTTGAATTATCAGGAAAACGGGGGTCGTAAAATCGCGCGCATTTCGCTGGCAGCACCGACACCGATAAGCAAGACAGCATCGCAAGCGATTCGGGAAGCGGACTTAGTGATACTGGGTCCGGGTGACTTGTATGCGAGTTTGCTGCCCAATACTTTGGTGACTGGTTTCCTGGAAGCGTTGGCAGCCAATCGGGGAAAATTTGTGTATATTGCCAATTTGATGGCTTGTTTGACACAAACAGCGATGATGTCGGCGGCGGACCACGTGGCAGAAGTGATTCGCTATACGGGACGGGTGCCAGACGTGGTGATTTTGAATAATCAACAAATTGAAGATAAAGCGGTGATTCAACATTATCAGGAGGAAGGTTTGGAACTTTTGGTGGATGATTTGCAGGCGACAACATACCAAATTATCCGAGCGCCGCTGGTCTCGCCGGTGATGGCACGTCCAGAGAAAGGTGACGCTTTGCCGCGGAGTTTTTTGCGGCATCATCCGGATAAATTACGTGAAATCTTACAGGAGTATCTCGATGGCCAAACTTAAAAAAACGTCACTAGTGGCTCGAGTGCGTGACGACGAAGAGGCGCTTTTGTTGGCGCCACTTTTGGGGATGACTTGGCTGGAGCGACAACTACGCTCTCTGGCGGTTAATTTTGACCAGATCGTGATTCTTTTGCCGCTGGTAGCAGACGATTTGCGCCGAAAAATTCGGGAATTGGCAGTGGGCTTGCCGGTGCAAGTAGCGACTTATAATTTGGATCCCAAATTTTACTTTTGGTTGCAGTTGCGCGGGTTGGCAGCACATCTGGAAGAGCGAGTGTTGGTGGGCGATTTGTTGGATCCAGCGTTTGCTTTTCAGGCGGTGACTTTGGCAGCTGGCCAGGGTGAGCTGAGCGTGGCAGTGCAAAAAGAAAAGCCGCCAGGTGTGGTGACGTGTGCCAAGACAGATGGTCGCTTTGTGATGGGCGTGACCGCGCGGCCAGGCGTGGGAACGCGGTTTTTGACGGGGACGATGCGCTGGACACGGGATGTTTTGACCAATTTGCCTTTGAGCGTGAGTAGTGATAGTACTTGGCGGGATTTTTTGGCCCAGTTGGCGCGTGACGAGGCGATGCACGTGTGTGAGTTTGAACCAGATGAGGGCTGGCCACGGCTAGACGCTCGCGAAAAAGCACCTGTGAGACAGGAAAAATGGCACACTTGGGCACGGACACTGCTGGAACGTGAGTCGCCAGAGTTGAGTGGTTGGGTGCAAGTCGCACCGACAGCGCGGTTGCAGGGACAAGTGATTCTGAGTGAAAACGTGAAGATCGGCGAGTATTGTGTGCTTGAAGGTCCGCTTTATCTGGGGGCGGGAACGCGGGTAGCGCCATTTTGCTGTTTGCGTGGCGTGATTGCGGAGGAACAATGCGAACTGCTCCCCTACTCTAGTTTGGAAAATGCGTATTTGCCGGCGGGGACGAAAACGCAAGTGAGCCTGAAAACAGAGATTTCCAGGCGTAAGTAGCCTATAATTTTCCTACTTGACAAAATCGAGGTTTTGTGATATACTAAGCAATAGTTAGTCTAAAAGACGCTCTTTTAAAAACAATGGTGTTTGGCGAAGCGCGTCTATTTTTTTAAAACTCTAGAGGAGGTAATGAGAATGAAAAAGATAGTACTGGCAGTGGCGTTGATGGCGATGTTCGCGGCGACGGTGTGGGCGATGGAACCCTACGTGATCGACCAAAGCGATGGAAAATACGTTGCGTTGGCTGACCACTACGTGGTGGTTTACATGCGCTCGGACGTTAATTTCGGAGTAAAGGTGAAGAAGGGATCCTGGTTCTACATCAGCGACTTGGAGGAATACTCACACCACTTCGAGTTTGCCGCCTCGTACACTGAGTACGAGAGGTGCGTGGAAAAGAGCACCGCGTACGGGCCGAAATCCCTGACCAACGCGGTAGAGAAACTCGACAGGACGATCGAAGCCTTGGAAAACGATACCCGCGACGCAAAACGCGAGGCGGCCAGGCATCCGGATCTCGCCGAGCGCATCCGGCGCAACGGCGAGCGCACCATCGAGAACGGTGCGGACGACTTTTTTGACGGCCTCGTCCGCGGGGCTGTCGATGAAGCACTAGACCGGATATTCCGGTGACATTTAGACTAACTGCTGGCGGCACGAAAGTGCCGCCTTTTTTCGTGCTTGAATGGGTTGAGAGACTTTATCGACTGTCAGTCGATAAAGTCACAAAATTTTCAAGTTTATCGAGTGTGAGTCGATAAACTTTTTTGAGATTCTTTTGGTTGTGTGTGCGGTCACTTTGTCACTGATTGGGAATAGCGTTTTTGCCTGGTGGCAGCAGTTTCATTCCAAACGCGTGACATTTTGTCACGGATTTGGAGTGACGTATGTTGATGGGCTTGAGACTGCTGGGATCGCGCCAACAGGTGTTGCAGTCAAACTTTTTCGTCTCAACTCGAAAAAGTTTCCCACCTTTCCTTACCAGATGTTTTTTGGCAGCAAAAGCAGCAAATGAGCAACGGAGGGTGCTTGCAAGGATGGTGCCCGCGTGGGTGATTTTGCGGGCTTGACAAAGATCCTCTAATGTGATATTGTGCAATGCTGTCCTGCAGCGGCGAAGTTGACAGGAAAGCGGTCAAAGCGTCCATCGTCGGTTTGTCGCGGTTGACAAGCAAGGACGGAGCAGGCGTTGATCTTTAAAAGCTCTTGCTTGAGATCTAATTTAAGGAGGTCCATGACTGATGAGGAAGTTTTTGTGGCTGATGGCGTGGTTGGCAGTAACAGTTTCGGCGGCCACAGCGGCACCAACATGGCGAGTTTTGCGTGTCGTGTGTAGCAGTATTGATGCCAAAGTGGTTGCTGACGAGAGTTTGGCGGAAGTCGGCTCGCAAGCTTTGCCGGAAATTGCCGGACGCGTGGTCGGTTCCTGCCGGGCAGAGATGACACTTGACGAACTGCTGGATGTGCTCAAGCGAGGTCATTGCTTGAGAAGATACATGCAGACGTTGGTGTCAGATGACGTGAAGTTGACGACGATTGTGCCTGGAGACTCAGTCAAGATCATTGGTGAGCAGACGTTTTCTTTTGCGATGTTGCCAGAGACGGTGAAGCTGTTTTGGCGACAGCACCAGGGGGAATACGATTTGTTACTGGTGAGTTTACCGGCTCAAGTAGAAAGGCGTGGCGTGGTTTGTCAAACTAATGACTGGCAGTCAAACGGTGAGCCGTGGTTGTTTTGGGTGATGTCTAGGCAGGACGAGATGACTGTGGCCCATGAATGTTTGCAGTGGTGGCGAAAGCAAGAGCGGTTTTAAGTGGTGCCCTGGCGATGTAATCGCCAGGGCACATTTTACAATCTGGCGAAGCGAGGTAACAAAACTTTTTCGAGTCAACTCGAAAAAGTTCTCAAAAGCTACTTTTGCTCCTTGACAAAATACGGGGGGGGGTAAAATGGGTACAGTTTATTTAAAAATAACTAGAAGGGATGCCACATGCATGAAGGTTTAAGTAATGCAGGATATGAGAATTGGCGAGCTCAACCGAACGCCGGTATCGAGGATCCGGACATACAGGTTGATGTTGCGACAGCTTCTGGAGATAATGCTGTAGAAGAGTATCCACATCATGAGTATGAGCATTACAATTTAATG
>CAYQLH010000046.1:0-7063 GCA_964418385.1 uncultured Pseudomonadales bacterium
ACCGCGGATGGAGCAAACTCCAGACTTCAAGCGGATTCATGCCGTCACCGTGATCAATCACGCCCAGGCGTAGACTGTTCCAATGATAAGTGAGACTGACAGCCACTTGCCGTTCCACGCGCTGGCAGGGGTAGCTTTCGGCAGCGTTGTTGAGCAAATGAATGACGATTTGGGCAAAGTCTTGTGGACAACCAAAAAGCAATGGTAGCGATTCCTTGGCGGCGCCTTCAAGGCTACAATGAACGTGATACGGTTTTTGGTAAGTATTGATAATTTCTTCCACTAAGTCATACGCCGAAAAAGCCTGTTTTTCGTTATTATTGGCGTCGCGAGCAAAGGGACGCAAAAACGAAAAAGCCGCTTGCATCTGACTGCGAAGACTCTCAAGGCGAGAAGTAATGTCAGCGGAGACGTCGCCACTGGTAGCTGTCTGACTCCAGTCGTCGAGATCGAGCATCACGTTGGTGAGCGGGGTGGCGACGTCGTGTAATGCTTGACGCGCTAAAGACGCCCTGCGCAAGTGCCAAAAACAAAATGGCATAGTGCCTTTCTAAACGATAATAATATCGTGGCTAAGATTTATGATTTTTGCTGAATTTGAAAGAAAAATATTGATGTATAGGCATATTATATTAAAAATTGCTTGATTTGTCAAGAAGCATTTTAGCCTGGAAAAGTGAATTTTGATTGAATTATAAGCAAAAAAGGGAGCCTGACGGCTCCCAAAACTAGCAAATGACGATTAAGCGCGCGGTAAAGCAGCGGCATAGGCATCAGCCACAGTCTGCACACGGGCGCATTCACGCACCAGGAAACGTTCGTAAGCGCTAGACCAGCGGTCATACTCACGCACGATGTCACCCAGACTAGAGATGAGTTTTTCTTTGAAAAGGCGAAAAATCGTCTCCCCCTCAAACATGTAGTCGGGTACGTCTTCCAGCGTTTTCGTTTCTCGAAGTCCGCAGGTGCGCACCACGTACATGCAGCTTTCGGCAGCGTTATTGACACTGCCCCAGAGGTCTTCTGTGGGCGCAAATTGCCATTTAGGACTCAGGGGCGCGGTTTTGGCACTATCAAAAGGAAAGCGATAAATGCCATCACCATCGACGCCCCAGATGGCAACGATTTCACCGAGCTTGCCTTGAGTCCGCTCGAAACAAGTCGTGTTGATGATCTCACGCGTGCTCGGACGCCAAAAGTGGGCAAAAGGAAAATGAGGAAACTTTTCCAGCTCAAAGCGTTTGAGACGCAAAACGTTGTGTAAAACGGTCCCATTGGCAAACGTATAGTCTGCTCGCCGTAAAACGGCGATACCACCCACAAATTCGCTCTGACAAACGTCAAAACACACTTCCTTGATCGGATACTCCACCTTTTTCACCACACCGCGACTAAAACGCAACCGCGGGCGAAACTCGGGGCCACGATCCTCAATGGTGATGTGTGTGGTCAGGGGCAAATTGATGGTTTGCGCAAGCAGAATTTCATCCGTCAGCACCATCTCGATCTGAGTGGGGTCGCGACGAAAGAATTGCTGAGGCTGTTGCTGCACTTCTTCGCTCAAGTAAAAATCCAGCTGAACTAAGAAGTTTGGTTTGACGCCTGGCAGATTGCCATAGCAATGTCCGCTATTGAAGCCGCTGGTCATTTCTTCCTTGGGGACCAAATAAATTGGTTGAGCAGGTGAAAATGAAAGAATGACTGCGACTTCGTGGTGTTGCAAAAAATACGCGTAAAGCTCTTCTGGCGTGACAATAGTGCGCATGAAAGAAAGTACCTCCTTAGATGAAAGTTCGTCATTAACTGCAATTTAAAGAACAAACGTCACCGAAAAAGCAGCGTTAAAACGCGGCTCGGTAACGATATTTTCTGCTGAAAATTATATCACACTGGAGTGACCATATCAACTGCTAACTGCAAAATTTTTTAAAATTAAGATTTATGCTGCACGTGTAACATTGCAGTTTTCCAGATGTAAGTTACTTAAAAATGTTGCAAATTATGATATTTGTTTGACTGGCTTAGCGCAAAGTTTAGCAAAATGCTAATTTTAAAATAAAAGAATTTAGCATAATTTTCACCTTTTCGGGAAGGTTTAAAAAGGGCTTACAAGGTGTTTAAACGTTGACACGCGATCAAGTGTGCTATAATGGAAGAATGCAAATACCAAAAACCAATGCTGATATCGTCATACCAGGGATATACAAACATTACAAAGGCAATCATTATTTGACACTGGGTTTGGCAACGCACACCGAAACTGGCGAGACTATGGTGGTTTATCGTGCTTTGTATGACGAATTGCACGTCTGGTGTCGACCGGTAAAAATGTGGGACGAAATAGTAGACGGTGCGGGTACCAAGCGTTTTCAGTTGGTAAAACCAGAGAGCGTTTATTGAGGTATAATACTCATTATGGCAGGTAAATTTGATTTGACAGCAGCAGTGAAAACGCTGACGGCGCGATGGGAGCGAATTTGGAAGAGCCGATCTGGACGGTGGGCAGTGGGTGCGGTAGCTTTGTTGTTGGTCGCTTTTTTTTGGTTGGGCTGGCGGGCGCGATATCCAGATGACACAGGTACCAAAAATCGTTTTGGCGACACCACAAACACGATCGCCTTGCCTGAATTTGACAGCAATGCAACTTTGCCTGCAGATGCACAAATGGCGGCCGCGAATGGACCAGTAACCAATGCGGGAGATGATTCTTGGGTGCTTTATCAATCAACCAGCGACGGAATTTCGGCAGTGATGCCGGGAGTGCCACAACGCCAAGAAAACTCACTTGCGATGTCGGGTAATGGCTTGACTGCAGACGGTTACGTTTATACGAGCACAGATGACAAAGTTACTTACGCGATTACTTATCAGCAATACGCCCAGTTACCAGATGGCGTGAGTGTCCGTGATTTTTTCACGGCCACAGATGAAGAGAGCGAAGAGGAAAATCACAACTTAAATACGCAATGGTTTGAAGTGAACGGGGCACTGGTGCGAGAAACGTCTGGTTACGATGCGGAGACAAAAATGTATTTGCGCTCGCGGGCGACACTCTTGTCAGACGCGATTGTGGGTGTGAGCGCTGCTTCGCGTGAGCCGATTAACGCTGAAGAATTTGATTACGTGGCGCGATCGTTGCAAGTTAAGCAATAAGCGCAATCACTTTGTGACGAGATTTTTCTCCAGAGCGGATGAAAAGTTGCGATTTTTTGACGTGGAGGTGCTTGGCGAGCAAAGTGATGACCGCATCATTGGCAGCCCCGTCGAGAGCGGGTTTGACGGTGGTCACGCGGAAATGCGTGCTGTCAAGCGATTCAACACAGTCGCGTTTGGCTTTGGGTTGGACGTGGACACTGAAAGTTTGCATGCAAGCGATTGTAGCAAATAATGACGGATTTGTCAACTAAAAACCCCACTTTCTAGAGTGGGGTTGATTTGCAAATTCTGGCGATGAACTTAGTCGTCGCTGCCGCCGCGAGAACGCCAATCACCGCGTTCTTCGATAATCTTGGCGGTGATGGCGGCTGGCACTTCGTCGTAGTGTGAAGGAATCATAACGCTGGTGGCGCGACCTTGGGTCATGCCGCGCAAAGCGGTGACGTAACCTTGCATTTGACTCAAAGGCACGCTTGCCTTGATAATCGTGACGCTACCGCGAGAAGTGGTGCCTTGGATTTGCGCGCGGCGTGAACCAAGGTCGCCAATGACGTCGCCCATAAATTCTTCGGGGGTGGTCACTTCCACGTCCATGATCGGCTCGATCAAACACATGTCGGCGTCTTGCACCGCTTGGCGCATACCGAGACTACCGGCCATCTTAAACGCGAGTTCACTCGAGTCGACTTCGTGATAGGAGCCATCGTAAAGAGTCACTTTGATGTCTGTCATCGGGTAGCCAGCCAAGAAACCGCGATCCAGTGCCTCTTGTACGCCTTTGTTGGTTGGCTCGATAAATTCCTTGGGCACGCGGCCGCCGGTGATTTCGTTGACAAACTCGTAACCAGTGCCACGATCCTTGGGTTCGATTTTGAGCAAGACGTGACCGTACTGACCATGACCGCCAGTTTGTTTGATGTATTTGCCCTCGCCCTTGGAAGCACGCCGGATAGTTTCACGATAGGCAACTTGCGGTTCGCCCACATTGGCCTCGACTTTAAATTCGCGTCGGAGCCGATCAACCATGATTTCCAGGTGCAACTCGCCCATACCGCCGATAACGGTCTGACCGGTTTCCTTGTTGACTTCCACGGTGTAGGTGGGATCTTCCTCAAGGAGTTTGGCGATGGCCAAGCCCATTTTTTCTTGATCGGATTTAGTCTTGGGCTCAATGGCAAGCGAAAGCACCGGATCAGCAAAAGTGATGCCTTCCAAGACAATGGGCGCCGACTCGTCAGAGAGCGTGTCACCGGTCTTGGTGTCTTTGAGACCGACAATGGCGACAATTTCGCCAGCGCGGGCTTCATCAATTTCCTCGCGTTGGTTGGCATGCATCAAAAGCAAACGGCCGACGCGCTCTTTTTGGCCACGAGTGGAGTTGTAAACGTAGCTACCGGATTTGAGTACACCGGAGTAAATGCGGAAATAAGTCAAGCGACCCACGTGCGGATCTGTCTGGATCTTAAACGCCAAACCGCAGAATTTCTCTTCTGGAGTCAATTGACGCTCCTCTGGTTCGTCGGTTTTGGGATTGGTGCCGGTGACAGTTTTGATATCCGCTGGCGCCGGTAAGTACTCGACCACGCCATCAAGCAGCAAATGAATACCCGTGTTTTTGAGCGATGAACCGGCAAAAATGGGGACAAGTTTGTAAGCGATCACGGCACGGCGCAAAGCGGCCTTAAGCTCGTTGACGCTGATTTCCTCGCCCTCGAGGTATTTTTCCATAAGCGTGTCATCGGTTTCGGCGATCATCTCGACCAAGTTTTGCCGCATTTCGGCCAATTTATCTTTGAGATCGTCTGGTACCGGAATTTCTTTGGGATCATGCTTGGCGTCGTGATCAAATTCCCAGGCTTTGCCTTCCAAAACTTGAATCAAGCCACGAAAATCGTTTTCTGCCCCGATTGGTAACACCATAGGAGCGGGTTTGACGCCAAATTTTTCGCGAATGTCTTCGATGGTGGCGAAATAATCGGCCCCGAGTTTGTCCATTTTGTTGACAAAACAAATCCGGGGAACGTTGTATTTGTCTGCCTGGCGCCAGACAGTTTCTGACTGCGACTGCACGCCTTCGGAAGCGTCCAAAACGGTGATCCCGCCGTCAAGAACGCGCAAAGAGCGCTCCACCTCCGCGGTAAAATCCACGTGGCCTGGAGTATCAATGATGTTGAAACGATAACTTTCCTTGGGGAGATTGGACTCAAAGTGCGGCGTCCAGAAAGTGGTGGTGGCGGCGGAAACGATGGTGATACCGCGTTCTTGCTCTTGCTCCATCCAATCCATGGTGGCAGCGCCATCATGAACTTCACCGATTTTATAAGTACGACCGGTGTAAAAAAGAATCCGTTCGCTCGTCGTGGTTTTACCCGCGTCGATGTGAGCGATAATACCGATATTCCGGATGCGATCAAGCGGTAAGTGTTGATTGGTTTTAACAGGTGTTTGTGCCATAGACAAATTTTCCTCAAATATTCTAAATAACCTTGGTGTATCAATATTCCTCTACCAGCGGAAGTGAGCGAAAGCGCGGTTGGCTTCGGCGGCTTTGTGCACTGTTTCTTTGTGGGCAACAGCACCGCCGGTGTTATTGATGGCATCCAACATTTCCGCCACCAGTTTTTCTTCAAATGTTTGATATTGCTTGTTGGGACGCTTGTTGGCCTCTTCCACCAGCCAGCGCAGCGCGAGAGCAAAGCCGCGACCAGGCTTGACGGACATTGGCACCTGGTAAGCAGCGCCACCTACGCGGCGAGAACGAACTTCCATTTCGGGCGTGATATTGTGGATCGCTTCTTCAAAAGCTTCCAACGGTTTTTTCTTAGTAGCGGCGCCTAAAGCGTCCAAAGCGTTGTAGACGATTTTTTGGGCCACGACTTTCTTGCCGTCGCGCATGACATAATTGACAAATTTAGCGATATGCTCGCTGCTGTACTTAGCGTCCGGTTGAACGCGACGTACTGGTGCTTTTTTAGATCTCATAAGTTTCCTTCTCCCCGACTAACGGGAATACTAACTTTCTGACTATTTCTTAATTACTCTTGGGCTTTTTGGCGCCATATTTACTACGTGATGTCTGGCGGTTTTCCACACCGGCACAATCAAATTTACCGCGAATGATATGATATTTCACACCAGGAAGATCTTTGACGCGACCGCCGCGGACCAAGACAATACTGTGTTCAGAAAGATTGTGACCTTCGCCTTGAATATAGGCAGTGACTTCGACTTTGTTGGAAAGACGGACACGAGCGACCTTACGCAAAGCGGAGTTTGGTTTTTTTGGTGTCATCGTCTTGACGAGCGTACAGACACCACGCTTTTGCGGATTGGTGGTGGATACTTGCTTGGAGATGAGGTTGTTATAACTCTTGCGCAAGGCGGTACCCTTGATCCGTTTAGCTTTGGCTTTGCGACCTTTGCGAACTAATTGGTTGATTGTTGGCATAAATTTTCCTTATTTACTCAAATTCAATTCTTTGGTCAACTTTTTGTAGCGGGCATCGTCTAGGCGTTTGAGAAAGTTGAGTAAGCGGCGACGTTTGGCGACTTGCTTGAGTAAACCCAAGCGGGAATGATCGTCTTTTTTGTGAGATTGCAGATGCGCGGTCAGCTGCTCGATAGAAGCAGTGAGAAGTGCCACTTGCACCTCCGGTGAACCGGTATCGCTTTCGTCTTGGCGAAATTTCTTGATGATCGCCAACTTTTCATCTGTGGTCAATGCCATCGGTATCCTTTCTCGGCTAGCGCCGAATGCCCGGCTACCAGCAGTCGTAACCGCCGGAAGCTAGTAACCTGGTACTAATTTTAAAGTCAATGTGGGGTATTATACAGCGCAAGTTGTTTTTTGTCAAGGGTGTGTTTGAGTGAGTGTGGCTAGTTATGCACTGGAAAGCACGAGTGCGAA
>CAYQLH010000047.1:0-6761 GCA_964418385.1 uncultured Pseudomonadales bacterium
AGTTTCGTTTCAAAAAGCACTCAAAGATATTATTGCTTTTTTTTCAATTTACCTTGATCGGACATATGCGGTGGGCGATTACGTGATGTTTGGCGAGTACCAGGGGACGATTAAAGAAATTCGCTTGCGCTCCACGCGGATTAAAGCCCTTTTGGGTAATGAGTTGATTATCCCCAATGATAAGTTAACCACTGGGACGGTGCAAAATTTTAAAGGCATGGCGCGCCGGCGCGTTTCCTTTGTTATTCACACTAAGGTGGTACCACCAGAAACTTTAGAGGTAGCACTTAAAGAAATTCGCGAACTTTTTGCCAGTGGCGTTTTTGGCGAACGGGTGGAGTTGGTGCGGGTAGTTTTTGAGGCGATTTCTGATTACGGTTTGCAAATTCGCGTGATTTACCGGTTTAATTACATTCGTGGTGAAAGCAATTTCTTGCAGCATCTAGACATGAAAGAGCAAGTCAATTTGGCGTTAATGAAAGTTTTGACCAAGCATAAAATTGCCTTAGTTGAGCTGCGCTGCGCTTTTTCGTGAGAATTGCTGATTTTCAAGTGCTTTTTGTGTGGTATAATATCTTTGTTTTATGAAAAAACGAAGTTTGAAAGTTTCGCTGCTGGTGCCGATTTACAATGCGGCACCTTTTTTGAAGGTGTGTTTGGAAAGCTTGCGGGCACAAACGCTCAAAGAAATGGAGATTTTGTGCCTTGATGACGGCAGTAGTGACGATTCGGTGGCGATAGTACGAGATTTTGTGAAACGCGATCGCCGCTTTGTCTTGATAGAGGGAAAAGAAAATCGCGGTTATGGCACCGTCATGAACCGGGGTTTAACAGTGGCTCAAGGCGAATACGTGGGAGTGGTGGAAGCGGACGATTTTGTGGACGCGGGCATGTGCAGTGAGCTTTACACGGCGGCGCGCGTGCACCGAGCAGATATCGCTAAGGCAAATTATTACATTTATGCACGCGAGCTGGATTGGCGAGCGTCGCTTTTGCCTGTCAATCAAGAGCAAGGGCACTTAAGTAGCGTCCAGATGGAGTATTTAGCGACACGCCCGGCGACGATTTGGACGGCACTTTACCGACGTCAGTTTTTGCAAGACAAAGACATTAAATTTATGGAAGGTCACTCAGCGCGTTTTCAAGATACGTCGTTTGCTTTTAAAGCCATGGCGACGGCTAACCGGGTTTATTTTACCCCGCAAGCATTTTATCATTTTCGCCAACACCCAGGGCAAATGACTCACAGTCAACGGTCTCCGGAGGCAATCGTGGGTGAATACCGCGAGGTGGAGCGGTTTTTGGATGAGCGAAAACTAATTAACGATTGGAAAGCATCGCTGACACTGGCAAAACTGCATGCTTACGAGACCAACGTGGGCCGGCTGTCATGGACAGCCGCGCGCGCTTTGGTACGAGTGATTCAAAAAGATTTGGCGCGCATGGAAAAGCGCGGCATTTTTGAAACGCGACTTTACACTGGCGCTGACTGGTGGAGTGGTTGGCTGGTGCAGCATTGGAGCGATGGTTTTATTGCTTGGTCCAAAATCGCTCATTACCGAGAAAGAGTTTAATGACCGCGCCCGATTTTTCTCTAGTGATCGCGGCATATAATGCGGAAAAGTATTTGCCAGAAACCCTGGCGAGCGTGGTCGCGCAAACTTGGCCCCAAGAGCGGATCGAAGTCATTGTCGTTGACGACGGTAGTGATGATCAGACTGGCAATCTTGTCCGCCGTTTCCAGCAAGAAAAAAAACCACCAATTAAATATTACCGCCAATCGCACGCTGGCGCCAGCGTGGCGAGGAATTTTGGTTTAAAGCGCGCTCTGGGAAAATTTGTTTATTTTTTGGATGCTGATGATCGGCTAAGTGGTGAAGTGTTAACCGTTGTAGCGGATTTTTTTCGGGTGCACGCTGATATCGATTTAGTGGCGGTACCCATCAAAATTTTTGGCCGGGAAACAGGCGAACACGCACTCAACGCCAAATTTGATCGCTCGCGAGTGATCGATCTTGTACGTGAACCTGGTTCGATTATCACCACCACGCACAACGCTTTTTTCCGACGTGAAGCGCTGACAAAAGCGCAAGTGACTTTTGATGAGCACTTGCGCTACAGCGAAGACACGAAGTTTTTGGCAGAATTTTTCACCAAAACTCAAGCGCGCTACGGCGTAGTGACAAATTGTACTTATTGGTATCGCCGCCGCACAGACGCCCATTCGATTGTGGATGACAATCAAAACGACCCGGAGTGGTTTTTACCAACCCTCAAGCGTGCCGACGATGAAATCCGTAAGCTTTTTCTTGCGCAAGAAAATAGCGATCAATGGTTGTTTTTAATGACAATGGTGGCTTATGATTTGAATTGGCGCTATCGCACCGGCGTGAGCACTGCTGGCGCCGCTTATGAGCAACTTTTGCGAGAGTTAACCGTTTGGTGCGATGCACGAGTGTGGGCAGCGGTTTTAAGTCAGCCCTTGATCGTCGATAAAAAAACTTTACTCATGCTTAACCGAGTGATGTGGCAAGTAAAATATCCGCACAATACCTTAAAACGTTTTTTTTGGCAAATGTATACGGTCGCGAGTCACTGCTATCAGCGCCTAGGGCGAAGATTATCCCGCCAAGACCGCTAAAATATGATATAATACGTACCAATGCTAAGAAAATCAACTCCAACGGCGCGGGTGGGTATTGTGATGCCGCTTTACAATGTAGAAAGTTTGATCGCGCGAACGATCGGCTTTTTACAAGCGCAAACCTTCGCTGATTTTGAAGCGATCTTGGTGGATGATGGCAGTAGCGATCAGACTGTCGAGGTGGCACGCCACGCAATTGGTGAAGATCCGCGTTTCCGGATTTTGGAGCAAAAAAACGCTGGCGCAGGGGCAGCACGTAACTTCGGTTTGGCGCACACAAGTGCCGAAACGGTAATTTTTTTGGACAGCGATGACATCTTTTTGCCACGGCTGCTTGAGCGCGCTTACAGGCGCTTGAAGCAAACCGACGCTGAAATGGTGATTTTTGGCT
This sequence comes from uncultured Pseudomonadales bacterium, assembly GCA_964418385.1. Taxonomy (GTDB): domain Bacteria; phylum Patescibacteriota; class Microgenomatia; order UBA1400; family PJMF01; genus RGIG2560. The sequence goes on from CAYQLH010000047.1 coordinate 3,036, forward strand.
ATGACGAAGTCGATCGTGGGCGCGTGAGCGTTTTCCCAGAATTTTTGCGGGCGCGAGAAACTTTTAGCAGTGCCGATGTGTCTGAGCAGATTTTTCAACTTTTTAACCCCGCTCCGTGGATGAAGCTGTACCGGCGTGATTTTTTGGAGCGGCACCATTTGCAATTTCAAGACGTCGCTACTGGTAATGATATTGCTTTCCACTATTTGAGTCTCGCTCAAGCCAAAAAAGTGGCTCTTTGGGACGAAACACTGGTGCGCTACAATAATTGCCGCACAGGGCAGCTTACCAAAATGATTGGTCCCGAAAATGCACTCAACATCGTGACCACCATGAATTACGTCAAAAGCGAGCTGACACGCTTAAAGCTCGACAAACGCTTCGAGTCGTCGCTGGAGTTGGCTTTTTTGGCGGGTTGCAATCACGCACTTTTATACCGAGCCAACCTGGAAGCGCAACAAGTGCTCGCACGGCATTTACATGAAATTTTTGGTCGTGAAATTTTTTTGGCAAAAATGAACCCGCGTGAGTTACACGTGGAACAGCTAGTGACTTATTTAGCCTGTGCTTATTTTGCTGCGCCTTTGGACATGATTCATGAGTATAATCGGGTGCGTGAGACCACTTGCGGGCGCGGCGTCCCTGGATTTTTAAGACAGATGTGGCAAATGGCCGGCAAGTCGGAAAATCCTGCCGCTGTGCGTGCCGACATTCTCTTTTTTGTCCGGGGCAAAATTAGGTCTTGGTGGCCGCAATACCGCCCAGATAAGCTTTTAAAATCTGGATTCAAAGCGATTGCTCTCAAGTTGCCTGGTGTAGGCGATTATATCCGCTCGCACCAATTGCATTTTGAGCAAGCCGAGTTTTATCGTCAAGAAAATGAACGTTTGGCACTGCTGGCGGCAAGTGGTAAACCGATTTTGTCAAGTGACTTGGTGAGTGAATATAAAACTTTGCGTTTTGTGCGCCGGGAATTGGTGGCGGCGGCAGAAATGGGTGCACCGACGCCTTTACCCAAGGTTCAAGCCGGCGAGCGAGAGCTTATCGTGACGCTGACTTCGTATCCAGAACGAATTGAGCAGCTTGAGTGGACACTGCGCTCACTCTGGGCGCAAACGCTGCAACCAAATCGCGTGATTTTAAACTTGGCGACGACGCAATTTCCTGGCGGCAAAGACGATTTGCCTGCTGGTGTGCGACGTTTTTTGCCTTGTGGTTTGGAAGTCTATTTTGACGAGGATTGGCGATCGTTTAAAAAACTTGTGCCGACGTGGCAACGTTTTCCGGATGCTTTGCTGGTAACGGCTGACGATGATATTTATTATCCGCCACGGTGGCTGCAATTTTTGCGCAAAAGTTTGGAGAAACATCCTGAAGCAATCCAAATAAACCGGGCTCATTTGATCACTTTTGACGGTGACCAGCTGATGCCATGCTTATCGTGGCGACAGTGCCTAGCTGGCGAGTGGCCAGACTCAGTGCGCAATTTTCCCACCACCGGTGGTGGAGTGTTGTTTCCTCCGGGCACGTTACATTCGGATTTCACCCAAGACGAGCTTTTTACGGCTTTGTGCCCAGAAGCCGACGACATTTGGGTGTGGGCGATGGCAGTTTTGGCAGGGACACCTCTTCACGTAGTAAATAACGACGGTTTGATGTCACGGCTAATTTGCCTTGATCCCGTGCGGGAACATTTACATCTGGGGAGTGCTTTGTGGTATCGCAATCGCCGCGGCGGCAATGATGAGCAGTTGGCGGCAGTTTTAGCGCATTACCCGCAATTGGGCAAAATTTTGCGCGCAGCGAATCGCAAGCAATAATGGTTTACCGTCTAAACTAGCTTTCATGTGATATAATGCAAGAGATTGACAACTAGTTAGAAAGTGCCAATGCCGTGCCTTTTTTGCCAAGAGAGTTTCCGCGAGGACCCCGTTTCCACGCTCTGGAGCGATGATTATTTTTATATCAAAGCCGATCGCTCGCCGGCCAATCCTGGGCATTTGCTGGCAATTTCGCGCGAGCATCGCGAAGATTATTTTGCTCTGACTCACACGGAAAAACAGCACTTAATCAATGTCATTGAACGGATGAAAATCCTTTGCACTGACGAACGCGTCAAGGCATACTACGAGGCGACTTTAGCGGAGAATCCCGATCCACTCACCCGTGAGTTGGTAAATTTTAGCTTGGAGCATTGGGACGAGATGCTCACGCATACCAGTGGTTATAATTTGGGCTGTAATTGCGGCGTGGACGCTGGCCAGTCACAACTGCATTTCCACTATCACTTGATCCCCGCTTTCCCAGGCGACAGGCAATATGCATACGGCGGCATTCGCAACTGCATTTTCGAGCGAGGCGACTACAAGCATCCACGCGATATTGTAGTGACGCCCAAGTAAGTATATCTTATTATATCATATTATAGGCTATTTGTCAAGAGGCAATTTTGCTTGATAAATCGCTTAAAGCGTAAAATGCCCCCGCGTGGCGGGGGCGAAGACCCTTTTACTCATCATTGAGGCGAAGGACAAGCCTCTGACTGAAGCCGCCCCTCTCGCCCATCTTGTACTGTCGATAATATTCGACAGATCCTGGGAGCACGCCGTTTGCTCTAATGCTCAACTCGAGTAACCAACGATGCCACCATGAAGCCACATTTCTGGTCTCCATCTCAAGAACAACCTGGGCAAGATCGCCCAGTTCGCTTAAGACTTGGACGCCGGCGGCCCTTTGAACCTCCCAAAGCTCCTCCCAGAATTTCTTGCGCAGGAGTTTGGGCATCTCCTCCTGCTCGGCCACGCGCAGCTGCGCTGGGTCGATGATCTGGGCGTAGCCGTCTCTGACTAATTTTTCTTTCATCTTTTCCTCCTTACTTAAGATAGCTGGCCGGATTGGCCGGCAGCGAAATGCGCAGTCTCTCATGGAAAATTGCCTCTTGCTCCGGCGTGGCCGTCTTCCAGTCGATAAACTCGCACCCGTACGCTCGTGCCAGGATCTGACGAAAAAACTGCGAGTAGATCCGGTCGTTAGCGTCGTCGAGCGCCACGATTTCCACGTCGTTGACCCGAAAATAGAGGTAGTCCATACCCTCGGGCACGTATGCTGCCAGTGTGGCGAGATAAGTATCCTCACCCTTGACTACCTGGTACGGCACACCCAAACGCGACATCTCGGAAAGCGCCAAAGCTAGTACATCCTCCACGTCCATGGAAAAGAACAGGCAATGCAAATGGGCGTGGTATATAGACTTGACTTTGTTGCCGTCCCGACTCTGCCCATGTTCAAACAGAATCCGGTTTTTGGCAGCCGCTGTCCGCCGATCCGAACGAACACAAAACTCCGCATAACGCAAAAGTGCCTCGAGTTCTGTTTCCATATTCCGAGGCAAAAGTGCAAATGATGTCTTGTGTTGGTACGGCACTGCCAGAAAGTACGGTACCTGCCACTCCTGGTGCTGCTCCACCGCTAGCACTTGGTGGGTATCCACCGTCAAGAACAGATCCTGCCCCCACTTGTAAACAATCTGGTCGGGGCCGATGGTGGACATGTACGGACGATGATGCTCGTACCACTCTTTTTTGGGCAAACAAAAGGTGCATCCTGGGACACACATTGCAAACAACTCCTTTACCTGGATTTAAGCCCGTTAGCCTCACTTTGATGAGTAAGTTAAAGAGCTTATAAGTCTTATTATATCACACTAGGGCAAATTTGTCAAGGCGC
>CAYQLH010000048.1:0-6587 GCA_964418385.1 uncultured Pseudomonadales bacterium
CAGTTCAGCTACCTGACGGGGTAAATCATGGTCAAAGGCGAAATTGATTTCGCCGCGCAAAGTCTGGCAGGCGAGTGGTCGTACTTCCAAGTAACCACGTCCCTGCGTGAACCAGAAGTGAGAGAACAAGAATTTGGCGCTTTTGCTGGTATCACGCCAGAAGGCAATAAATACGTTCTCTCCACCGACGAAGAAAACTTTTCGCAAGACGACATCACGCATTTAAACATCATTAACTGGTTGCTCCAACCAGAACCGGCAATCTGCTAAAACTTTTTCGAATAGACTCGAAAAAGTTTTGAAAGGGAATCAAGATGTACAATTTATTCAAAATAAGCGAAAATTTTAAGCTTATCTTAAAACGTCAAGTATGGTTACTCGTCTGGATATTTGCTTTGTTTTTTGGAGTTATTTCCTTAGATGATGCGTTTATTTGGTTTATATTTTTTTGTCTCTATTACATAATAAGTTTAGTTTTTATAATTCTCGATGCAATTAGTATGGTAAAAATAACTAAAAACAGGCATTCTCAAGATGGGAAAACATTTGACGTATTGGATTTATTATTTATTTTGGAATTTGCAATGGAATTAATTGCCTTATTTGCCTTACCATTCATTGCAGCTGATCTAGCGTGCTTGTACAGCAAATATGGTTGTTGATGGAACTACTAATAAACAAGAATTGTGCTATAATACTCACATATGCAAGAAAAAAACAACTCCAAAATCATTATTATCATTGGCGCTCTCCTCCTCGCCGTCGCAATTGCAGGCGGTATATTCTGGGCGAATTCAAAAAAACAATCAGATACTTCTCACGACCCTACCACGTCAAATATTGTCAACGAAGCCACTGATCCCGCCATCGCTTATCTGCAAAATCTAGACAGTTTTGTTTATCGCAATACCTATTTAGTCAACATGGAATACGAAGATGCTGATGGTCAAACGCAGCAAGTCCAACGCGAAACAGTGCAAAAAGTCAGTGTGACCCCCACGCTACAAGTTAATATCCTTGAAAGTATGCGCTCTTTAGATGAGGATGAAATCGACCCTAACGCGCAACATCCATCATACGTAATATTCAACGGTGACGGCACCACCACCAACTATACCTACAGCGTCGCTGACTCTGCTACCAAGGGTCAAGATGTGTGGTATACAGGCAACAGTGATGACACGAATTTTAACGTACCCAAAAATCGCTTTTACGCTCACACGTGGCTCGTTGACGACACTCCCGTAAAGGTTAGTACTGGTGTTTACACCACAACCAAAAGTGAAGAACGCGGTCAATACACTTTTTATTTTGACGCTGCCAATCGCTTGACCAAAGTTACTTGGAAGAGCGCAGACGATAGCATTTCTGAGATCTATGAAATTTTAGATGAGCCCGTCATCACCAGTGTCCCTCAAGAAATCATTGACCGCGCTGTCCCGTTTAGCGAATGACATGCTTTGTGTCAACAATTTGATTTGCTCGCTCGCACTGCTAATTGAGCTCAGCAAACAAATTACATCTTGTTTTCTCCCTCTTACTATGCTAAAATGAAAAGTGTATGTCAGAAGCTTTTAAACCGACAGGTACGAATTGGGAAACATCCAGGAGTGTCGACAAGCGCAACTGGACCGATGAACAATGGAGCCAAGACTACAAGCGTCGCGAAGCCGAACGTCAACGCCGCGAAGCGGCATCCAGCGAACGTCTCGCTACTGCCGCACCACTGGTCACACAATATCTCACCGCCCACCGAGAACAAATTGTCGACTTGCTGACCACCGCCGGCACCGACGAAAATCAGCTTTTCCACCAATTTATTTCTGACGCCTTAAGTGACACCGACTCTGCCTCGCAACTATCCGCCAAATATCAATTTGCCAGGCAATTTAGCACGCTTCAAAAAACGCTCCGTCAGTGGTCCTGGACTCCAGACAACAAAGACGCGCTCGCACAGGTTTTAGCCGACCCGCAAGTATGGGAGGAACTTAATACTTTTGATACCCCGCCCTCGCTCAGCGCCGAAACGCACGCTGCCCTCGCTCAAGCAGCAGCGAGCCAGGTGTCAATACCTGCTGAAAAAAACCAAAGCTCTTACACAAACATGGCTACCAATATAGAATCCGCATCTCCCGAAAAGGTGAATCAAACCGATAAAGCAAATGAAAATAAAGATGTATCCATTACGGAAGCGCGAACACAAAATGCACTCGAACACGAGTACAGCGAGCCCAATCCCGAAGTCCTCAAAATCTTACAGCTGACGCTTACCGAAAACAATGTCGATCTTTATTCACAGCAAGCTTTTGCCAATTTTATTAATATCATCGAAGCGAAAAAAACTGAATTTGTGCAACTCCGACCTGATACCGCAGACCTCAGTGGCAAAGAACTAGAAGATCTGATGTGTGCTTATTATGGCATGCCAGATGTCTCTACCACGCTTGATGAGATCAACAAACTCGATCACATGTCCCATCGCATTGACGAAGTCCTTGCCAAATCACCGCTATCCAAAAAAATTCTTGTTCGCGCCGGCGAAAAACAAGAGGCAAAATTCCCCCGCGCCAGCAGCGGAAAAGAATTTGAAAAAGCGGAAATTACCCGTCGCACCAAGCTTTTAGCAATGGTCTTGTGGCAACGTTTCGGCGTCGATCCTGGAGAAAAAGAAAAATTCAAATGCGCTCAAGGTCTCATGGACACCGAAGCCATGCGCGATGTTCCATACTTTTTGGTTGAAATCAATGACATCGCGCCAGTGCCAGACACAGATGACAAAGGTGAACGGATTGTCTTGATCTGCAATCAAAAAGGCAACGCCACTTTTGTCTTTAACAGTTTAATTTTAGATGAACTCGCCACCGTCGCTCAAGATCTGGCCGCGCTTTCCAAAACCGAACTCAATCGCATAATCACAGAATATCCGCAATACAGCCGCCGAATTATCGATCGCCAAGATCATTTCACTGGTTATTTGGCTGATGCTATCGCTCATCCGCACACCGAGAAAACTACCACTGCTCGCGCTACCGAACAACCATCTAACCCTGACAGTCTCATCATTCCTGCTGCCCCAGAAGGCTATCTCACACGCTCCGCTATCACCGCTGCCGCCGGTGTTTCCACCAATATTTTAATCCGTGTCCTCGACTCCCTCGGTTTTAAACACCAGATCTTTCATTTCCCTACTGGCGATACTTTCGGTTATCCGTCTGAAGCTCTGACCAAGCTCCAAGAATTAACCGCCGATGATATTCGCATGCGCGCCGAAGGTCGCGAACTCCAACTCCAAGGCTGGCGTTCTGTTCATTATCTGGCTCGAGAAGTTGTCATGGCCGGTCCCAAAACCCTCCAAAAAATTGTCACCGCGCTTCAGCAAAAAGGTAAAATCGGCACTGGTAAGATGCTTGAGTTTGGCAATGATCGACCCACACTCGCTTTCCCGCCAGAAGACGTGCAAAAAATCATCGCGGCGTATTACGAAAAATACCCCGCTCAAGAAAGAATGCCAGAAGGCTACATGACGGTGACCAGACTTTCCGAGCGCTTGCCAATTGATTACCGTGCCTTGACGGTTTTGCTCAAACAACTTGAAAGCCAGGGTGTCCTCACCCCACCCACTCGCTATCACACCAAAGGTGGCAACTTTTTTGCCTATTCTCCAGAACAAATCCAGATCATCGAACGTGAAGTCGTACGCCTGCCACGCACCCAGCAAAGCCTCGCCCACCTGCTTGGCGCTGAGTTTGGGCAAATTGGTCGTGTGATCTTGCATTTACACAACGAAGGCCGCCTCACCAGAACCAGCCGCTACGATGCCCAAGCGCAACGCCTCATTGTCGACACATTTTGCACTCAACAAGGTCAAGAATACTGTCAAGCTCTAAACGCCAAACCGCAAACCAAATTTTATCTCGAAAACTTACCGCCAGCAGCGTAAACTTTGCAAAAAAATTGCCTCTTTGTTAACCCGGGAGGCTGACCGGGAGTTCCTAGATGTCGGAGTTGATGCGCGAGACCGCGCGCCGCAAGCGCGAGCGGTAGCGCTTGCACGCGGCCCAAGCGGGGTTGTATCCCTCGCCCCAGCTCTGCTCGAGCCAGTACAGGCACTCCTCCTGCGCCGCCGCGATCTCTCCGTTTCCGTACACCCTTCCGTTGATGTACTTCATTGCAACCACTCCTTTAATTGGATTTAAAATCTACACACGTCGACCACATCCTTTCTATTTGTCAATAGAACTGCCTTATATTATATCATACTATGTCACTTTTGTCAAGAGGCAATTTCCAGGCGTCATACGATGAGAACAACAAATAATTGACATAAATGCAATATTGTGATACAATCAATTCCGGTCTTTAACAGTTTGTTGACAAAAACCAGGGAGGATGGTTATCAATGAAACATATTCACGATACGCTGGAACTGCGGCAGTACGCCCAAAAAGCGAACAGCCGTAACAGTCTTGTCTTCGCTATCCCAGACAAAGGACACGAAGACGAACCGATCTACATTTTCCCCATGAACTCAGGTAATTGGGCAAGTGTAGAAAAGAAATATCTAGCGCCACAAGTTAAAGAAACGCGCTTCCGTATGCCAGACGCTATGGTTGTTTTTGCCGAAAGAGTCAAGAGCAATATTCGGCAGATTTTCAGCGTCGATCCAGCCACAATCTGCATGGCAACGATCTCCTGGGAAGATTTTCGCTCCTTCTACAGTGATCAACTCCGATACGTCGCCGATGCTTACGAGTGGACCAAAGAAGGCACTGACGCTATCCGTATCAGGAAACTCCAGACACATCAGTATAGTGGTCTAAGCTGGGAACTGCCAGTGCAAGTGATCGGTCCCTATCTGGTCGCCGACATCCTGGTATACAGCCAGGAAGTGGTTTGGACAGAACAGTATCCGCTAAACGATGGAGGAGTCATTTGTCGTCAACGGCAGAAGATTTTCTCTGGCATGACGACGTGTTTCACCGATTTCCCGGATACGTCCACCATGCAAGATTTGCTTAACGGCAAAGTCTTTCAGGTCATGGAAACGCACGACTCTGGCACGCCGGTCGCTAAGTGGAGCATTTCGCGCAAAGGCGTCAGTTATCAACCCGTAACCAGAGCTTGGCTCACCAAGGTGCACCACGTCGTTGACTACGACGATGGCGAGTGCACTTGGGGAGGATTGTCTGGTTCCTACGCCGATGAATGGCGCGATGAGTGGTGCCACGAACTCGGCGCCCCCACAGCCGCCGCGCTGAAAGATGTGCCACTCAGTATTGTCCGCACCCACAGCGACTGGTCGCAAGCCTGGAAACTCTTGATGCACTACGAATCATTTGCTCAGGCTCAAGCAGCTTATGACAAGTGGCATGCAGAGTATGATCGCTGCTGCGCGATTAGAAAAATCGAGGCACACCAAGCAGCTCAAGCATTTGCCGCTTCGTTGGCAAGCGAAGTCAACAACTAAAGACCAGGGAGCCTTCGTCGGGCTCCCATTTTTATTTATCACTCACTTTTTAGAAGTTTTACAATTCCAAAAGCCACTGCGCCAACTTTTGCCGCTTGGCCATTAATTCCAGATAATCACGCACTGACGGCTCTGCCAGCTGCCGTTTTTTGTCATCTTCCGCGGTCACATTAGGCATCACTTCTGCCATTTTAGCCATGATTTCTTCCTCGCTCACGGTTACTTTTTCCGCTTCCATCAGCGCATCCAAAATAAATTCCATCTGGATATTCTCGATCGCGCGCAACATAAACTGTTGCGACAGTGCTTCTTCGCTCATGCCAGTGTTTTTCAAGAAATCATTCCAAGTCACCCGATGCTGTGACAACTGATTGGCTAGTTTTTCGTACTCGCTCTGCGCTCCACGTTGCGCCAACGTCCGCGACACTTTCGGCTTAATCTCCTGCAGCAGCGCCATCAATGCTTCATCCGTGGCCCGAGCTTTGATCTGCGCCGCATCCATTTCTGGCGGTGCACTGCGCTTTTCCGCTTTAGCTTTTTTCGCTGCTTCAGCTTGCATTTTTTCTATTTCCGCGCGCACTTGCTTCTTTTTGGTTTGCAAAAACTTTTTATACTCCGGCAATTTTATTTTTGTTCTTTGCGGCAAATAAATGTCATACATCCAATCTTCACCACGCTTCATCTTTGTTATTACCACGTTAGGCTCAGTTTCCAGCTTCTGTTTAGATTCACTGAGCGCTTTTTTCATCGGCTCTGGCAAAACAATCCGCGTCACTTCTTGAGCTAAATACTCTGGTTTAACGCGTTCTTCCGCCACACTGGCTGGCACTTTGCCCGGACGAAAACCATCCACTTTCATCGTCTTTGCCACTTGTCGCAAAACGCGTTCGTACGCCGGTTTGACTTCAGTCCAAGCAATCTTGACCTCTACCTTAGGATCATCTTGCAATAAACCAGCTAAAACCTCCTCGATTGTCGGTGCTCCACTCGCTGACTTTTTCGAATTTGTTGACTTTAAATCTGTATTTTTCTGCTTTGCTTCTGCTTGCGCAGTTGCAGTAGTTGTATCTTTTTGGTTGTCTTTTATTGTCTTTGGCATAGAAGTGCATTATACCACATA
>CAYQLH010000049.1:0-3149 GCA_964418385.1 uncultured Pseudomonadales bacterium
CTGGTGGCAGCGTGGGCGGTGAAATCTGGCAGAAAAACAGCTTCCCGAAAAGGTGCCCAAGATGCTAAGTTTGCTGACACGAAAATTAGCAAATACAAAATTGCCAGACAAATAGACCGCCTAAAACCATTGGGCATCACTGCCTTTCTTCTTTATTTATGTGTGTCTTCTGGTGAGTAATTGTTCCCACGAAAGAGCGGGCAACTTACTCACGGGCAGCACCAATTAATTTTTTGGGATACTATCATCAAACAAAATTAGTGCGTGAGCATATGTTCCCCGCTCTAGTCTATGTTTGATGATAAATACAAAGCTCTTGCTTTTTATCAACAAAATCTGTTTAGGATTTCCCCTTTCATATTAATTGGTAACTGCCACTGCCTATTATACCACACAAAAAGCAAACACAAGTGGGAAATTTACAGTTTGCCTGTTTCCTTGACCTTCGCTCCCTCCCCTTTGCCTGAAGCTGTGCCTCGCCTGTCTCCCATCGGGTAGGGGCGAAGTTTAATGCTGCACGTGTAACACCATGTATTTCCAGGCGTGAATAGCAGCAATTTGTAACAAATCAACGACGCTCATCTTTTGCGTGCCTGGGGAGAGTCGCTATGATCAATGCTGCACGTGCAGCATTGCCGTTTTCCAGGCGTGAGTGAAGCGAATTTGTTACAAATTGTGTTTGCAAGTTACTGCGCTGTCATGAGATTAATATCAGGCACAAAATTGGTCGTATCATCAGTGACAGCCGGCGCTGGGGTGCCTTTTTCGCCTTTGCGGATGAGTACGTCCAGGATATCGAGCTCTTGGAGGAGCGTATCATCGCCAATCTGGCGTTGGTGCTGGCTAAAATAATCCCGCAACGTCTGGAAGACCGGCACGTAGTCGCTGCTGACCGTCAGCAGTTGCGAGCCGCGCTCCCACTGACCATCGCGTACCGGCCAGGTGATAGGAATAATGCCGTGACCCGGATAGTGCTCCGGTCCCACCGCTGCCAGTTCTGGAAACTTGACCCGATCGGCAGCGTAGTTTAAATCGTCGTAGCGACTATGAAGCAGCCAATCTTGTAAAACGCTGGCGTAGCGGGTGAGCAAAATCCCTTTGTGAATGCCGGTATTGGTGTACACGTCTGGCTCACCGGCAAAAGTGAAAGTCTGGCTGTCGCCGTCACGGTGGCCGTCGCGATCCTGATACGTAGTGCGAATGGTGATCTGGTTGTTGGTGGCGCCAGGGCGCTTTTTGAGCTGCAAAAGCACCAAGCCACCGCGGTTTTCGCCACCACTACTACTCGATGGGAAAAGCGTATTGACGCTCATGATCTTACCGGTGGCTTGATCAGCTTCTGGTGAACCGTAAACTTTGGCAATTTCATAGCCAGGCGCTTCCACCACGAGATCGAGATCGAAAACCAGTGGCGTCACCATATAATCAAACTCATCTGCCAAGCGGCGTTTGAAATCCAAAGCGGAGTGCACCGAGTAATAATTGGCACCGCGGACTTTAGTAAGCTCGCTTATCAGTTCGCTGTTGAGATCGACGCCGATGCCAACAAAAGTGGTGCTGATATTATCCAGGGCAAGCTCGCGAATGCGGCCAAAAAGCCCATTTTTTGAGGTATCGCCGGTATTGGGCATGGCGTCGGTCAGGAAAATAATGCGGTTGTCGTACTCACTATCTTTGGTGTCCACCTTGGCAAATTCATGGGCGCCGAGTTCAATGCCGGCTGCCATGTTGGTGCCGCCGCGGTCTTGAATATCGAGGACGTGTTTGGCGATCGCGTTCATGTCGGTCTCACCCACCAGGCGGAAAGGCTTGGCGAGATATGCTTGGTCGTCAAAAAGCACCACCCCCAAGCGATCATCGTCGCCAAGATGTTCCATCAAGTGGACGATACTTTGATTGGCGATTTCCATTTTGGTTTTGAGCTCGTCAGCATCCTGGCTGTCGCCATCGTAATAATATTGGTCAAAACGTGAGCCCATGGAACCGGAAATGTCGAGCACCACCATTAAATTTAACTTCTTGCGGGTAAAATCCGACTCTTTGAGACCGGAGTTAAGGCCGACGCTCAAGTAATATTGGTCTTCGCCAGTGTAAGGGTCAGGGCTGATAGCGCTGGTGTATGACGGGCAAAAAAGCTTGTTACACGGTTGTTTTTGCCCAGTTTCAAAAAAGTAATCATAAAACAAGCCTTCATAGCTGATATCCGTGGGTTCAGGCAAGTAATCGTTTTTGATGTTTTCGCGGAAATTGTTGACATCTTTGGCGCCGCCCACGGCGAGACCAATGGTATCATTAGCAACGAAGCTTTCTGTGGCGATATCTTGCACAGCAAGACCATTGACGGGGTTGGCAACACTAGCAGTTTTGAGCACCGCACCACCGATGGAAGTCTCAGCGCCACCAAAGGTCTGGATATCAAGATCGTCATACCTTGGCCCCCACAGCGTCGCAAATAGCACCCAAAGCAAGCCGCCAGTAATCAGAAAAACCACCGGCGTGTACAGACAAGACCAAGCGAGTTTCTTTTTGCCCACGCGCTTGATTTTGGCATTGCGAGAGCCAAAATTTACCAAGCCGGAAATCAGCAAATAGCCGGCGGCTGCGCACCAGAGGGCAAAAGCACAAAGTAAAGACAATTTGACTAAAAGCGAAAACCAGGACGCGTAAAAATTGAAATAATTCGCGAGCCAGCAGATGCCGAACAAAAAGACGACCCATTGAAAAACAAGCGCGGGCAGCAAAATGGCAAGATGCGCTCGTTCTTGAAGCTTGGTCAGTGCGTCCTTGCTGGCGAGATATTTCTTGAGGTGACGGGAAAATTTCACCGCGGGTATCACTGTCAGCGTCAGCCAAATACCCACCAAAAGCCAGTAGCCAAAGCCTTTAAGCAAATAATCTTCCCAGTACTGGGAAACATTGCTCAAATCGGTGAGCTCTTCCCAAGGTGTTTGGTAGCGATAGTGATAACTGCTGGCTTCGTATTGCCAGTCATCGATTTTGCCTTCGTTGACCGCGGGCAAAATGCGTGGATGGTCGTAGTAATACTTGGCCCCCAGCACCACCGCCGTATAGAGAACGTAAACCGCAACTAAACCTATCCAAAGCTGGCGCAAAAGTTTTTTCATAAGGCATATTTTACACTGCAGGAG
>CAYQLH010000049.1:3249-6549 GCA_964418385.1 uncultured Pseudomonadales bacterium
CAGAAAAAAGCCCCTTTTCAGGGGCTCGATGGCTATTAGCTGTCATTCTTTTCTTTTTTCTCATCCTCCTCCTCAAGATCAAAGTCCAGGGTTTCTTTAATGAGACACCCTATCAACTCGATGTCCGCCCTAGTGGACGAGCACAGGGCATCTATCAACACCTGAGTTCTCGGTAGTTTCATTTTTTTCAGCCTCCTCCTTTAGCCATCCTTTCCAATCTTTTTCCCTCTAGCAGTACCATTACTACTAGAGTAAAAGATAGCTTATTATACCACAAGTTAACAAATTTGTCAAGTAGTAAAAAATTATAAGATAAAAACCGTCGTTGCAACTGTCTCACGTCAGGCACCACGGGCGATATCACGACGCCGCCTCGCTTTGGCCAGTTTGCTCTGCCACAGCTTGTTGATCTCATTGATCAAGCCGTTATAATGCCCCAAATCATGGAAAACCATTTCCACAATCTCGCGTCGCTGCTTGAAAGGCACTTTTTTCTCAGCCAAGAAATCATAAAAAGTTAACTCTAAAAAGTGAATATTTTGGAGATCATATTCTGGTTTGGCACTAGCCCATTTTTGCCTATTTTCTTCGTATGTAGCCTGGTCTTGCTTGTTGACTGGCGTTTCGGTCGCTTGCGATGGCGGCGGCGCTGCCTCTGCGTCCACAGGAGCAGTTTTGCTGGTGGTTTCTTGGCGCAGCCTCGCCCAATGCTCTTGGCTAAGATTTCGCGCCCAGCTTGGCACCCACAACAAAATGTCGTACTCCTGATGAGAGCTGTTAAGCGAATTTAGGTGTGAAATCACGCCTTGTTCCACCTGCCACACCTGCTCGCTGATCGCTCGTCTTTTGGCGAGGTAATCGTCAGCCGTGGGGTCGAGCTGATCCACCTTTTGTTTTAATTCGTTAAAAGCCTGGTGATAAAACTCGCTCCAATGCTTATTCATCTGGTCGCGCTCTTTCTGGTCTTGCTCCAATGTATCAGCCGGCGTTTCTGGCGCCGTGGCCGCCGCTGGCTCGGCAGTGGCGGCTGCAGTGAGCGCCTCTTGGCGGGCGACGATTTCCTGGCGAATTTTCTGCGCTCGTGCCTGCTGGTCTGGTGAAAGCGTGAGGGTGGCAAGCAGTTTATCAAATGTCTGCAAAGAAAGATCTAGGCCAGACAAGCGTTCTTCTAGGCTCGCGGCGCGATATTTTGGTGATGCTGTGTTTAAAATGTTATCTTGACTATACAGGCGGTTCTCCCAGCCGTTTAAATAGCGGTCGCTGGTTTCGCTGCTCCGCTGGTGCTCGACTTTTTGCCCCTGGGGCGACGTCAGCTCAGGAGCACCCACCGCTCCAGGCGACATTTCTTGACTGTCTAGCGGCGACGGCGCAAGTGACGTTTTTTCCAAAAATGAAGCTTCGCCAGCGGCTTGACTGGGAGAAAATGATTCTTGCATGAGTTTTTTATAGCATAAGACAGATTTTTTGTCAATCACCTAGAAATTAGAAATTATAAATTATAAATAAATGCGGACATATCAATTCTCTTTAATTTATTATTTACCATTTATAATTTCAAGCAGTGCTGCACGTGTAGCATGGCGGTTTTCCAGGCTTGATTGACACGAATTTGTTGCAAATTGTAATATTATAGACCTCATGAAAATTGCTCAGAATTGGCAATCATACATATCAAAACTCCCCCTTGTGGGGGGAGTTTTGCGGACACACGAATAAATAAAGAATGAAAAGCGAAAAGTATTCAAGAACGCGGCGGTTTTCCGGTTTCTCTGACGTCTGGGACACGTCCGGGTTCATTGTTCATTTTCTTCCTTTCAAGAGAAACCTTTAGTACGCACAGCGCGTACGCATGAATTCCGACTTAGGGTTGCTGCTCATGTAGATGTAGCTGCTGAACACGTCAAAAAAGTACGCGCTGGTAGAGATAGTCTCACGCGTGGTAGACGACCAAAAGACATCACCACCATCATTAGCAAGGCCCCCCCAATTAGAGGCACCAAAAGCGCGGCAATAGCTGCCGGCGGACCCCGTAAAGTCACTACAGTAAGGCTTGACTAGTGCCACGAATTGATCTTTGGTGGGTAGACTGCCGCCTGCTGCGGTACATGCCGCTTTGGCGTTTTCCCAGGTACAAACACCGCTACAAACTGGTCCCCATTTGATACCGCTCACGGTGGTTTTAGTGCCATTGGTACAGGTACAATGATCAACCTCGCAAATGTGATTATACAGCACGTACCCGCTTTTACACTCGCAGGTCTCAGCGGTCTCAACGTAAGATTGTTTGCTGTTAGTTGGACAAGCCTTGAAGGTACAAGTGCCAATCCAGTCATCATTGATATACCCATATTTTCCACCAGAGCTATCAGCGTAATGAGTAGTATCTCCATAAAGAGAGTCGCAAGGATAATATCTGCAAACACCAGTGAGAGTGGTCGTGGTGGCACCGGAACTACTGGCGCGATAGTTACCAGAGCAAGCACAAGAAGAAGGGGCGCTGGTGGCATAAACTGTGGTGGTGGTAGAGTGACTGCCAGCAGTTGTCTGATTACAATACTTTTTATGCAAGCAACTGTTGCCGGCCCCTGGACCTGTATACGCATAAGTACCGTCATAATAATACCAGCCATCTTGGCATTGACAACTTCCTGTTGTGTAAGCCTCTTTGGTGTTGGTGCCGCACTTATGGTAAGAGCACGCGGCTGTTAAACCGTTAACCGTGCTTGCGCCTGAAGAATTCGATGCATAACCAGAACTGCAAGTACAAGTGGTGCCCGTGACGTAACTACCGGTCGTGTTGGTACCGGTACAGTGGTTGTATTCACACTTCCCGGTGGCAATGCCAATGGTGGTCCCGCCGGAAGTGTTGGAAAACTTACCGGAAGAACACGTACACGTGCCGGAAGCGTAGTTCACGTAAGTGCCCGTGGTGCCGGTGCCGCATTTTTTGTAAGTACAACTCCCACCATTGGCCACGGTAGCAGTGCGAGTGGTGCCACTGGTGGAGGAATAATCTGCCAGACACGTACACAAGCCACTACTGTTTGGTAAGATACTATTGTCCACATTGGTCCCTGTGCAGTTGACTTTACCCGTGGCCATAAAGATGTTGTTACCGATTTTGACAAATTGAATGCCGTTGACTTTGATTTTCTTGCCGTTGGCGATGGAAGCAATGGTGGCTTTGGCGGCGTGAGCGGTAAAGGCTAATTTATTTGTTTTGAAAATATGCACTTTTGCCGTGGCAATGCTCTCTCGCCAAGCTTCCCGAAAAGGTGACAAACTCGCTAAGTTTGCAGA
>CAYQLH010000050.1:0-6508 GCA_964418385.1 uncultured Pseudomonadales bacterium
CTGGTTAGAGCGTTCGATTCACATTCGAGAGGTCCCAGGTTCGAATCCTGGTGCGGCCACACGTATTTTCCCATCAACACTACTTTTATCATCCGTTTGCACAAAGTGTGGTGTGCGTTGTCACCTTCTTTTTTTGCAAACCAACTTGCGTCACCCGCATTTTCACCTTTTCGGGAAAATCAAAAAGCATTTTGTCAAATCTATATCGACTAAAATTAGTTGAGATAAAAAGTGACTCTACCAGGCGTTTTAGTTGAGATAAAAATTTAATTCGACTAAAATTAGTTGAGATAAAATGCTCATTTAAACCCAAAAACTCTCAAGTTTTCACTTGAGAGTTTGGCTCTTTTTTACGCTTAATTTTATTCTGTTTCCGGTGTCACATATTCATGCATATAATAAGGATCGCCAGTAGGTGCATAGCCCATCAGCAAATCAATTTCCGCATTCAAGCATTCGCAGCCATTAGCACGCCGGCAAGTGGGACCCGCTACCGCGCGGCCACGCAAAACCAATGTGTTTTCCACGCTGTTGACCAGTACTTGCTCAAACTCGAAAGTATAATCACTACTCGGCTCGCCGTGTGGTCCAAAGGCTGCCACTGTATCGTCAGCTGCATTATAGTCAAGACCACGCTGCGATTGACTATTCACGTCCAAAACCACCGATGACAAGTCAACGTTATTTAAATTGAAATTGAGAGCCATATTGTCACGCAATTTCGCCGCCGCCACCCGCGTGGTATAATCGGACACAGGCTCTCGTGAGCGTTGTTCGTCGTAATGTGCAAATTGTGCCGCAAAAGTCATCGCTTGCGCAAAATCTGTCTCACAATAAATATTGTAGTCATCACAATGTCCACTGGCAAAAGCCGAGCGATCCATATAGTACAAGAAAAGTCCCTTGTAAGTCTCATCCGTATCTTCAATCGGGGTGAAATACTGACTCGACCAGCTGGTGAAATCTTCCACGATTGCCCGCTTGCCCTCAGCATTAATACCAGACGTACACACATCCTCGTCAGCTTCGGCACTACTTTCAATCACTTCTGGCACCGGTGTCGGCAAAGCAGCCGTCACTTCTTGCGTCGACGTCGCCGGCTTGGATTTAGCACTAAAAAGGCTAATCCCTTGCACATTCATCCACCACAAACCCACCGCCACCGCGATCAAAATCACCAAAATCCCCACCAAAACAATCATCATCACGCTTGAACGTTTATCGTCAGCCGCCATTTTTTGTGGTTCTGGCGCCGCCGTCACCGGTTGTACTGGTTTCGGTTGTGCGCCCGGAGCCGTCGGCGCCACACTGGGAATCATTCCCGGAGACGCCAAATTAGGCATCGCCCCAGGCATACTCGCACCCGCAGCAGACACTTGTCCAGTCGGCATTGTCGGCGTTGCAGGCGTAGTTGCCGCCATCGGCGCTGTTGGCATCGCTGGCGCTACCGGCGGAGCCGTAGGCATCATTGGGGCTGTAGGTGCTGCAGGCGCAGACGACATCCCCGCTACTGGTGCTGCTGGTGCTGCCGTACCAGGCACTGCCGGAGCCGCCGGTCCAACAGGCATTGACGGTGATACCGACATTGTTGGCGGCGTTGCTGGCGCCGCTGGCGTTTGCCCCAAAACCGGCATGCCACCAGTTGCGGTCGCTGCCGTTCCTACTTGATTATTATTTAACTGATTCATCTCTCCAGGCATAAACTAATCCTTTAATTTTTCTTACATATCATCATAACACTTTTTGCGCGTTTTGTCGAGTTGTTTAAACAAATTTGTGTCTATTTATCATTCTGCTTGTGCTCCTGTCATATCAAGATCATATGTCTGCTCCAACTGTTGCACCATCACCTGTCGATAATACCATCTGTCACTAGCTTCATCATATCTCATAATCAAAAAATATCGTGCTTGCGGGCAAAAACAACGATCGCCCAAAATATCTAAACTGCATTCATCGCTAGGCTTCATCTTGGCTACATACACCACCTCATCATTTGCACCATTTTCATATACCTTCTCCAAAACAAAGGTGTATGCAGAAGCATCTTCCTTGGGTGCTGGTACCGAAAAAGTTGCTGTCGCAGCGTCATACTCAAGCTCTGGGTATCGACTTAAATCTGCCTCCGGTCCATCGCCAAAAACGGCCCTTTGCAAAGCGTAAAAATTCTGTGCTGGCACCTTTTGTCCCACTGCCAGTGACGTATCTTGACCGTAATGATTGGCAATCACGCTCCCCTGAAAATAAGCATCTACGCTCAAGTCTTGCATGCAATCAAAAGGTCGCGTACACGCATTACCATCCGCTTGCATCGCTGGCTTGATCCAAAAATCAAACATATTTTCGTCACCTGCCTCTGGCTCCCATGGAGTGTACGTCGCCTCAATCGTTGCCACCGCATCGACAACACTCTGCTGCACCTCCGCGCTCACTCGAGTTGCGCAATGCTCGTATTCTGCTACGTCCATATTCATGACATCATCACTTAAATATGTTTTTTTACTCTCACGTTTTTCCCCAGAAAGACCAGCAAAACGACCCACTAAAGCAATCGCAAAAACCACTACAATTCCACCAGCAGCCAAAAGTGGCCAATTAAAACCCCAGCGTCGTCCCTGAGGCATTGGATGGTACGCCACCGCCGCTTTAGCTAAAGGATCTTGAGGTTCCTCTTGATGCAAATTACTGCCAGTATTTTGCCCCACAGTTTCTTGTTTGCTTTGCTCTACTGAAGCTTGACCAGAAAAAACGGTGCCGACTTTTTGCGTCGTATTCTGTTCACCGCCGATACGCCAATCATCACGACGAGTGGGGGAGGGGATTCTAGCTTGCGGCGGTGTCGCTGGCACTGAATTCTTCGGTGGTACGTCAGAAATAGAACTCGTCGGTGACACCACTACCGGCGGAGCATCAGCTGCTATTTTTTGGCTCGCCGCTTCTTCCTGAGCTAGCGCTGCCGGAATCACACCTGCATTTGCTGCTGCCGTCCCGCGTATGCTTGCTGCCACCACTGAACCGGCCGTTTCCACCGCCAAACGATTATTAATCACTGGTCCATCAGAGACTGCACTTGCGCGTCGTATCAATGCCGATCGCGACGTCGACGCCGGCGTAGCCACAGTTTTCACCCCAGACGCAGTTGCAGCTGTTGCCGCCACTGATCCTGTCGCTTGACGCAAAGATGTTGTGGTCGTTGTCCCATTCGCCGTCGTCGCTGACGCCACCGGTCGGTGAATATTGACCCGATAATGCGGATTCACTGGTTGTGGTGGCGGAAAAATCGCGGTTGTAGTTTTTGCTGTGAACGCAGCAGCGGTCGGCATCGTATGTGCGCTTTGCAAATGAGCGACCGCCTGTAATGCCCCTGCCGGCAAGTTAGTCTTTGTTTTCAGCACTGCTACCGGCGACACTTGCGGTCGCGGCGAATGCTGATCGGAAGCCACTGATACAGAAGCACTTGCTTTCGCTTGATCACTAACACTGGTCCTAGTCTGAGCTTCTGGCATTTTTCACTTCACTCCCTTCACAGGAAAACTTATTTTGCTTCTTTCATCTCACCCACGATCTGAATGTATTCCCGACTAAAGATGCGCTCGCCACTGACAGGATCAACATCCTGCACTAAGTAATAACGTGCAGCCGGACAAGTGCACTTATTTTCGTTAACACGCAAAGTGCATTTGCCGTTAAACACCGCATCAGCCACAAAAACTCGTTGACCCAAAGTAGGATGTTCGTACACTGCTGCTAAATCATAATGATACGGTCCATCTTTACCTTCATCCACACTCAGCAAAATGCTATCATCTTCAGCATCATACACAGTCCCACTTTCTTCAGGAAACTTTGATACATCAATATTTTTCACACCAAAATATTTTTCCACCCGTGATCGCAATTGATTGGCCGGCTGTCGCAAAGCAGTCTCGTCACTTACTTTTTTGGTTTCACCCAAAAATTCACCAGCAAAAACGCGACGCGCAAAACCCAACATAAACGGTGTATTGCTCGCAAACTCGTTATAACAATACTCTAAATAAAAACAATGTCGTGCATTTGTCCAGAGAGAATAATGCGCAAAAAAGGCAAAATCTTCACGCATTTGTTCGTCAATTGTCACCGACTTGTACACATCGCTTTCTAAAGTTTGAGCAAAATCATCTACTGTCGCTGCCACCGTTGCCTCTGGTATCGGTTGACAAATACCAGCGGTCGCAACCAAATTCCCACTATCCAAATCCACTTCATCACGCCGATACTCGTCACGCAAGTAAACCGATTCGCGAGCTGGCCGTTTAAAAACTGCCACCAAAGAAAACACCCCTACCACCACCAACAAAGCAACACCGGCCGTAAGCAAACGTCTCCAGATTTGACCATCAAGTGCTTTCGATGCACCGATACGCGTACCAGCGGTTCGCACTGTCGCCGGTTCGTTTTGTCGTTTTTTCACCGCCTGCACTCGACACTGTCGCCGCCACCAAATGTGCACCTTACTCACAGATATTTTCACCGCAGCTGTAATTTTTTCCACTCCAGAAACTATCGCTGTCACCGCCGTATTCTGATGAGACGACTTTGACGCTGACGTTGATTGCACTGTTTTCACTGTCTCTGTTGGCGCGCTTGTATTAGCTTGAGTGCTTTCCAACGAAGACACTGATACCTGCGAGGTGGCAACACCACCCTGATTTTGCCAGGCGGCAGTTGATACATCATTTACCCCCGTCCCGCCAGTTACCGGTGGCGTATACATATTTTCGGTTTCTCTATTGATCTGATAAGCTGTCACAGCCTGTCCCTGATCCACAAACGACTCCGTCACCACCAATTCCGGTTCTGACTTCTCTGGCTCTTGTGCTCTTAATGGACGATTTTGAATGATTGGGTCACCAAAATCCATTGGCCCGCTACTCAAAATCGGGTCATTCGCACCGCCCAAACCATTTACATTTTTCTCATCAGGCATACTCTTTTCTTATTCTAGTTCACTGTCACTATAAAAATTATAACACGCTTTTATTTTTTTGCCAAGTAGCACAAACTGCACCAAAAAGCGCCGCTTACCGCGACGCTTTTAATCTTTCAATTTCAAAAAAATGCTAAGCCACGCTGCCGCCAGCTTTTTCAATCGCCTTCTTCGCGCCAGCGGACACACGCAGACCTTGCAACTTCACTGCGATTTCAATTTTACCAGTATTGATGATCTTTGCTGCTTTGGCACGCTGATCCACCAACCCTGCCAATTTTAAGCTTTCAAGTGTAATCTCCTCACTTCCAACTTTCGCCAAATCACCTACATTCACCTCTGCCACTTTGGCAAATGACTGAAAACGAGATTTGCCACGGATCATCGGCAAGCGTTTTACCAAAGGTAACTGTCCGCCTTCAAAAATTTCCGACATGTGCGGACTTTTACGTGCTCCAGAGCCTTTAGTGCCGCGACCGACAGTTTTACCCTTACCGCTGCCATAACCACGACCTAAGCGCTTTTTTGCTTTATTGTTTGTCCTTACAGTTTGATTTAAAATTGACATTATTTGGCCTTCTTTTCACTCGCCGCCGCTTTCGACGACTCGGCTACTTTATTCTTGGCAGTCGTTGCCTTTTTCACTCCAGGTTTTTTTTCTGCTTTCACTGCCCTAGCAGGTGCTTTTTTCGCTTTTGCACTACCCTGAGTTTCTTTATTCTTTTCACTTGCTTTGGCTTTCGCTGCCTCTTCTTCAAATTTTTTCGCTTCTTCAGCCTCAATTTCCACAATAGATTTCAGCTTAATACCTTTCAAATCCACAATCTTTTCCATCTGACGCAAAGCACTAAAAGTCGCATAAACATTGCTCGCCTGATTACCAGAACCCAAAATTTTTGCCGAAAGATCACGAATACCGGCAGCTTCCACCACGCTCCGTACCGCACCGCCAGCGATCACACCTGAACCCTTCGGTGCTGGTTTCAAAAGCACCTTCGCTGCACCTTTTTTCACTCGCATCGGAAAGGGAATCGTTGTCCCATCCATGGGTACGCTGATCATATTTTTCTTGGCTTTTTTCACTGCTTTTTTGATCGAAGACAAAACATCTTTGCCTTTGCCCAAGCCAACGCCGACACGTCCCTTTTTATCACCAACTACCACCAAAATCGAAAATCCAAATTGATTACCGCCTTTGGTTTTTTTAGAAACGCGCGAAACTTGAACGACTTTTTCCTCGTACTTTTTTTCTTCGCTCATATTATCTTGATTTTTACCGTTAAATGCCATCTTATGCCTCAATTCCGTTTTCTCTGATTGCTTCCACTGCCGCCTTAATCCGACCATGGAATTTCCAGGGTCCGCGGTCCACCGCCAACCGTTTGATCTTTTTGTTTTGTAATTGGCTCGCCAGTTTCTCACCCACCGCGCGAGCACGCTCAGTTTTTGTCAAGTTACGTTTCAGCTCACCAACCTTAATCAAAGCCGCATCGCTGACTTGCGCGTGCACGTGACCATCCTCGCCAACCACCTGCAAGG
>CAYQLH010000051.1:0-6489 GCA_964418385.1 uncultured Pseudomonadales bacterium
CGCAAAAGGCATACCCAATAATTCCAACAACCGTAACGCCTGTTTATCGTCACTATTGGTTACAAAATTGACTTGTAAACCGCGAATACGTTCGATCTTATCGTACTCAATTTCTGGGAAAATGATTTGTTCCTCAATTCCCAAGCTATAATTGCCGTGACCATCAAAAGCCGTACGACTCACGCCACGGAAATCCTTCACCCGCGGCAAAACAATCGCAAACAACTTATCAATAAATTGCCACATTCGTTCACCACGCAAAGTCACCATCACCCCCATCGGATCACCAGCACGCAATTTAAAATTGGAAATCGCTTTTTTTGCCACAGTTACAATCGGTTTTTGCCCTGTTATCAAGGCAATCTGTTCACTGATGTTTTCCAAAGCACGGCGGCGCTCCCGCGGATCAGCCGGATCAGAAACACCCATATTGAGCACCACTTTTTGCAAACGCGGCACTTCAAACTTACTCTTCATCCCCAGCTCTTGCTGCAGCTGCGGCACGACTTCTTCAGTATAGCGTGTTTTCAATCTGTTCATATTAGCTCTCTTTAATTATCGTTTTGGTCTTTTTATACATTCTCTTTTTCACTCCGTCTTCCACCACGTAACCCACACGATCCGCCTGACCTTTATCATTAATGATTGCCACTTTTGCTGTCGGCAACGGACGCTCACGACGAATAATCTCGCCAGGGCGACCCATCATTTTGCGAACATGACGCGTGTACATGTTGACACCCTCCACCAAAACTTGGTTTTTGGCGGGTAAAACTTGAATAATCTTCGACTTGCGACCTTTATCTTTGCCGCTTGTGACGATTACTTGATCATTAACTTTAAATTTCATGCTTCACCCCTCACTTACAATACCTCCGGCGCTAAATTGGCAATCTTGGTAAAACCAGCATTTTTCACTTCTCGTGCTACAGGACCAAAAACACGTGTCCCAATAGGATCCAAATTTTCCCGAGCCGTAATAATCACGGCCGCATTATCGCCAAAACGCACATACTCGCCACCGCTGCGACGTAATTCCTTTTTCGTACGCACCACCACCGCTTTCACTTTTTCGCCTTTTTTCACTGTTCCGTTTGGATCAGCTTTAATGACTGAAGCCGCCACTACATCGCCCACATAACCATAGCGACGTCGCGATCCGCCATGTATCTGGATAACTCTGATTTGTTTAGCACCGCTATTATCGGCAACCTCAAGCACTGATCTCAACTGTATCATAATTACTCTTTTCTTTCGCTATCTTGCTTGGTAGACTTGACCATAAAACGTTTCGTTTTGCTCATTGGGCGACAAGAAACAATCTCCACTTCTTGTCCCAAAACCAGCTTTGTGTCTGGCTCCAATTGGCAAGCGTACTTTTTTGTTCGCGTCAAGTATTTTTTATACAAACGATGCTGAAAGTGATTTTCCACCTCCACCACTGCGGTTTGCTTATTGGCCAAAGAAACAACTTTTCCCGTTAAACTTTTCATGATTGACTTTCACTCACTACTGGTGCCGCCGCTCGCTCGCTTAAAATCGTTTTCAGCCACGCGATATCGCGACGGATATTTTTTATCATCGAAGTATTCTGCAATTTGCCGGCACTCTTAGTCAAATAGGCACTCGTCAGTTTCACCGACAAACTCCGCAATTCTGCTTCAATTTCGGTATCAGTTTTCTCTCGCCACTGCCGCATTTCGTATTTTTTCATCTTAATCCTTACTCACTAAAACCGTTTTGACAGATAGCTTATGACCAGCTTTGGTAAAAGCGCTCTTCGCTGTTGCTGCATCCACGCCACCAATTTCAAAAAGAATCATCCCTGGTTTTACCACTGCCACGTAATGGTCCACATCACCTTTACCACTACCCATTTTCACTCCCACCGGTTTTTTCGTCACCGGCTTGTGTGGAAAAACGCGAAACCAGTATTTGCCAACTTTTTTGGTCGCATAAGTAATTTTTTTACGCGCTGCCTCGATTTCTCGATCAGTCAACAAACCATGCTCCAACGCCTTCAACCCGTAATCGCCAAAAGCAACTTGGGTTCCACGCGCGGCCTTTCCACGATTCTTACCGCGGAAACATTTTCTGTATTTGCGTTTTTTTGGTTCTAACATTGCTTTTCACTTTAAATTAAGTATTTAAAGTTCCTTTATGTACCCATACTTTTATGCCCACATATCCAGATTTAGTGTGAATTGGCATTTCGAAATAATCAATATTGGCCCGCAGTGTCTGCGTCGGAATGCTACCCTGGAAATATTTTTCACTGCGCGAAATTTCCGCACCACCAATCCGACCAGAAAGTTGAATTTTAATTCC
Source organism: uncultured Pseudomonadales bacterium (assembly GCA_964418385.1). GTDB lineage: Bacteria > Patescibacteriota > Microgenomatia > UBA1400 > PJMF01 > RGIG2560. The sequence continues at coordinate 2,329 of CAYQLH010000051.1, forward strand.
CTTAACGCCAGTCGCCATTGCTTTTTCAATCGCTTGGCTAATCGCTCGACGGTGCGGGAAACGCTTAATCAACTGACCAGCAATTTTTTCTGCAATCAATTTTGCTGATGCATCAGCCTTTTTCACTTCTTCCACCTTCAAATCAATCCGTACCTTTTCACCCTTACGATTACCCGCGTTCACCTGTTTTTCTATCTTGCCTTTCAGCTGTTCCAAACTCGCACCACCGCGCCCAATCACTACGCCAGGACGTGAAACATGAATCGTAATTTTCAGTAAGTTCACTGACCGTTCAATTTCCGTTCGCACTAAACCAGCGCTCTCCAATTCTTTATTCAATAAATCACGCAATTGCTTGTCTTTCAACAGCAAATCTTTGTAAGTGTCCTTATTCGCATACCACTTCGAGCTCGCGTCCAGCGTGACCCCAACTCTGTAGCCAATTGGATTTACTTTCTGTCCCATAAACTTATTTCTTTCCTTCGTCGCTCACCGGCGCTTCCGCCGTCAGCGTGTCATTATTCTTAGTTTTTAAAATCACTTTCACATGACAAGTGCGCTTATCAATTCCATGTCCGCGACCACGCGACACTGCTCGGAAACGACGCAGAATCTGTCCATCGGCAACTACAATGTCTGCTAACATCAAATCGTCCACCGCTAAACCAGCATTCTTAGTCGCATTGGCAATCGCTTGTTTGATCGTTTTTAAAATCACCAAACTGCTTCTTTTTTCCATGACCGCCAGCTGCTCCACCGCGGCCATCAATTCCATTTTTTTGACCTGATTCGCCACCAAGCGCACTTTACGCGAGGATTGACGAATGTTTTTTTGTTCTGCTATCACTGTCGTCATGTTAATCCTTTAAGTCTTAGTCAAGACACGTTTCACGATCCGTCCGTGACCCTTAAACGTTCGCGTCGGCGCAAACTCACCTAACTTGTGACCCACCATTGTTTCCGTCACGTACACCTCCACAAATTTTTTACCCTGATGCACGCTAAAAGTATGACCAATAAATTCTGGCGCCACCACGCTCGCGCGAGCCCAAGTTTTGATCGCATCCTTCTTACCGGATTCTTTTTGTGCCATCACTTTGGCTAGCAGCTTTTCGTCCACAAAAGGACCTTTTTTCGCACTTCTACTCATTACTTCATCCTTCTATCTTTGACAATCATTTTATTCTTCTTCGATCGTTTACGAGTCTTGTGACCCAAAGCTGGCTTACCCCACGGAGTCTTCGGATGAGACAAACCAATACCACTGCGACCTTCACCGCCACCATGCGGATGTGAGCCTGGATGCTGTGCCGTACCACGTACCGTCGGGCGAATACCCATTTGACGTTTGCGACCCGCTTTACCAAGCTTTTCGTTTTTGTGATCAGTGTTACCCACCTGACCCACCGTCGCCATGCAATCAAGCTTAAACAAACGAATCTCTTTTGACGGCAAAAGTACCGTCGCAAATTGATCATCTTTTGATTGAATCACGGCTGCCACACCTGCGCCACGTGCCAAAACTGCACCGTAACCCGGTTGCAACTCCAAATTATGGATCGGTACCCCCAAAGGAATGTGACGCAAACTCATAGTGTTGCCCACACGAGCATCCGCCTTTTCGCTTGCCAAAATCCGATCACCAACTTTCATGCCTTCAGCAGCTACCACGTATGCTTTTTCGCCATCCACATAATTCACCAAAGCAATAAAAGCGGAACGGTTCGGATCATACTCGATCCGCTTCACCACACCCTCCACGTCAAGCTTATTCTGCCGGAAATCAATCATCCGATAACGCTTCTTGACGCCGCCACCACGATGACGCACTGTCACGTGACCCTTAAAACCGCGACCTTTGCGTTTCAAATGACCGGCGCGCAAAAGTGATCTTTCCGGTTTCCCTTTATAAAGATCAGCCTGCGCCACATCCACGCGGTGACGTCTAGCATTGCTAATTGGTTTCGATTGTTTTATCATGGTTCTTCTTCTTTATTTCTTCTTCTGTTCTTCTGCTTGCGGATCGGTCTCCAAATCAAAAAGTTCAATCGTCTGACCATCACGCACTTTCACCAACGCTTTTTTGGTTCTTTCTTGAGTCACCGTCAATCGCTTGCGACCAGTGCGCTTCGCCGTTCTGTGACCCATCACTGTATTTACCGAAACCGCATCCACTCCAAAAAGGTCCTTCACCATTTTCTTAATTTGGTTTTTCTCCGCTGTCTTGGAAACTTCAAAAACATAAGTATTCTCCGTTTCGATCAATTTCAACGTTTTTTCCGTGACAATCGGTCTTTTGATCACAAAGGTATTCATACTTATTTTTCCCTATTTACCAATCTTTTTTCCAAAGCAGCCAAAGCTTCACTCGTTATCACGATTTCATCCGCGCTTGCCACCTGCAAGGCGTTCACCCGCTCTGGCGTCGTCATGTAAACTGCTTCCAAATTATTGTAACTGCGTACGATTTCTGGTTTTTTCTCCGTCACAATCAGTAAAACTCGAGCATCATTGTGTAAACGCTCGCCCAAAGCTGCCACCGCTGATTTGGTTTTGCCGTCAACTTTAGCCACTTTGTCATCCAAAAAAACATGAGCTTGTTGCGCGCGCAAAGCCGCCACCAAAGCCCCTCGTTTCATTTTCGCTGGCAATTCGCGATGATAATTTTGTTCACCAGTGGGTCCAAAAACCACACCACCACCAACAAAAAGCGCTGGCGTGCGCGCACCATGACGAGCATTGCCGGTTCCTTTTTGCTTAAACCATTTTTTCTTCGAACGATTGATTTCGCTGCGAGTTTTCGTACGCGCTGTCGCTTGACGCAAGTTACCCAAATACACTTTCAAGGCTTGAGCGAGCAACTGCCGATTAACTTCACCATCAAAAATTGGACTGGTTTCTTTCTTGACTGCTTGCATTATTTAGTTTCCTTTTGCTCACTCACTGCCGCGGTCGTATCTTTAGGAGTAGAGGAGACCGCTGGTTCGGACACTGTTTCTGCCACATCTGCTTGTTTTTCCGGCGCTACAGCATCTTTAATTCCAGAAGCTTTCTTATCCAAAGCAAAATTCTTCTTCACTTTACCAGAATTGGTAATCGCCACTACGCCACCAAAACTACCAGGCACCGGACCCGTTAACCACAGCTCACTGTTCTTCGCATCCACATGCGCTACTACCAAACCTTTCACCGTTTGCGTCGCTACACCCATATGACCAGGTAACCTCTTACCCAACCACACACGACCTGGAGTCGTCCGATTGCCCACCGAACCAACTGCCCGCCAGCGATCAGCCTGACCATGAGTCTTTGGACCACCACGAAAACCATAGCGTTTCACGCCACCAGCAAAACCGCGACCTTTAGTCGCGCCCTGCACTGTCACAATATCACCAACTTTCAAAACTTCCACCCACGCTACTTGAGCACCCACGCTCAACGCCTCACCATCGTTTTCGCGCACGCCATGCACCGTCTTCGCACCATTTTTCAAAGACAATTTCTCCAAACGCGCTCGCATCGGTTTGGTCATATTTTTCAATTTTTTATCTCCATAACCAATCTCTACCACTCGTTTTTCTTCCCAACCGTGCACATCCTTTTTGTTCGTACGGACTTGAGTTTTCACTTCACCGATCACAATATTCGGTTCAACCACAAACTTGGTCACCGGCAACCGCTTACCATTCACGTCCCAGACTTGCGACATGCCTTTCTTTGTTGCGTATATTGTGTCTATCATAACCGTTAAACTCAAATTGCTTCAAGTTTTCCTTTTCCTTCTACATTTTCACCTGAATGTCCACACCAGCAGGCAGCTCCAGATGGATCAAGTTATCAATGGTTTTACTGGTCGGATCCACAATGTCAATCACCCGTTTGTGGGTACGAATCACATAATGTTCCTGAGCGTCTTTATCAGTGTGCGGCGACGCCAAAACCGTAAACCATTTTTTCTCCGTGGGCAAAGGCACCGGGCCAACAACTCTGGCACCAGTCGACAACGCCATATCTAAAACCTTATCAGAAGCTTCATCGATCACCCGATGGTCATAAGACTTCAGTCTGACTCGAATTTTATAAGCGTCTTTTTTTTCGCCACGTATCGCCATAATTCCTTTTTCCGATTTGAGCCCGTTGCAGCCCATAGCTAATTTCAGA
>CAYQLH010000052.1:0-6391 GCA_964418385.1 uncultured Pseudomonadales bacterium
CCCACCATTTTAATTTTTGGGTTTGGTGGGGGGTTGGGGTTTTGGGGGGTGTTAGGGGAGTGTGAGTAGTTTTGGCGTTGGGGCGTAGGAGTGGCGAGAGGAGGTGTCCCTCGAGATGATTGACTTTGATGAGCGGTAAATGGTGGGCGGCTGAGAAATTTTTGGCGAAAGTGATACCGATTTCGAGAGCCGGTGCGAGACCAGGACCAGCAGTGACGCCAATGCCGTCAAGTGCTTCTGGTTCCAGGCGTGCACGCTTGAGGGCGAGAGCGACGACGGGAGCGATGTTTTCTTGATGGGCGAGTTTGGCCACGGTGGGGTAAACACCACCGTAGGGTTGGTGGAGGGCGATTTGCGAAGAGACGACATTGCTTAAAATGTAATGATCGTCGAGTACGCTGGCAGAAGTGTCGTCGCAGCTGGTATCAATGGCGAGGATTTTTGTCATGCGTTTATTCCTTTACAGCAGTGTTTTTTGATAAATCTTGCACAATGATTTCGCGAGCGTGAGCGTTGGCAGCGGTGGAGCGCAACTCCAGGTGGAGGGTGGGGAGGGTGGGGTGGAGCAGAGAGGCGATTTGGTGATACCACTCGATAATAATTAGAGCACCAGGATGCATGAGCGAGGGTAAATCGAGGGCGTCAAGCATTTCGGGGCGGTCGAGCGTCCAGACGTCCAAGTGATAAAGCGTGCCTTGCTGGTCGAATTTGTGGAAATGGTATTCTTTAAGGTAAGTGTAGGTGGGTGAATTGACATGGTCGGCAATGCCCAAAAATTGGGCAAAACCTTGAGTGAGGGTAGTTTTGCCGACACCGAGATCGCCGTCGAGAGTGATCAGGAGTCCAGAATGGGCGATAACTGGCAAGTACGGTTGAAGAATTTTGCCGGCGAGAGCTTGGGTTTCTTTGGGAGAATTGGTGCAATACGAGGTTGTCTTTTGAGAGGAAAACTGCTGATAATCGTGGTGGGCGCGCATGACGATGGGCGTGGAAGCGGTGGTATCGATGACTAGAGAAGGAGGGTTGGGAGGGAGGGTACCGGCGTCGAGAATGAGATCGAGTAAATTTTGTTGCGAAGCGGAGGTGTGATCCAGGATATCTTGGGGCGAATAGGGCGTTTTGCGGCCGTGGGCGTTGGCAGAGGTAGCGGTGAGCGCGTGGCCGTATTTGGCTACCAATTGCCGTAAAAACGGGTAATCTGGTAAGCGAATACCGAGTGTGCCGAATTCGCTTTCGAGGCGGTTATCGGCGATGTGAGTGGCTTGAGAGACAATGGTGACGGGTCCAGGCAAAAGCGTGGCGTAAAGGTGCTCGGCTTGGTCGTTGAGCTGCACGTAGCGGCGAGCCAGGTTAATATCGTTGACTGCCAGGGAAATCGCTTTGCCAGCGGGGCGGCGTTTGAAGCGGAGCAGGCGAGAAACAGCGTCGGGGTTTTCGCAGTCTGCCAAAAGACCGTAGACCGTTTCGGTGGGGCAGACGACTAGACCGCCAGCACGCAAAACATCAAGCGCTTGGTCACAAGCGTCAGGGGCAGTGATGGCGACGGTTCGCATGAGTGGTATTATACCACTAGAAATTAGAAATTAAAAATTATAAATTATAAAAACAGCTAAAAATTAAAAATAATAAATTATAAAAATACGGGGAAAGTGTGTATTATAATACACACTAGCGCTTGAGCTGAGCGTAAGTGCAACGACCAGTTTCGTTTTGAGCAGCGAGGGTATCGGTGATAAAATGTAAGAAGCTGGGGGTGGATTCAAGCACAAAAACAAAATCAGACAAAACGTCAAGCGCTTCTTCTTCGCTGCCTGGTTCGTAAATCGCCACATCTGGGACGTCGAGATGACTGGCGAGCAGGTGGGAAATCAAGTACATATTGGCGTTGCCGAGGCTGGTGATGAGTTTGGCACATTGCTTGTAGTCACCCATTTTGTAGGTTAACAGGGTAGTTGCAAAAACGAGATAAGTATCTACGCCTTGTTCGGCAAAGCGCGTGATGAGCATTTGCGCGTGCATGAATTTTTCCAGGAGGATGGTGAGCGGAATCGCCAGGCGGTGGATGTGGACGTGGTCGAGAGGATCGAGACCGAGGATTTGCTGAGCGACTTCAAGGGCGGTACTGTAGCGACCAAGGTCAATCAGGAGCCCCACCTTGTTGGCGAGTAATTCCAGATATTGCTTGGTGTGATTGTCTAGCCAGGGATCGCGGTGAAAGGCGGGGCGCAAAAGCCCTTTTTTTGAAAGTTCGTTGCGCCAACGATGTTCCATCAGCGTCAAGCGACGCAAATGCTTGATCGTGTCTTCTTCGAGTTCCAGGAGAAAGAGGGCAGCAGTTTTGTTGTTGGGGTCGCTTTTGAGTACTTGCTGGACGAGGCGGCGTGCTTGCACAAATTCTTCTTTTTCGGCTAGGGCGTTGGCTTTTTCGAGCAAATCCCAGACGTCATCGATATCAGTGTGCGTGTTGAGGAGAGTCAGCAGATCAGCGTTAAAATTGGATGCCAAAAGCGAATCGTCAGGTACGTGCAGATGTGCGGCTTGAATTTTAGCGTGGAGGCGTTCTTGAAGGAAACGTTCGCCCAGATGATCAGGCACAGTGGCGACGACGTCGCTGGTGGGGGTGGCACTGGGATTTTTTTTCATATATTTATTATATCAGATACTGTCTTAAATGTAAAGCTACAAGGCGTGATTGCAGCTTGCACGAAAATATGAGAATGTGTTATAATGAAAGCCAGCTGATGACACAAGAAGAGCAAAAAAATGAGTCTTTGCCTGGTGAGCTTGAGCGAGTGAAAGCGAAAATTCGCGATTTAAGCGCCGGGCTGCGCAGCGCGATGGCAACGCAAGATGACTGGGCGGTGCTGCACGGTCTTAGTAAGCAGCGTCGGGCAAAATTGGATGAGTATGGAGAAATTCGCCGTCAGTTACAAGCAGAGCAACAGTGACATGAGAGGGCAAGATGGAAGTTGAAGGCAGTTTACCTCAATACTACAGTGAAAAGACGCAATCACAAGAAATTGCGAAAAAAGCGTTCATGACGCCAGAAAGAAAAACGCAATCAGAACGGTCAGGTCGCCGTCCAGATTGGCATGCAGTCAGCATGTGGGAGTGGCTCAAAGATGTTGGCAATCGGCGATTGACCTCTTGGGATTACAGGCAACCGCTGGCCCAGTCGCGAGCGGCGCGAGCGGCGGAGCGTGAGGCGGCGCGGGTGGCGCGCGAGAGTGCTCAGGCGGAAGCACGACGAGAAGAAATTGGACGGGTGGAAACACAGTTAGCACAATTACAACAGCGATATGTGGTGCTTTTTGGTCATGAAGATGGTGATCCCGCTGTCGCTGAAGCGGTGTTGCAAGATCAGTTAAGCCAGACACAGGCGAGCTATGAACAGACATTGGGTTTGACGGATAAAAATGCTGAGACGTCGGCTTTTGGGAGCGCGATAAGTGAAGCCGAGGGTGCGGAGGTGACGAAAATTTTACATGATTTTGATCAAGAGGAATTAACTGTTGATGGTTCGGAGAGTTGGAACGCGACGGTGCGAATGGCGCAACTTTTGCCAGAAGCACAGCGGTTGTTGGTGGAGGCGGAAATGGCGGCAGCCAAGCTGTCATCGTTGCAGGCACTTGAGGGGCAAGAACAAACGTCACCCGCGTGGTTGGCGGATTTGCGGGCAGAAACAGAAGCTTTGGTGGAGCGGGCACCAGCGGCGGCGAAAGCGGAAGCGGCAACAACTGTGGATTATAATCCACAAAATGAAGTTGCTCCAGGTGAGGATGAGCAGATAGTGGCAGCGGCTGGTGTGGATTATAATCCACAAACAGACGCTTATCCGGACGAAAGCGAAAGCGAAGTGGCGCCGGTGACTGTTGATTATAGTACACAAGTGTCAGCGCAAGAGCAAGAAGCGGCGGCCACCTTGACGGCGCTTGGTTCAGAAGCGACTGGCGAGGCGGCAGCGCAAGATTACGTTGAGATCATGGATGACGCTCAAGAGCCGCCGGAAGAAGCACCGGCACCAGAGGTGGAGAGTGATGGTTTGCCTTCAGTGGAGGCGACATTGGCAGAGTTAGTCGCCATGCAAAAAAAATTGGCGGAAACAGCTGGCGCCCAGGCGCAAGAGTCAAGGGCAGCGCAAGCCGCGGCGCACACGGAAAAGTTGCATCAAATGGGAGCGGCGTGGGTGCAGGAGCTGGCAGATGCTAAGTTGGTGCGACCTCAAGCGGAGAAAACTGTTTCTCAGGCAGAACCTGACCAAGATGACCCAGATGCCTGGCGGGCTTGGGTAGGAGAAGCAAAAAACCGCGATGGTGAAGACGAAAAAAATACGAAAGTTAAGCCAGACGAGCTTGAGGCAAAAACCGAAATAAATACGAATAACAACGCGGTAACGTCTGGCGAAGATGCCGAACAAAAACCAAAAATTAATGTTGAAGCTGGGGCTGAGGAGACACGTGACGTGTCACCGGCGGAAAGCCAGGAAAGCGAAAAACCGCTGGCTACGGGCGAGTATCGTCAGTATTTGACGCAGGCGTTGTGGACGTATGATAAATTACTTTCTCGAGTGAGTGAAGCGGCGGAGCAGAAATGGTCGGTTGATGTTTGGCAAAAAAAGATGAAACGGGTAACGAGAGAACTCGTTGGCGGTTTGGTGTATGGTGGTACGGAAGAGCACAATGATCCAAATTTGAAGTTAAAGGAAAAAAGAGTATTAATTCAAAACCAACTGCTTGCTTTGATGGAAGAGAGCAGGTTGTATGATAAATTAACGCAACAATCGCCAGAGAGCGTGAGGCAATGGTTGGCAAATGAGAGTCGCGGTTGGGAAGACAGAAGAGGACAGTTTAGAGCTTTGGTGTGCACGCAAGCGCCGGCGGAGCTTGAAGCTTTGTGGGCGGGGCAGCGTCCGGAAGAAGAGACGAGTGTTGATTATAATACACAGCCGGAAGCAGTTGAGCAGCCGCAACCAGGTGAAGAATCGCCAGCGGAGACAGCGAGAGGTGACGCTGTGGCGCTAGAGACAAGTGTTGATTATAGTACACACGAGACAGGCGAGAGCAGTGAGCAATCGCCCACAGACGTGGAGAATAAGATTTTTGAGGCTTTAGCTGGTAAAATTGATGGCGCGGGTGTAGGTTTGGGTAAACGTTTTGGAAGAGGCAGGCGGCATGGCGGCGGCAAGTCTGGAGGTGGGAAAGACGGTCGGCGCGGCAGCGGATGGGATTATGCCGATAGTAGTAAGGATAAAAATCCTTGGAAGGATGATAGAAGAAAGCGATACGATGCGGAAATGAATGCGGCGGCTTGATGAATGCTTGAGTTGCCGTTGGCAAGCTAAATATGCCCAATATTTATGATTACGTCTGGTATTATCGCGATGCTTCGCTGCGGCAGGTGCCGTGGAATGTGATGGATGATCTGGTGATGGCGCAGCTAGTGTACGTGCCAATACCGGGTTTTAGTGGGACGCGGACGCTAGCGAGCGTGGCTGACCAGGTGGCAAAAGTGAATTTGCCGCACGACGCCGAGCAGGTTTTGGTGGACGCCAAGAAAATGGTAGCGGCCGTGCGGGACACACGGCGTTACCACGATTTGCGCTGGTCGCATCTGGTCAACTTGGTGAGCGACAAGGCACAATTTGGAGCGGTGGTTTTTCGCCTGGGCGATCAAACGGTGGTGACGTTTAAAGGCTCTGACGGTACGGTGGTGGCGTGGTTGGAAAATTACCGTTTGTTTTATCAGTATCCCACTTTTACACAGGAGCTGGCGATGGAATATTTGGCGCACAACGTTGGTTTGTTTGATCGCCACGTGCGGGTGGTGGGCCATTCCAAGGGTGGCAATTTGGCTTTGGTGAGTGCGATGACGGCGCGTCCAGGTTTGAAGCGGCGGATCGAAAAAATAGTGAATTTTGATGGTCCGGGTTTGCGTGAGAGTGAATATCACTCCCCGGCCTACTGGAGTGTGCGGTCGCGGTTGGAAACGTATTTACCAGAGTCGTCGTACGTGGGGACGATGCTATATGCGGATGCGCCGGTGGTGGTGCAAGCGGCAGCTATAGCGACGAGCGTGCATTATCCCACGACGTGGGAAGTTTTTGGACAGTATTTTGTGCTTGGCGAATGGTCAAAGCTGAGTCGACAGTTGCACGAAGCGACGACCGCGGGGTTGCAGCAACTGGACGATACCCGCTTGGAAGCGTTTACAGAAGCGGCGTTTGCGGTGATGGGCAAAGCTTATACGGAGAACTTTAATTTTAAATTGACCGATCTGGTGGAGTTTTTCCGCAACGCGCGCCACGTAGATTTAACGGCTTTCCGGTATTTGAAAACTATCGGCAGTGTGATTGGCAAATTGCGTTCGGTGGACAAAAAATAGGAAGCGTGAT
>CAYQLH010000053.1:0-6359 GCA_964418385.1 uncultured Pseudomonadales bacterium
TGCAGGCTTGGGTTTCTGGGGCGGCGGTGGTGAAACCTACACCACCAAGCGGGGATTGGAAAAAGTTATTTTTTACGTGACTATCGTTTGTGTCATCGCTTTTGTTTTCCTTTCCTTGCTCTCGCTGACGATAAGTGCATGATCAAATTATACTGGTATATCACTGGCTACATCCGCAAACATGGTCTCAAGTTTTTAGCCGTTATCCTGGCGTCAGCAGTGGTTTTTACCCTGATTTTACCTTCACTTTTTCGCTTTTTTTATCGCCGGCAGACATACTACGTTGGTCTTGTGGGCGAATACGATCTCACCAATCTCCCAGACGAAGTCAAAAGTCAGCTTTCACGCTCTCTAGTGCGTTTTGACGAAACTTGTGAATTTGACGAAAACAATCTGGATCTTGCTGCCAAACTCGAAATCGAGGACGGTGGTCGCCGTTATCGCTTCACGCTTGAGGATGGACTTGTGTGGCAAGACGGCAAAGCATTTGAAGCGCGCGACGTCACTTATCGCCTACGCGACGCGCAAGTTACCTACGAAGGCAATCAAGTGATTTATGACTTGCCAGCGCCTTTGGCGAGCTTCCCACAAGCGCTTACCGAGCCGCTTTTGCGCCTAGAACACGTCAAAAAATTTGGTCTTTTTGACCAAATTCGCGTCTGGGGCATTGGTGCTACGCAACTCACCAGTTATGATTGGATCGATTCTAGCCATCACGCGTTGTCGCAAGTCGTTTTGGATGACTTTGACAATCGGGCGCGTTTCGTCTATCGCTTTTACTACACTCAAGACGAAGCCGTGGAAGCCTTCAAACTCGGGAAAATCGACTTTCTCAATGATGTGACCAATATCAGCGACGTCAAGGATTGGGAAATTACCAATGTCCGCGAACGCAAACTCACCAATCAGTATTTAGCAGTTTTTTTCAACGCCGACGACCCTCAACTTTCTCGCGGCGTGCGCCAGGCTTTAAGTTACGCCGTGGAAAAGGAACGCGCTGGCTACGAGCGCGCGATCGGTCCTATCAATGAACGTTGCTCTTGGGCATATTTTTCTGGCGCCAAAAAATACGATAAAAACATTGATAGCGCTGTTGAGCGTTTATTGGATGAGTTACCAGGAGAACCGATTGAGCTCAACTTGGTGACCACGACCGCTTATTACGACATCGCTGAAAGCGTCAAAAAAGATTGGGAAGAACTTGGCGAAGCCGCAGTCACCGCTTGCCAGCAAAGCGAAGACATCCCGGCTGAGAATAAAAATCAATGCGAGTACTTACGCATTCAAGTTCACATCCAGATTCAGACCATTCCGGATACCAATAATTTTCAAACCATGCTTGTGGGCCAAAAAATCCCACTTGATCCAGATCAATACAGTCTTTGGCATTCGGGCTTGGCCACCAATTTCACCCACTACAAAAACACGCGCGTCGACAAGTTGCTCGAGGAAGGTCGCCAAAAAATCAAAACCTCGGAGCGGGGGACCATTTATCAAGAATTTCAGCAAAATCTCCTTGAAGATCCGCCGGCAATTTTCCTCTGGCATCTTACCAGTTTTGATCTTGCCCGTGGTGACAATCTCGCTTTGATTGATCTTTCCAAGCTGCGCCACCGCGAAGAAGCGCCCGTCAGCGCGCCCGCTGATAACGTCCAAAACGATAATACTGATACACCGCCACAAGAAGAGAATTCTGAGGACATTTAGTCTAAATAAATCTCCACCAGTTGGCGCCACCTTTTTGTGTGATATAATATTTACATGCCGGTCAAAAAAGTTGACTATCGCTTCAAAATTCTTTACGCTTTAGCGATCGTGATGGTGGTGTGCACCCACACCAACGGTGGCGGCTTGGATCTGATGCGTCACTGGTTTCCGTATCCCAGCATTCAATTGGCAATTTTTGCCTTTGCATCGGGATATTTTTATAAAAAAGCTCACGAGTCTGCGCCCTGGCATTATATTTGGCGGCAATTCAAACGTCTCATCATTCCCATGTACCTGTACAACTTTTTTTACGGCGTCCTCTCGCACATCCTTTCTCTTCAAGGTTTTAGCATCGGCGGTTATGTCACTCTCGACAGTCTCTTGCTGGCGCCACTTTACGATGGCAACCAATTCTTTTTTAACGTTGGTGGCTGGTTTGTGGTGCCGCTTTTCATCATTCAGTTTGTCAACGTCTTTTTCCGCCGCCTCTTTGCTGGTCTCGAAAGTGGCAGCAAACAAATCCCAGAATGGCTTTTTTTCGGTATTGCTTTAGCTCTCGGTTTACTCGGCAACACCCTGGCGATCAAAGGCTACAATACCGGTTGGTGGCTGCTTTTGGTACGACCGTTGTATTTGTTGCCGTTTTACGCTGCGGGCATTTTTTACCGTCGCGTGCTCGAGCCGCGCGAACATATTTCCACCTTTTGGCTACTTGCTGGCCTCTTAGCAGCCAAATATCTGCTTGCCGCCTGGCTCGGACACATGCCAGATTATACGCCCATGTGGTGTCATGACTTCACTGACGGCGCCGCCATGCCCATTATCGTCGGTTTGCTTGGCATTGCCTTCTGGTTGCGGATCGCTCGCGATCTGGCAGACAGTATCGGTCGCTCGCGTGCCATCGGTGCCATCGCCGACAGTACCTACTCCATCATGATCAACCAATTTTTGGGTTTTATGCTTGTCAAATCGTTTTTTGCTCTTGTTGCTTCCATGACATCGCTGTTTGCGGATTTCGACTGGGCAGCCTATCACAGTGACATCTGGTATTATTATTATCCCTTCGGTCTGGAGCAATCATTACTGATTTACGTCGTCGCGGGTCTGGTGATTCCGATTTTCATCCAGCGCGGGATTAACTTCATTAGCCGTGAACTCGCCGCCCTGGACGCGCGCTCCAGTGAGCCTATTGGTTGGCGCCGCCGTGTCTATCACGGTGCCCGCAAAGAAATTGCCGCCGAAAACAACGTCCTCTAAAAAATTTAAAATTAGAAAGAAAAAATTATAAAGAGTACAACTGTGTTTTTTGTTTGTCAAAATTTGTTCACATTTTCCAGATGTGATTGTTAAACATTTGTTAAACACTTGTTTAACATTTTAAATTTATAATTTCTAATTTCACGCAGTTACCACGAGCCACCACCGCCACCACCGTGGCCGCCGCCAGAAAAGCCACCGCCACCGCCGTGACCACCGCTAGAATAGCCGCTCCCGCTACTGCTTGGTTGCGAAACCATCGCTGCTTTTGCCGTCCGCATTGTGTCGTTCATAAAAGAGTTAAAAGCGTAAGGATTAAACGGTCCCGACGATGCGTACCAGTCTGGCGGCTCGCTCAGCAAATCGCGGAATTGCTTCACCCAGACCTCGCTTACACCCAAAGCGTAAGTATAAGGCAAAATGTTGTAAAAATACTGTGGGTTTTCGCTCACCAAAGCTTCCAGGCGATTTTTTTCTGCGGTGATCAAAAACCGCCGCAGTCCCAAAATTTTGCCTTTCCATTCTCGACCCTGATCAGTTAATTTATCCATGTACAAGGCCAAAACAAGTGTCCCGCTGCTTGCCGCCAAGCCCAGCAAACTAAAAATAATCGCCACACTGTCGCCCATCATGTCGGCGCCTGAAGTGCCAAACCAAGTTAAAAACGCCATGCCGACGCCTGTAATTGCCAAAAGCAAACCCACGCCTTTGGACATGTAAATCATCACAAAAGCCAGTCCCAAAGCGCCCGCCACGATAAAAAACCACAAACTTTCAACCAAATCTGGTTGGTAAAACCACATTGGCATTAAAATGCAGGTGCTGAGTGATGCTGCCGCCAAGAAAGCTGTCCAGTTCTGTTTTTCTCTCGCTTGGCTATCCCAAGTAGTTTTGTGTATTTTGCCATTTTTGAGCAATTCCGTCACTTCGTTGACTGTGAGGTAAAATTTGTTGGTTAAATCGGCACTTGTTACTCTGTCTTTGCGGGAAAAAAGCCCCGCAAAAAACCTTCTGGCGGCTTCGTCACTGCCATCATAATCTTTTACCTTTTCCAAGCGATAACTTTTTTTCTTGTTCTTGTCGCCAGTATCAACAATCCGCAAATATCCCTTGTCCGCCAAATAAATCAGCAAAGAAATCACCGCATCGTTGGTGACGACTTCGCTGTACACCAAGCCCACTTCTGCCGAATTTAGCCCTTCTGGAGGATAAAATTCCACCGTTTCCACCACCGGCTCGTCGCGACCATAAGTGGACCACCAGAAAAACGCCACTATGAAAATCCCCACACACACAAGCGCCAAGAAAATCAAGACGTAATTAATGGCAAAGCCAGCGTTTATGAAATAGTCGTCTGGCAGCGTGACGCGGATATTCAAACCTTCGCCAGGCTCAAGTGTCCGCAAAACCGTCCCGCGAATATGCAAACCGTCTACTTCATAGTTGACGTCGTCTGTGCCTCTGTAGCCATAGCTGCCCGTGCTCAGACCCACTTGCTCGGCGTCAAAATCTTTCGGCAGTTCCACGTCAAAACTCGCGTGCTCAATCGGCACGTCCCACTCCAAACCAATCAAGTTGTAATAAAACTCATCTGCGTCTTTTAAGCGATCGGGACCCGGATTGTACAGATAAGTAATCACGTATGTTTGCTCGCCAGTGACGGTGGTGTCAGCGTCACCCAGACGAATTTTCATTTTTCCATCTTCGCGGTTGACCTTAAAAGCGGTGTTCGCCGTGATGTCACTGATTTGCACGCGATTTTCGCTTGAAGTGACTTGGTTTTCGCCCGTGCTGGGGTCCACTCGATAAACCGTCTCTCGCAAGGGGAGAGTCCGGTAAATGCCGTGACGTGGTTCGTCAAAGTTCACCGTCAGCGTTTCCGTAAAATAATAAGTATTATTTTCTCGGACTTCTACCTGGATGTTATAATCAGTGATCGTGTAACCGCCCAAAGACGCATTCGCCAAGCGTCCTGCCGACAAACAACACGCCAGCACGCTTACACTTGCCACCAAACGCTTTAGCCACCGCATCGCTCGTCTGCCTTGATCAGAATTGCACTTTGACGTTTTCGCGTTCGGCCGCCGCCGCCTCAAACATCATCGCCGGCTTGAAGCCAAAAATATTGGCGATCAAGTTGCTCGGGAAAACTTGGATCTTGTTGTTGTATTGACGCACCGTGCCGTTGTAATACTTACGCGAGTTGGCAATGTCGTCTTCGATGCTCGACAAATCACCTTGCAATTGCGTGAAATTGGCACTCGCTTTCAGTTCTGGATAGTTTTCCGCCACGGCGATAATTTTGGTCAAAGTTTGTGACAGTTTTTGGTTAACGTCGATTTTTTGCTCTGGGGTCATATCATTGTACGACCCAGCCCGCAATTTCGTCAGCTCGTCAAACGTCTCTTTTTCATGTTTGGCGTAACCTTTCACCGTTTCCACCAGATTTGGCACCAAATCCCAGCGTTTTTTCAGGTAAACATCCATCGTCGAAAAGCCTTCTTGCGTCAAATTGCGCAATTTCACCATCGCGTTATATTCACCTACCGCGTAGGCCGCTATCGCCAGCAAAACTACCAAAACAATGACAGCAACACTCATGCTTACCTTTCTTTATTAAACTAGACCAATTTTATCATGTTCACGCCTTCGCGTCAAGAGTCACACCGCTTGGTTGGATCACCATTTCTGTCTGGTGCGGTCGCAAATGTGGCAAATGGTTTTCTGGTCGAAACGCCTGCTGCGCTTGCTCGTCTGGCGTGTAACGTGTGGCCCCATGACGCAGCAGCCACGCTGCCAACTCAAACGTTTCTGCCGTGGAGTGACCAGAAGCAAAATGTTCGCTCTCGCGCTCGAGTGCCATCAGCAAGTTACTTGCTTGATCCGGATCAATTTCCAGTCCATTTTGGCGGCAATAATTTGCCCAGACAGTAGCGTAAGTATCATCTTTACCCAAAGTAATTTCCACACTTGCCGGAATGATCAGCGGTGTGGCGTAATCATGCCAGACAATATTCCGATTTGTGTCTGTCCAGTAGCTTTCTTCCACACTGCTCAAGCTTGTCAACTCGCTCGCCTCACGCACATCCACAAATATCCGCACATCGTAGTCCGGCGGCTGATAGCTCACTGGCACACTGGTAAAAGCCGTCGGTCCTGCATTTTCCTTTGGTTTGATAATCAAATTCAAAACATCGCGTTCTTGGTTCAGATCAGAAATCACTTTGTCAATCTGGCTTGCGGGCAACGGCAACTGCAAAACCATGTTTTTACCTGCTAAGATTGTTTTCACCTTGTTAATGCCCACCAAGTGGCTAAAATCCACCACTGGCGCCGCTGGTGAGACGATATTAACACTTTTCCCAAGTGAGCGCAGCCACAGATACATCGCCGTC
>CAYQLH010000054.1:0-6183 GCA_964418385.1 uncultured Pseudomonadales bacterium
TTGGCTAAGATTTCCCTTCCATCCTAATTGGTAACAGACAAGCGCATTGTAACATTGAATGCTAGAAAATGCAAGGGGAAATTGCCTCTTGACAAAAGTAACATTTTGTGATATAATATAGGGTACTTTGCTACCAAAAAGTCGGTTTTGCCGATTGTGCCAGTGCGGGCGTTGTGGTATAATCGGTCCCATGTTGATCGTAATGCATCAGAAACCGGATTTGGATGCGATTGCCAGTGCGTGGCTTTTAGTGCGCTTTGACAATCAGCATTACGGTGGAAGTCGTTTGGCTTTTGTGCCGGCAGGCAACACGATTGCTCCGGAAGAAGCCGCCAAACTGGGTTACACCATGGATCAAGTCACGCACGTGGATACTGGTCGGGGGCGTTTTGACCATCACCTGCCGGAGCGGGCAGGGCGTGAGTATTCAGCAACTTCCTTGGTGTATCAGTATGTGCTCAAAATTCATCCCGAGTATGCAACCGATGGCGCTTTGCGGGCGATTAGTGACGTAGTGACGGAAATTGACCATTTCGGTGAGGTTTTTTGGGAAGATGCCAACAATCCGCGCTATTGTTTTATGTTGACGGCGATTATTGACGGTATGGACGCCACCGAGACCAATGATGACAGTTACCAGGCGGAGTTGGCGTTTCGGCTTTTGGATTTTATCTATGCAAATTTGAAGCGACACTTGAAAGCGCTGGAAAAACTGGGCGAAGGAGCGAAATTTCCGCTGAAAACCGGCGGCGAGGGTTTGGCGCTTTTTACAGGTAACGAAGAAGTTTTGTCGGTAGCGCAAAAAGCGGGCTACATGCTGGTGGTGAAAAAGGATAAAAAATCTGGACATATCCGCATAAAATGTCGACCAGATGCCCCGTTTGATTTAAGCGGCGTTTACGCGCGGATTCAAGAGCGCGACAAGGTGGGGACGTGGTATTATCATCCTGGTGGAAAGATGCTTTTGAACGGTTCGCACAAGGCAGAAAATCACGTGGCGTCGCCGTTGACTTTGGATGAAGTGGTGGCAATTATCAGGGAAGAATTGTAAATTAAATCTAGAAAATGGAGGGAGCAATGGCTAAAACTGTGTTTGAAAAAATCCGTGACCGCGAAATCCCGGCGGAGTTTGTGTATGAAGATGACGAAGTGATGTGTTTTCGCGACGTCAATCCGCAGGCTCCGGTGCACGTTTTGATTTGCCCCAAACACCCTTACGCCACGCTGGAAGAGATCCCGCTGGAAAGTGATTTACCAGGCAAATTGTTGCGCACGGCACGCCTGGTGGCAGGTAAACTGGGGATTGCGAAAAACTATAAATTGGTGATGAACGTGGGTCGTCAGGTGCAGGAAGTTTATCACGTGCATTTGCATTTGCTTGGTGGCTGGCGGGCGCCACAAGCGGATGATCCCAGTACCATGGCTAAAGAATAAGGACCCAACAGTACAAACTAGTGCTCATTGCTCGCTTTGCAGCAAAATTGCTTGTGAAAATGCGCTGTTTTGTGGTATAATATGCTCCTTATGAAAAAAGATATACATCCGCAGTGGCAAGAATGCACGGTGACGTGCGCTTGTGGTAATAGTTTTGTGACTGGAGCAACGGTGGCGACGATGCAAGTGGATATTTGCAATAAATGTCACCCGTTTTTTACCGGGGAGCAGCGCTTTGTGGATAAAGAGGGTCGTTTGGAGAAATTCCAGAAAAAAATGGCGGATTCCAAGGTGCGCCGTGAGCAGGAAGCCAAGCGTCGTGCTGAGAAGAAAGCGCGTCGCGACGCGGCGAAAGTGATCGTAGCAGGCGAGGCGACGTCTTTCAAGCAGGTTTTGAGCAAGGCAAAAGCGGCGGCGGAGGCGAGTGAACGCGCGGCGGGAGTTGCGGTGGCTGATCCGGTAAAAAAGAGCGCCAAAGCGACAGATAAAAAACTCAATTCTCAAGACGCTAAAAAAGCGTAAATTGGTAGTTAGCGGGCAGTTGGCCGCAGACAAGCGAGAGAGGTTGCATGTATAACCCTTATCAAGAGCAATTGGATCGCTTGACGCAACAAATCAAGGAAAATGAGGCTTTGATGAGTGATCCCGAGTTGGCGGAGTTAGCCGCGGCGGAGGTGGCGGATTTGCGCGCCCAGCTGGAATCATTGCAAGCGGCGGCGGAGGCGATGAATGTGGATCACACCGCGGGGCCAACTAATGTGGCCCTGGCCAATTGTATTATGGAAGTGCGCGGTGGTGCTGGTGGCGACGAGGCGAAACTTTGGGCGGGCGAGTTGTTACGAATTTATTTGCGTTTTGCGGAGAGCCACGGTTTAAAAATCGAATATTTGGATGATGACGTGATCAAAATTAAGGGTAAAGTTACCTTAGGCGAGACAACCTATTATCCTTACGAGCTTTTTAAGTGGGAATCAGGCGTGCATCGGGTGCAGCGGGTGCCGGTAACGGAAGCCGCGGGGCGGATTCACACTTCCACGGCGTCGCTGGCAGTTTTGCCAGAGATTAAAACCACGAGCGTGGAAATTCGTGAGGAAGATCTGGAGTGGCAATTTGTGCGGGCCGGTGGCGCTGGCGGGCAAAATGTTAACAAAGTGAATTCTGCTGTACGGCTGACGCATGTGCCCACAGGCATTGTCATCAGCGCGCGCCAAGAGCGCAAGCAGGCACAAAATCGGCAAATTGCTTTGGAAATGTTGGCGTCGCGGCTGTGGGAAATCGAAGAAGAAAAGCGCTTGCAGACGTTGGGCAAAGCAAGAATGGCGATCGGGCGCGCGCAGCGCGCTGAGAAAATTCGGACGTACAATTTTCCGCAAAATCGAGTGACTGATCATCGTCTGGAGCAGAGTTGGTATGATTTGCCGGCGGTTTTGGATGGGCGGATAGGAGAGATTTTGCAGGCGTGCCAGTCGTTGGACGAGGAAGAATAAGCGTTAAATGCCAAACTTATAAAATTTTTCCTGTGCATCGCTGTTTTTTTATACTTGACGCTGGGCAGTATTTGTGGTATAATAAATGTATGTTTTGTCAACTTGCAAATACGATCTGGCGCAAAAAGTAGCGTTATTTTCGTGGAGCGAGGACAAAACTTAAGTAATTATCGCTCCCGAAAAGTGGGAGTTTTTTCTTGGTAGATCAAGGAAAAATTCCACTTGGGGTGAGTTCTTTAATAAAGTAGCTGAGTGTTGGTTTTTTTGACTTTTAATTCCAGGGGGGATCACCAAGTGTGTCAAGTAGTTTCTGGCTCAGCGGCAGTAGCACTGCTGGCTGGTGGCGCGCATGATGTGCGCGCGCAAAACGTGTGGCGAGCGGTGGCCGGTGGCGAACCGGTCAATCTCGCGGTGGTGAATGTGCCCTTTTATCAGGGGCGGAGTTTGTTACAGTTGTTACTGAAGGACGCGGATTTAACGCGTAATAAGTCAGTTTTGTCGCACGCCAAGGGTTTATACGCGGCGTTGCGTGGTTCCAAGCGACGGATCGATGTCGCCAGAAACAGGACGGTACAGGCGGTCGTGGAAGAGCTGGAGAGCTTTTTGAATGGGCTCAAAGTCAGCGGTGTGGAGTACAACTGTTATTTTGGGGTTTGCACCGCGATAGAATGCTTTTTTGACTATCGCCAGACTTCTTTTGGTGGCAATTTGATCCAGAAGGGAGCAGAAACGTATGGTGAGTGGAAGGGCGAAATCAAGCACAACGTGGGCCATTTCGTGACGCACTTGCAGTCACGCGGCTTGCGGGTGCAGGCTTCGCCGACGGTGGACCGGTGGTTTCTTGACGCCCACTTGGCGCAAGAAACTGATTGCGGTCGAGTCGCTAGGACGCTTTTCCCAAGCATGTTTCAAAAGTTCGTGGCGGCGCATCCCAATCTCATTTGGTTGGATGTGCAGGGTTTGGCGGAAGACAAGTTGGTGCGCAAGGCCGTGGCGACGGCGGTGCCCAATCTGGACGTGATCCGCTTGACGCCCAAACGCTGCGATTCAACATCGCAAATCAGCTACTTTTAAAACTTTTAGGCCCCGCTTCGGCGGGGCTTTTTGCGAGTGTGTTGGCGTGAATGCGGAGGATTTGCTTGCGGCAAAGTCTATCAAGTGTGGTATAATAGCTTTCTTATGGCAGAAACACAAATTCCCTATTGTACAAATACGCGTGAAGTGCTTGAGGCGATGAAAGGTATCAATTATGGTTGGGTGGATGCCAGCGGGAGCCAACATGTGAGTCTGAACGGTTTGGATTTTTCCCAAAATTATCGCCTACAAACGCCGCTTGAGGTTTGGACAAGCCAACTGGGGGTTTGTTGGGATCAAGTGGAGCTCGAACGGGAGATGTTGCGTGGAGTGCCAGAGGTGCATACGTATTGTTTGATTTACGATGGCTGCCCGGAGCGTCCGACACATACTTTTTTGACAGTGATGGGTAGCAAATGCGAGTGGCTGGAGCACGCTTGGCAAGACAAACGCGGTCGCCACATTTTCCCCAGTCGCGATGAACTGCTTTTGTATGTGCGCGATTTGGCATTTTTGCCGTTTTTGCGTGAAGAGAAACACCTGGAGGTGGATTTGGGACAGTTACATTTGTATGAATATCAAGCGTTGCCAGAGCATGGCAGTTGTGAAGAGTGCATGGAACATTTTAGCAGTTCAAAAAGATTGTATTAAAGTTAAAATTTTGTAATTTGAGTAAATTTTTTGTACAAAATTGATTAAAAAATGTGCTCAATATTGAGTAATAATTGTGTACGATTTGAGTAAATTTTGTGTTCAAAATTGATCAATTTTTGTGTACGAAGTGACTTTAAATTGTGCGCTTGTGTTTTATTTTGTGTGGGTAAAACCGGGAAAATTAGCGATTTGCCTCTTGCAAAAGTGAGGCTTTTTTGGTATAATTGCAGCTTGATGGCAGAAGAGAAGACCAACCAAAATACCCAGTCACCGGCGACGGCGCAGCCGAAGCAAGATGCAGGTGGTAGTCAAGATAGACGAATGAGCGTGGATACCGCTCGAGCTGATGCTCAGGCTGCGGGTGTGCGTTTGCCAGACGGCGAGACAAAACCCAAAAAGAAGCGTCGCCATCGTCGGGGTCGGAATCGTCATCGGAATACTAGTCACAATGACGCATCTGGTGAGGATGCAGTCCAAGCGGTTCGGCAAGCGCCAAAAACTCGTCGAGACGTTGACAGTGTCAGTGACGCCGATCAAGTTCAAAATAAACCTCAAGTAACGGTTGAAAGTGAGAGCAAACCTAATAAGTCGCCGGCACCGGTAAAGCCAGTGGTGAAGTCTGGTCCAGTGCAGAATTTGCCGGCACGCACCAACGCGCGCTACTCAGAAGAAATGGCTAAAAAAACGGCGCAAATGCCTGTGAAAGTGCAGGCAGTGAGTAATTTGGACGTCTCCCCCACTCCGGTGTCAAAAGACAAAAATGATAAACCTGAAAAAAATGAGATGGCACGGCGTGATCGAGATGAAAAAGTGAAACCTCAGGCGAGCGCAAAGCGTGAGGATCATGGTCGCGAGCTTGCAGGACGCGAAAAAACGGGAACCAAGCTTTCGAAAGACAAGACAGAAAGCAAAGGTCCTTCCAGTGAGAAAAACACGTTGCCGCCCTTAATGGTGAACGGTAAACCGTACGAACCAGGTCAAAAAGTGGAATTCGCGCGTAGGGGTCTAAAGGCCACTTTTGCGGGAAAATCGGAGCGTCACGCTCAGCCTCAGGCGGAAGACAACAATTTGGATAAGATTTTGGCACAAACGGAACCCCAAGTTTCGGAGTCGGCGCAGACAGAGAAGATTTTGGAAGCGCCAACGACTGAGACAGATCATGTTCCAGAGCTGGAGGATTTGGGCGAGCAGCGTTTTACGCCGCACTTGAGTAGCAATGATATTAAAGCGGCGACGCCAACGTTTTCGTTGCAAGATATTCAACGAACGCGGCGGCGGCGAAAATTGCTCATTATTGGAATTGGGCTGGTAATTTTGATTGCTTTGTACGTGATTTGGTCAGGTTTTCATTTAGCACAGCAGTCAGGGCGAGACTCGACATCACCAACAACAGTGGTCGAAAATGAACCAGAAAACGTTGATAGTAACGGGCAAAAAGCAGTTTTGGCCGGTACGGTGGATACTAGCCAAATTAGTTTCCCGTCGCCCATTTTGGACAGAATTGCGATTTACGTCAGCACGAGTGGAACGGCGG
>CAYQLH010000055.1:0-6179 GCA_964418385.1 uncultured Pseudomonadales bacterium
ATTGAACCCACAACCTACGGCTCCGCAAGCCGGCGCTCTATCCAATTGAGCTACGGACGCACATACGAGGTATTATACCACAGATTTAGCTGTTTTCACGGGAAATTACGCCGTTGACGCCGTGGCCTTGCCAGAATTTTTAAGCGACATCGCCAGCGCCAAAACGCGTTCCATCAACGACGGTTGGTGGCAAGATTGAAAACGATTGTTTTTCTTATCAACAGCAATCCGCCGATACTCAAAAATCGCCCCGCGTTCGCGATCAAGCAAGTAGCGAATGATTTTTTCACTCGCCACCCCCGCCGCCACGTAAGCGGTACTGCCTAGTTGCGGCATTGCGGTGCCGAAAGGCGTGTTTTTCAGCCCGCGCAAGTAACGCCCAATTTCATCGCGGACCGCGTATTCCAGGCCCACCATGCGGGCGGCCACTTGCACAAAATCTTGCGCCAAAAGTGTTTGCAATTTTGCATCCGGCAAGCCAAAAACCAGGCTTTCGCCCCGAGCACGTGCGTCGGCATTTTGGAAAGTGACTTGAGCGGTGGAGCCCACGTCCGAAATCTGCACCAGGGGCACTCTCGCCATGCCCGTTTGCTCGATGATTGCCAATTTGGAATTTAAGTGATCAATCGCTTCCACCGCCACATCCACTGGTGGCACTTGAGCCGTGCCCATCAAATAGGCACTGATATTGCTGGCGTTAAATTCCGTCGCCAAGCGGATAAATTGGGTGGGGTCTTGACGGTGGATACGTCTGGCAAAACTTACCGCTTTGGGCTCGTCGCTGCCAATGTCCAAAACGTCATAAGCGGTGCGATTGAAATTGGTCACATTGGGCGCTTTGGGGTCGCCGATAGTCAAATAGCCAATGCGCCCGTCGCGCAGCAAATTTTCAGCTGTGGCCGCGGCCACGCTCGCACCGGCCACCAAAACGTGAGTCCGCGCCAATTTTAACCGTGTTTCCAGCCAAGTAGACGTGTAATCGCGATTTTGCAAAAGTTGCCCGGGACTGGAATTAAGTGCCAACTTAAATTCCGCTACTTCGGGGAATTGCACCACCGCTTCCAGTTCACCTGCGCGAGTAAAATAAAACGCGTAAAAACCGTAATCACGTTTGTCCGTCAAAGCGTCATAACGCGCCCAGGCATCGTGCAAATAATCGGCCACCGGACCGTGGCTGACGGAAAGATTTTCTTTGAGTTTGCTGTGTGTGGAAGGCACCAAACTGTAAAAATGTTGCGGATCTATCCAGATATTCACACCATCTAATTTTTGGCTCACGTGCGCATCCGTGAGATCAAAAAGTCGCCCCCGTTTCACTTCTTCGGCCGAGAGCAAAACCGGCCGGCCCGGATACTGCGTTTCTGGCATGGCCAGTCGGTTGCGGATGACATCTAAATTCCACTCGTGTGTGATGAGTTCTTGCCAAACGCGAATGTCTCTTGCCGTTTCCTCGATTGCTGCCGGCACGCCTTGGCTCTCGCTTGCAACGACAATTTCAAATGGTTGCGCTTGGTAAAAATAGCGCGGCCAATACGTCTGCATAAAGTGCACTTGCTCGTTATCAGCCAACTGCCAACCATCTAAATTACGCACTTTGTAACCGAGTTTTTCCACAAAAGAGCGCACGTGTGCCGCCATCGTGCACACGAGCCAATCGTGTTCCACGTCCACTGTTGCTAAGACCTCAGCCGCCAGCCGTTGTAGAATTTCTCCCTTTAGCGGCGAGCGGCGATCAACGTCTAGCCCCGGATGAAAAGCGAGGCGCTCAATTTCGCAGGGCACACGCGGCGCAATTGCTTCCAACGTCTGCGGATCGGGCGGGGTAAAAAACTTAAACAATTCAATTTCGCCGCGCACCAAACGCATTGTCCCCAAAATCACGGTGTGGCCATCCGCATTTGTGTGCGCCGCGACCCAAGTTTGCACGTGATCGTCGGTGCTCACCTCGCCAAAACTCACGAGCGTCCGCGCTGTAGGATCAGCGTAGCGGCTGTTGTAAGCGAGGGTGATAATTTTTTGCAGTTCTGCTTGCTCGCCAGGTTGCACCAGCCGATATTCAATTTGCGAAGTCTCGAAGTCGCCATGAAGTTTGAGATCATTTAATAAATCATGCGCCGTCCGAATTAATTCATCGTTTTGAGTATTTTTTTGTAGATATTGAAAATATGCATTTGTATCATTTAATCTAAACTGCATATTTGACTTTCTATATTTTTTGTAGTAAAACATTAACAATTATCTACGCAAAGATTATAGACAAGGAAAAAAATATGTCAAGACCTAAATATCCTTTTGAACTTTACGCTGCCGAGCCTGTCAACAGTTTGCGCGAAATCGTTAGCTTTGCGGCGGAGCATTACGGGGAACGCACAGCCTTTGTTTACCAAGAGAAAATTACCGATACACCGGTAAAAATTTCTTATTTGCAATACGAGCAAGACATCAAAAAAGTCGCCACTGGTTTGGTGCAAGCGCTCAAAATTGATCTCACCCGGCGCGACAGCAAAAAAATCGCCATCCTCGCGCCCAATAGTTATTGGTGGTCGGTAGTTTATTTGGCTGTCGTCAATATCAACCAAGTCATCGTGCCGCTTGATCCCAATTTGCCGGCCGAGGATTTGATCACGTTTATCCAGCGCGCGGGCGTGAGTTCCATTGTTTTTGCGCCCGGGATTGAAGGCAAAATTGCCCAAATGAAAACTGCCCTTGCCAAAATCAAGCATTACATCGGTTTAAAAGAGAGCGCGCAAGCGACGATCACTTTGGATAAAATCATCCGCACTGGAGAACGCCTGCTGCACAAAAAACCAAGCTTTTACGACGAGATCGCGGTTTTCCCCGAAGCGCTGGCGACAGTAATTTTTACTTCGGGTACGACTTCTACGCCCAAAGGGGTGATGCTCACTCACAAAAATCTGGCCACCGACGTTTGCATCATGAAACAATTTTTACACTTCGACCGCGAAATCACGATCTCCATGCTGCCGCTTTACCACTCGTACGAGTTTACTTTTGGTCTGCTTTTGCAAATCTACAGCGGGACGACCATTTATTACTTGCCAGGTGGCTTGCCCGCTTTTCAAGAAAACTTGGCCAAAGTACGCCCCACGATGTTGATTTTAGTTCCTTTAATTGTGGAAGAAACGTATCGCCGCGTGCGCGCCACCTTGTCGCATCCCGACGATCGCCGCGAACTCGCAGACGCTCTTAAAGAGTATTTCGGCGGCCGCGTCACCCGCATTTTTGACGGTGGCGCCCCCATCAATAGCGACATTGCCGCTGTCTATAGCGACTGCGGGATTGAACTTATTCAGGGCTACGGGATCACCGAGTGTTCGCCAGTGGTCTGCTTAAACCCGGACAGACTGTGTCGCTCTGTGAGCGTCGGCTTGCCGCTGCCAGGCGTACGCGTAAAATTACACGACAAAGGCGAGGACGGCGTGGGTGAAGTCATTGTCCGCGGACCCATCGTCATGCTCGGTTATTACAAAGACGAGCGCCAAACCGATCTCGCCGTCGTGGACAACTGGTTTTACACTGGCGACTTTGGTCGTTTTGATGATGACGGCTTTTTGTATATCGTCGGTCGCAAAAAAAATGTCATTGTGGGTAAAAACGCCAAAAAAGTTTATCCCGAAGAGGTGGAATATCACTTGACTTGTCAACCAGAAATCCGCGAAGCAATGGTGTACGGCAAACAAATTGACGACGATACCAAAGTTGCAGCCTTGCTGGTGCTTGATCGCGAAAACCTCGCCAAAACACATCCCGAATTGCCAACCAATCCCACTTCAAAACAAATCAGCACTGTCGTGGACAAAGTTATTGACCGTGTCAACAGCGCCAACGTCAAGTACAAGCACATCCTCTCGTGGGAAATCACCGACGCGCTGCCGCGCACCACCACTGGCAAAATCAAACGCGCGAAAAACCACTTGCCGGCGGGCGCAAAATAGTTTATAATGAAAGGTGATTAAACAGAAAGATATCATGGCAAACAAAGATAAAAAAATTCTCCTGGTAGAAGATGAGACTGAACTGCGCGAGCTTTACAATCTGTTGCTCACCGGAGAAGGCTATCAAGTGGAAGCGCTGGCCGACGGCAAAGCTGCCATGGAAGCGATAGAGCACGGCGGCTATGATCTCGTCCTTCTGGATATCATGTTGCCTTTTATCGATGGTCTTGATATTCTGGAGCGCAACGCTAAAAGCGACAAACCAGGTAAACAAGACAATGGCACCGTGGTTTTGCTCACCAACTTGGCCCAAGACCAAACTATTGCCAAGGGGCTTGAGCTTGGCATCCGTGGTTACATGATTAAAAGCGACTACAACCCCGAGCAACTTTTAAGCGCTGTCGCGGAATTTCTCGAGAAATAAATCCAATTTAGCAATCTTAGCAATTGAGTGTTGACATTGCTAAAAATTGTGATATAATACTCACAATTAACAATTTATTAAAGAAAGGAGCCATTTATGATGACCATGATGGTGCCACGCCGACGTGCGGATTTTGATTTATTTGACAGCTTTTTTGATCGCGACTTTTTCGCACCTGTCAATAATACGCTCATGAAAACGGATATTGTCGAGAAAAAAGACAAATACGTCATTGAAATGGATTTGCCCGGTTTTGACAAAGACAATATCAATGTTGACCTCGAAGACGGCTATTTAAAGATTTCCGCGAAAATCGAACGTCACACGGACGACAAGCAACCGGATAAGTTCTTGCGCCGCGAACGTTTTTACGGCAGTTGTTCACGCAGTTTTTATGTGGGCGAAGACATCACGCGCGATGATATCAAAGCCAAATTTGCCGACGGAATTCTCGCCGTCAGCGTGCCCAAAAAAGAACCAGTGGAAAAATTGCCCGAAAGCAAACACATCGCTATCGAGTAAAATTTGTATACGATGATGCAAAAAATGACCCATTCAGGGTCATTTTTTGCATCACATTTTTGCTATTTTTGCTGATCGTCACGTGCAAATTCTGCCGCCAAAAATTTTCCTGTCCATGATGCCGGATTGGCCGCCACTTGCCGCGGGGTGCCGGTAGCCACCACCTGACCGCCTTTTTCGCCGCCCTCGGGCCCCAAATCGATCACGTAATCCGCGTTTTTGATAATATCCAAATTGTGCTCGATCAAAATCACGGTGTTGTTTTGTGCTACCAGTGAGCTTAAAATTGAAAGCAAGCGTTGCACGTCTTCAAAATGCAAACCAGTCGTCGGCTCGTCTAGCAAGTACACGACGTGTTCGGTGCGATTGCTGGAAAGCTCTTTGGCGAGCTTGACTCGCTGCGCTTCACCGCCAGAAAGCGTGGTCGCGCTTTGGCCCAAGGCAATGTAGCCCAAGCCCACCTGCTGGAGCGTGTGCAGTTTTTCGCGCAAGCTTAAATTACCCTCAAAAAACTCATACGCTTCATCTACGGTCATGGCCAAAACTTCAGCAATATTTTTGCCGCGATACGTTACTTGTAAGGTTTCTTCAGAGTAGCGTTGACCGTGGCACACTTCGCATGGCACGTAGACATCGGGCAAAAATTGCATTTCCACTTTGGTCTCGCCGTCACCTTGGCAAGCCTCGCAGCGGCCGCCTTTGATATTAAACGAAAATCGTGAACTCGTGTAACCGCGCGCTTGCGCTTCTGGGCTTTCCGCAAAAATTTTGCGAATGTAGTCAAAAATCTTGGTGTACGTTGCCGGATTGGAACGCGGTGTTTTGCCAATCGGCGATTGATCCACCAAGCAGAGCCGCTTCACGCCCACGGGCACGTCCAAGCCTTTGATCGGGCCATTGATTTCGTCCACTTTGTAGCCCAGATACGCCGCTAAATTGGTGTACAGCGTTTCGTACAAAAGGGTGGATTTCCCCGAGCCAGAAAGCCCCGTGAGCACGATCAGCTTGCCCAGCGGAAATTCCACTGTTAAGTTGCGCAAATTGTTTCCCGTGGCACCGCGCACGACAATGCTTTGTCCGGCCAAGTTTTTTTTGGCCACGCTCATCAGCTGGCTTTCCTTGGCGATAGGCGCGTTAATTCGTTTCACTGTTTTGGCGCCGCTTAAATACTTGCCTGTCAAGCTGTGCGGATCTGCTTTTAGCTCTTCCACCGTGCCGGAAGCCACAATTTCACCGCCATTTTTGCCAGCACGGGGACCAAAATCATACACCACGTC
>CAYQLH010000056.1:0-6124 GCA_964418385.1 uncultured Pseudomonadales bacterium
TGTGGTTTAAAGAATTAAACGGCATCGGCGATACGCCTGCCAATCTAGAAGCGGCAGCGGCTGGTGAGAACTACGAGTGGACGGATATGTACGAAAACTTTGCTAAAACGGCAGAAAAAGAAGGTTTCCCAGAGCTGGCGGCGAAATTTCGCGGCGTGGGTGCGATTGAAAAACGCCATGAACAACGTTATCGCAAGCTCCTGACAAACGTACAAAAGGGAGAAGTTTTCCAACGCGGTGAGGTAAAAATTTGGGAGTGTCGCAATTGTGGTCACATCGTTGTGGGCACGAGCGCACCTAAAGTTTGCCCAATTTGCGCCCATCCTCAGTCATTTTTTGAGATTTCAGCCGAAAACTTTTAGTCTGAACCAAAAAAAGAAAGACGCCCCGCCGCTGGCGGGGTTTTTGCCGTTGCTGGCACTGGATCATAAATTGTTGGGATCAGCCAAAAACGCATTAAGCGCTTCCCGATTGACATCACGCGGCTTGGAACCGTTAGCTTGACCGACGATGCCAGCCTCGCAAAGTTGATCTAAAATCCGAGCAGCACGGGCGTAACCAACTGAAAGTCGACGTTGGATCATTGAAGACGAAGCTTGATCATATTGAGCGAACATCTTGACTGCATCCACAAAAAGTGGATCGCGCTCACCGCCATCACCAGCATTACCGACGCCCTTGCTAGTGTCAGTGGCACGGAATTTGGTGGTGACATCGTCTAGATATTCTGGTTGCCAGTGTTGTGACTTGAGGAAATTGGTCAGATTGCGTGCGTCCGCGTCGCTCACCAGCGTCCCCTGGATACGAATGGGTTTAGCTTGATCTGGTGGTAAATAGAGCATATCGCCGTGACCAAGCAGTTTTTCGGCGCCCACGGAATCAAGAACGACGCGCGAATCCATCACCGAAGCTACATTAAAGGCAATCCGAGTAGGAATATTGGCCTTAATCAAACCAGTGATGACATTGACCGAAGGACGCTGCGTGGCGAGAACCAGATGAATACCTACCGCCCGCGCCATTTGTGCCAGACGCGTTACAGACTCTTCCACGTCGTTGGGCGCGAACATCATGATATCGGCGAATTCATCAATGACGATCACAATGCGCGGCAACGGCGGAACATCGCTGAGCTCATTAAACGAGTTAATATTGCGCACCCCGTGATCGGCAAGAAGCTGATAGCGACGGTCCATTTCGGCACAGGCCCACTTGAGGGCAGAAACGACTTTTTGTGCTTCCACGATCACTGGCGTGAGCAAATGCGGAATATCTTGATACATCGTGAGTTCGACGCGTTTTGGGTCAACCAAAATCAAGCGCAGTTCCTCTGGCGAGCAGCGGAAAAGCATGGAGCAAAGGAAAGAATTGATACCCACAGATTTACCGGAACCAGTGGCGCCGGCAATCAAAACGTGTGGCATTTGAGCAATGTCGCCGACTACTTGTTTGCCATTAACGTCAATACCCATGGCGACCGCAAGCTTGGAAGGATGATCTTTCAGCGCTGGCTGGGACAGCATCTTACGCAAAGTGACAAAGGCGGCGCGACGATTTGGGACTTCCACGCCAACTAATGATTTACCGGCAATTGGGGCTTCAATGCGAATCTGGCCAGTGGGAGCCGCCAATGCCAGCGCAAGATCGGTAGCCAGGGCGGTAATCTTGGATAACTTGGTGCCCATCGCAATTTCCAGGGCATACTGAGTCACCGAAGGTCCACGGTTGATTTCGACCACGCGAGCGCGAACACCAAATGAATCGAGAGTGTTTTCGATAATCTGCGCGTTGGCATTAATATCACCGCGATCCGCTTCACCGCCATCTATAGCGTCGAGAAGGTCGATTGTAGGATACACCCATGGTTGACGCGCAACCGGAACATCACTGTCTGGAAATTCGGGCTCCATGACTGGTTTTTTAATATCGCCCAAAATATCAATTTTGTCATAAGTATTGATGTGTTCCAGTTTTTCATCCACCGACTCGACGTATGACTCTGGCGCCGGCGCAATTTGTTCGTTTTGAGCAAATTTTTTATCATCCAGACCGCTCATTTTTATTTCTGGTATCGCTGGCGATGCTTGCTCTTCCTCACCAACATCGGTCGCGGCTTCATTTTGACCCACAAAGGCAACATCTTCATTTTCCTTGATAAATGGAGCCATTTTGTGCTTTAGTTCCCGTTCGGTGACCCAGACATGCCACCAATCAGAAATGTCTTTGACGGAGATTTGCCAAAGAATAAGTTGCCCACCGATAATCAGGCATAAAAAAAACAGAAAGGCTCCGGGTCGCGTAATCCAACCAGACAATGTCTGCCAAGCGCTAGAACCGACAGTGCCGCCGGCAACCACGCAAGTAACGCCAAGAAAAAATAAGACCGTGCCCCACAAAAGTGATGGTCGTGACCAGACCCAACGTGTCTGAAAACAAATCAAACCTAAATGGAGAAAAAGGAAAGGTAAAACCAGAGCAGCCAGCCCCAAAGCTAGTATAAAGGAACTTGTAAATCCACAAGAGCGCCGGTGTAACGCGGATAAACGAGACCATCACCACCACTGCCAGGACGCAAAAAAAGACACCGGCGACTGATGTCCAGACGTAATTATTGACAGCTTGCTTTTTTTGTTTGCGTTTCCTTCTGCGCATGTGACTATTTTACCACACTTTGGCGCAAAAACGAATGAGTTTTTAACAAAATGCATCTTTGCGATCACGAATGAAGGCACACTGGCAAATTATCAAGAAAAGACAATGTTTTTTGTAATGCTAATTGTGTTGTGTATTAAAATATATATTTTACGGTGATTTTTTGCTGAAAAAATAGCTTCCCGAAAAGGTGTGTAAAATGCTAAAACTGTATTTTGTAAAAATAAAAAAGGCGGTCACAGTGACCGCCATGATTTTAAGCTCCTCGTCTTTTGAGTATTATCCAGGCGTCCAACAGAAAGACATGCACGATCAGGCAGACCAGCGCACTCTCTGAGCCATTGGATGCGATCAGTACTTGGATCAGAAAATGAGCCATCAGTGCCCCTTTCACCACGCCACCGCGAAACCGCTTGTTTTGGCAAGCAGCGGTAAAGCAGCTCAGGCACACCATCAACACAATTGCAGCGCAACTCACCGAAACTTCATCTTGAACTCTGCTAAAACTTTGATGCAAAGTTAAAAAAACAGTTTTTACTTCTAACCAAATTTGTGCCCACATTGCTGTGAACCCCCTTTTAATTTAAAGAACACCAGGTCGCCTGGAGACGACTTGCTCAAAAATCTTTCTAATTATATCACAGCTGATCATTTTTGGCAAGAAAGAAGCTTGCTGACAATAAAACTTGTCAAGCGCTAAATTCGCCACCGGGGCTGTTTTTGATGTGGTATAATAGCCCTTATGAAAGGTTGGCAAGAGTACGCGATCGTGGTGATTTTGGGACTTTTGGTATCATTTGGAGTGACAGCTTTTCTTTTTATCCGTAGCGATCGCAATCCAACAGCTTTGCCCACGCCAGTGCCACTGCCGGTTTCTCCAGAGCCAGTCACAACGTTGCCAGAAAAGCAAACAGCGCCGATTATTTTAACTTCACCGGAAGATGAGACGGTTTTTGATAATAAAGCCATCACGATTGCTGGCGAGGCTTCACCTGAAGCCCTGGTGGTAGTTTTCGTCAACCAAAAAAACTTCGTGCTAGAAGCCAATAAAAACGGCGATTTTACGCTTGACGTGAATCTGGAATCCGGCAGTAATGCCATCAGGGCGATCATGATAGACGATGCGGGAAACACGTTTAGCGATGAACGTCTAGTGGTGTATACCAATAAATCTCTGGAAGAAATTTTGTTAACACAGGAAGAATTTGAAGAAATGTTACAAGAAAAAGATACCTCGCCAGATGAAAAAGAAACGGAAACCTCCTGAGTATAAAATTTGTACAAATATTAATTATTTTTTGATTTACGGTTGTTTTTTATGCGTTGTGCTTGACAAAAATCTGGTGGTATGCTAGAATAACCGCATGAAACAGACGAAAAGCCTGGTTTTGTTTTTTTTAGCGGTATACGCGTCTTTTTTGATGTCTGTGAGTGTGTGCGCTCAAGAAGCAAGCGATGATGCGGATTTGGAAGAAGACTCGGGCACGATCACGATTGAAAAAAAATCTGACGAACAAGAGGAATCAGCAACACAAATTTTACACAACTTAGAAAATCTGGTTAAAGACAACGATCAAAGTGAGGAAATTAAAAATCAGTATGGGGATGTCGTGAGCAAAGCACGCGGATTTATTGGTCAAGTAAGCAGTATCAAGGAAGATTCATTTAAAGTCACACGCCCAGACGGTGAAGAGCTTTTGATCGTACCAGACAAAAGCACAATGATCGTGAAAAACGGTGAGGCGACCCCGGGTAACGAAGTCACGTTGACTGAATGGTTTGAGGTGGATGATTGGTTGGTCTTGATTGGCATTCAAAACGGTGATTCCTTTGGACCGCGCCGGATTTTAATTTCTAGCGAATCACTGCTACCAAGTGAAAACTTTGTGAATCGCGGTATTATCAAACAAGCCAATCGTACCAAAGTGGACGTGCAAATTGTGGGCGAAACTGATGCGGTGGAAACATTTAATTATGCTAAGTCTACTGACTTAGTAAATAAAGATAATGAAACGATTACTTACGAAGATTTAAAACCGGGTATGCAGGTTTTAATCATTGGTGAACAAAAGGGCACGGCGAAAACGTTACAAACCTTAAGGCTAATTTAGCAAACACAAAATTTAGTAGATAGAGAGAATTGATTTCACCAGTCTTTGTGATATAATATGTGCTAGTGGGAGGATAAGGTTCTGTAAAATGCGAGCATATTTGGGAGGTGATGCTCATGTTTGTGATCAATCGCAAAGTTTTGTTTCCTGACGAATGCTTGAGACAAGTGGTGGATCGTAACGAGTTAGGCAAAACAATTCTCGAAGCCGGGCGCGCAGTGACTTTTATCGCTACGGGCTTGGAGCAAGCGATCCTATGCCAAATTATGGGTATCAATGATGGTTATCATTACACAGGGTCGGCGTGTCAATTGCCCGAGTTTTTACCAGATGACGAGGTGCTAGTCATTGACTTGGACGGCAAGTCGTACCTGTATAAGGTCCATCCGAGTTTCGGGACGCCGCGTTTAGCGTCACCAGCAACTCACGAAAAGAACCTCATCCTACCATGACGGGTCCGCAAGGACCCTTTTTTTGCGCACAAATACCAATGCTGCACGTGTAGCATTGCGTTTTTTCAGGCGTGAGTAACGCGAATTTGTAACAAATTGCAATCTTATAGACAGCTTGAAAACTACTCAAATTCCTAGTACACGCACATCAAAACTCCCCTTTTGGGGGAGTTTTGGGACACACAAATAAATAAAGAATGGAAAGCAAAAATTATTGTTTAACACATCGAACAGCATGATAATACCCAAGCTCATCTATAGCATTAGCGGCAACAGCACCAGGAGTAGAAGGATCTGAGCCATTATAGTAGTAAAAATCCCATGCTGCAGTAGAAGAAGAAGCGCGTGTACTTGTCCACCATTCGGCATGAGTAGTATTGTAGCTAACGTGATCCCAATGTGATGCCTTGCCTCCTGTTAACACAGTGTTAAAAGATCCACCAACCCTATAGAATGCTATATTGTTGCCAACAGCCTCATATAAATTTGCCATGGAATAATTACCATTCTTTGGTGGTAGAAGCCAGCCAGTTGGACAAATACTATTGGCACTATCAAAAGTATAATAATATTGGTTATATTCATGCCAATAATCGCCATCGGCGTATTGCAGATTTTCTGCCATCCAGCAATTGCCATCAGTAAACTTGCGAATAGTATAAGAAACACCATTGCGAGCGTCTCTGAGAGATCCGACACTGATATAATTTAATCCAGCTGGTGTTGAATAACTAGCGCAATCTGCAGAAGTAAATGTTTGCATTGATTTAACGTTACAATTGCCAGTATTTCCTGGTGTTGTGGAACCTGAAGTATTAGCGTAATATCCGTAAGAACAAGCGCATGTGGGTTGTGATGTTGCGTACTGGACCGAAGCGTAGGTACCGGTACAGTACTTGTTGTAGTTAC
>CAYQLH010000057.1:0-5871 GCA_964418385.1 uncultured Pseudomonadales bacterium
CGCACCAGGATTCGAACCTGGGACCTCTCGAATGTGAATCGAACGCTCTAACCAGCTGAGCCATGCGGCCAAATTGCGTCTTGATTTCCAAAGATCTCATGTTATAATCAAGTGCTATGATTATACCACAAAAAATGAGCGCCAAGCTGAGCAATTTTGAGCAATTGAATGAACGGTTTGGTTGGTATCGTTTTGAGCTTGAGCATCCGTATCGTTTGGAAAATCAGGCGGGGCAATACATGATTATTGAAGTGGGCGCGGGCGTGCGTCGGGCGTATTCGATGTGTGATCGTCCAGACGTGGATTCCAGTTTTGAAATTGTTTTGGATTATAAGCCCAATGGCGTGGGGGTAAATTATATTCGCAATTTGCAATTTGGTGACTCCATTAAGTGCACTGGTCCTTTGGGTCAGTTGACGGTGGGTGAAGTGGCGCACGGTGCTACCTTGTATTTGCTGGCAACTGGGAGTGGGATCTCACCGTTTAAAGCGATAGTCACGGATTTATTGCAAATCAAAAACTTTAAGCAAAAAATTGTTTTGATCTGGAATATGAATTTAGCGAGTGAGTTTTTCTGGCTGGAGGATTTTTTGGCGATTCAGTCGGCTTTTCCCAATTTTGAATTTGTGCCGGTGGTCTCACAACCGGATGCCTCGTGGACACTCGCGCGCGGTTTTGTGGCGGATGTTTTGGCAAATTACGATTTTAAATACGATGATCATTTTTATTTGTGTGGGAGTCCGCTGATGCTCAATAATACAGTTTTATATCTCCAAAACGAGCGACACATAGAAAAACGGCAAATCACCACTGAACAGTTTTTTGCTGCTGCATCGGCATAATTGCGAATATTGACCCATAAAGCTTTAAATTGCCTCTTGACAAATTCCAAAAAATGTGGAAAATATGCGATATTAGCGAGAAAATTGATATAGAAAGGTAGCAAAAATTATGAAAAAGTACATCCCGATTATTTTACCTGTTTTGGCGTTGGCTTTGGTAGCATATTTTGGCGTGCGTTGGTATCATCATCGCGAAGCGCCAGAGTTGCAAACGCCAGAGGTGGCCAATAGTCCCAGCATTACTCCCATCAGTGAACCCGATCAAGAGCTTTTGGCGCAATTACGGGCCGGTAAAGGTGATTATGAGGCCGTGGGTTTGCAAGCGCAAACTTCAGATGCACGTGGTGAAATTCGTTATCAATTCAAAAACGACAGACTGTTGTTTTCGGTAAATGCTAATTTGCCGAGCGATGAAGGCGAGGAATATCACGTTTTTGTCAAGGAAGCAGGAAGCGAGACTTTCCGTGACTTGGGAATTTTGGAATTCACCAAGGGTGGCTTGATCGCGAGTGAAAGTTTGACTATGGATAAGTTGCCACTGGCGGTGGAAATCCGCCGTGGGGACAGTGTTGTGCTGACTGGAACGATTGCGGCGCCGATCGCAGGTGATCAAAATGCCTCAAATGAGTCAGATGATGCAAATTCCCCTCTTGACAATCAGGCTAATCAGGAGTAAACTCGAGGTCAGTAAAAAGATGCAGGCGAGAAGACTCGCTTAAAGGAAAGGTGAAATGGCAGCATTTAGCTACACCAACAAAAAAGGCGTGAAATACTTTTTGCACACCAAAGAGGTGACGCTTAAAAATGGTCGCGTTCAACGGATTTATTACTTTGCTAAGGACCAACGTGAGGGCTTTTTGGAAGCGGTTCCTGCTGGTTACAAAGTTGTCGAGACTGAACGCACTGGTATGCCGGTGCTGAAACGTGGCGCTTAAGACACGATTTTTTGAAAAATGAAACCCCGCCTTTGAGGCGGGGTTTTTCGCGTTTAACAGAGGCAGGAGTGTGGTATAATAGCCCGTATGACACAAAAAGAATTTGCAAAACAAGCTGACGAATTATTGGCTGCTGCCAAAAATGATGGTGACAGTGACTGGTATGGCAGATATTTAGGCAAAAAGGGGCATTTTAAGCAATTTTCGGCGCAAATTCGCGATTGCGAGGACAAAAAAGCGGCTGGCGAAACGCTTAACCGTTTGAAGGCGGATTTGGAGGCTTTGGCAAGCGCTAAAGCGGCACCAGCAAAAACTGAGACGCAAGCGACAATCGATTTTACGCTGCCAGCGAGCAATACGCCAGTGGGACATTTGCATCCAGTTTCTCAGGCGACGGAGCGAATTGTGGAGATTTTTTCACGTTTGGGCTTTATCCGAGTACGACATCCAGAGCTGGATGATGACGAGAACGTTTTTGGGCGGCTCAATATGGCGCCAGGACATCCGGCGCGGGACGAGTGGGAGACTTTTTTTGTGGAGCATCCCGGTAAACCAGGCAAGCAAGCAATTCGCTGGGTGATGACACCGCACACTTCTAACGGTCAGGTGCATGAGATGATGCGCTTGGGTAAGCCGCCGATCCGGATGATTAATATTACGCGGACGTATCGACGCCAACAAGACGTAACGCACACACAGATGTTTCATCAATTTGAAGGTTTGATGGTGGATCGCGGGGTAAATATTACACATTTGAAGGGTGTTTTGGATTATTTTGCGCGCGAGTTTTACGGTCCGGGGACGCGCAGTCGGATTCGGCCGTTTCATTTTCAGTTTACTGAGCCGAGCTTTGAGATCGACTTTTCTTGTCATCTGTGCGGTGGCACTGGCAAAATCAACGGTGAAAAATGTAAGTTTTGCAAATCTGGTTGGCATGAAGTCGGCGGTGCGGGCATGGTGCATCCCAACGTTTTGACGGCGTGCGGGCTAGATCCGCAAGTATACTCGGGGTTTGCTTTTGGTTGGGGTATCGAGCGGACGTACACATTGCAAGATAATATTCAGATTGACGATATTCGCGATTTTTATAACGGTAATTTGCAGTTTTTGGAGCAATTTTAAGGTAGACAAGTATGACAGATAAACAAATTTTAACCCGAGGGGTGGCGCAGATTTTACCCGACGAGGAGTCGTTGGCGGCTCTCATGAGTGAGCGAAAATTAACGCTTTATATGGGTGTGGATCCCACTGGCGGGACGCTGCATTTAGGTCACAGCGTAGGGTTGCGTAAACTCCAGCAATTTGCGGACGCGGGGCATCACGTGATTTTGTTGGTGGGCAATGGGACAGTGCGGATTGGCGATCCTACCGGGCGTGACAGCACGCGGCCGATGCTGACGGATGAGCAAATACGGGAAAACTTTACCACTTGGAAAACACAAGCGAGTCAGATTTTAAATTTTGACCAGGTAGAAATTCGGTATAACGGCGACTGGCTAGATAAATTGACTTACGTGGACATGGTGCAGCTTTTGGCAAAGACAACGGTGCAGCAGCTTTTGGAGCGTGACATGTTTCAAGAGCGATTGAAGAATAATTTGCCGATTTACGGGCACGAAATCATTTATCCAATGATCCAGGGTTATGACTCAGTAGCGATGGACGTGGATTTGGAAATTGGCGGTACTGATCAGACGTTTAACATGCTTATGGGTCGGCAGTTGCAAAAAACATACAACAATCGCGAAAAATGGATTTTAACGCTGCCAATTATTAACGGTTTGGATGGGCGTAAGATGTCCAAGAGTTTTCATAATTATATCGGTTTGGACGAGTCGGCACGTGAGATGTACGCCAAAATCATGTCGGCGACGGACAGCGTCATTGGTGAATATTTTACACTTTTAACAGATGTCAGCGATGAAGAAATTGCAGCGATGCAGCAAGATATGGATGCGGGCGCCAACCCAATGATTTATAAGAAAAAGTTGGCACAAACGATTACGGCTTTTTATCATGGTATTGAGGAGGCGGCAGAAGCGGCAGATTTTTGGCAAAAAACGGTTTCTGAGAAGAAATTGCCGGAGAATTTGCCAGTGGTGAGCGTGCCCAGCTTGGATTTGCCGTTGCCGGAGTTGGCCAAGTTGGCGCAGCCGGAGACGAGTAAATCGCAATTGCGCCGTCTGGATGAGCAAGGAGCGTTAGAATTGCTTGAGGGCAAGATTTTACGTATCGGTAAACGGCATTTTTATCAGTTGAGTGTAGAGAAATAAATATGGCAAAAAAAGCAAAAAAACAGGTTGCAACTACTAAGAGCGCGAAGACAGTCCAGAAACAACAGCGCAAGACGACCAGCGCCAAAACTGCGAGTGCGAAAAAGAAATCGGCGAAAAAAACCGGTGCAGCAGCGAAAAAAAGCACAGCTACTAAAGTTAAGTCGCCCAAGCAAGTGACGCCAAGCGTTAAGCAGACGGCAAATTCCAGTCAAACAGTAGTCTTTAAGGAGGAAACGCTGGCGGTACCTTCTCAAGAGCAAAAAATGGTGGCAAAAAATGAGACGACTGAAAATCAACAAACTGTCGAGTCGACGGCGGTGATTAAAAACCAGCAACAGCGTTTTTGGGCACATACTTGCCAAAAAGTGCGCGATCACAAGACAGCGACGATTGTGGGTGGCATCATTACAGCGGTTGTGGTAGGACTGTATTTGCTGGGAAGCGTTCAGCGAACAGATGAGTTTTGGGAAAATGAGGATTATCCTCAAGGGTCACTTTTTGGTGAAAATGAAGATGTTCCCAGTGATGATTATCCGGCAACGGCATTGTCGTTCTCCTCTACTCCAGTTTCCGATGAACATCGTGAGACTGCTCCTGAAGTTACGAGTGAGAGTGGTAGCGTTTATCAATTGGTGACAATTATTGATCAGTCGGCGAATTTGCCGGTGTTTAGTGCTTTTATGCCCACAGGCTGGCAAGGTTATGCTCAAGGCAACTGGTCAGTGCCAAGTGCCAAGTATCCGGCTGCCGAACAGGTGGGGCTTTTTAGTGCCGATGGATCGGTGTCGGTGGTAGTTTCATCGCCACAGTCATATATGATGATGGGCAATGGTGTTTGGGGTGACACTTATGCTGACGGCGCGTACAACCAAGATGGTTTGTTGATGTTGCGCGAGCGTGGTGCTTGCGAAGTGGTGGACGAACAAGCCAAGGCCTTGGCCAATGGTGCGGCGGTGACAATGAGTGCTGATCTGGAGGTGGAGAGTGATTTGCAAGCACAACTAGAAGCAGCGGCACGTGCTGACGCGCAAGCAGCGGTGAGTGATGCGAATATACTTTTTGGGAATTTGGTACAAACCAATCTGACAGATGTGCACTCAACTGCTTGTCGACGGCGTTTTACCAGTGGTGAGAAAGTGGCGGAAATCACTGCCGTAGTGACGAGTGTCACGACCGCGATGGATGGTGGCACTGGCGGAGCAACACAGACGGTCACTTGGGATGTACCTTACGTTGTCGCATTGATAGCAGCCAATCAAGAGACTTTTGACAAAAATGAAAGCACTTTCCAGCATATTATCGCTAATAGTCGTTTTACACCACAACTAGCGCAGGCAGTGGCGAAAATCGTGGCCGCCAAAAATGAACAAGTGATGGCGACCAGTGCGGCCCGCTCTGGCGTGAGCTTGGAGGCGAGTCGGCAGCAGCTGGCGAGCAGTTATGAGAGCGTCAATGACCGCGTGGCGGATATGTGGGACAGCGTCATCAAAGAAGAAGACGTGTATACGGATTTGAATGGCAATCGCGTGACGACTTCGATGTACAACGAGACCGTGGCGCAAGACGGTGATAAGTACTTTGTGGGCAAGCGCACGAGCATTCCCAATGGTTTCACGGAGCTGCACAAAGAGTATTAAGGGGCGTGGTGGCGCTGGTTGTTTCTAGGAATTTACGTTTGTGCATGTCGATTTGTAAAGTGAGTTAGTGCGGGCAAATTGTCGGTTTTGTGTTAAATCATTAATTAGCAAAATGTTATATCTTATTTTCATAATTATTTATTATACCAGATGTATATTTGTTAAAAATGTTATATCATCT
>CAYQLH010000058.1:0-5746 GCA_964418385.1 uncultured Pseudomonadales bacterium
GCCTTCAGCGAGCCGGGCGGGGTGACGTCCGGGTTGGTGCCGATGACCGACTGCAAACAAAAACTATTGACCACATATGATTATTATAACCAAAATTACGGATTCAAGTCAAGTAAGCCTATAAAATGATTTTTAATATTATAAAGATAACACAAACTGGTTTTTGTGTCTAAAATTTGGCTACAAAAATGCTGCTTGGCAGCGTTAATGCCTGGAAAAGTGAATTGGGGCCATTTTGATAATTTTTTCTTGCAAAAATCGCAACAATATGTGGTATAATAGTCGCAGTATGTTTCAACCGAATTACACTGTCACTAATAATTTGCTGATGTACATTTCCCGAATCGAAGCGGCGCGAGCTTTGATTGAAAATTCGCCACTGGTGCCGGCGTGGGAAATGAAATTTCGCGATGACGCTTTGCAACGCACGGTGCATTACGGGACGAAAATTGAAGGTAATGACTTAACCGCCGAGCAAGCGCGCCAAGTAGTCATGATTGATGACTCCAATTTAAAAACGATTTCTGAAAAAGCCGGCATCATCGCGCGCGATCGCGACATTCAAGAAGTCATCAATTATCGTGGTGTAATTTGGTGGATAGATCAGCAACAAAATCTAAGTACAGATAAACTTTATACCGAAAAAACATTAAAAAAGCTGCACGCATTGACGGTCAATCGTTTGATAGATGAGCAGTACGTGGGCGTTTATCGTGATCGGCAGGTGGTGGTAAAATCTGTTGATGGTGACGACATTGCTTTTCGACCACCGCACAGTAGCGAAGTCCCGTTTTTGATGAACGATTTTTTCTCGTGGCTCACCAGCGAACAAGCACAAGCAGTACATCCGATTATCAAAGCGGCGATTACTCATTACCAGCTCGTCA
The DNA here is from genome assembly GCA_964418385.1 of uncultured Pseudomonadales bacterium. Lineage (GTDB taxonomy): Bacteria > Patescibacteriota > Microgenomatia > UBA1400 > PJMF01 > RGIG2560. The sequence goes on from CAYQLH010000058.1 coordinate 888, forward strand.
ATATCCATCCGTTTATTGAAGGTAATGGGCGGACAGCACGGGCGATGGCAACATTGGTGCTTTATTGTTCTCATTACGATTTTAAGAAATTTTTCTCGCTAGAGCAGTACTTTGACGCGGATGTCAGTCGCTATTATCAAGCGCTTTTGTCGGTGCAGCAATCTGGCAGTCAAGACATGACTTACTGGTTGGAATATTTCGGCTACGGGCTTGCGATCGAAGTTGACAAAGTGAAAAGTCAAGTTTTGAAGCTCTCCAAAGATCTCAAGCTTAAAGAACAGCTGGGTCGGCAAGTGTCGCTTTCTGAGCGGCAGATTATTCTTTTGGAAATTTTGCAACACCAAGGTGAGATCACTTCCGAAGAAGCCCAGCAAGCGCTCCCCAATATTTCCACGGATACAATTTTGCGCGACATTAAAGATTTGATCAAAAAAGGTGTCATTGAAAAACGCGGCGTCACCAAAGGTGTGCGTTACGTCTTGTCAGAATAAGCTTTTGTGTTATAATCTCACAAGAGATGTGGAAAAAAGTGATTTATTTGGTGGCGATTGTCGTGTGTGGGGCGCTCATGGTGGCAATGCTTTTGTCCTTTCGTGACAGTGGCGAGCGTTTTTTGGCAAGTGTGGAAAGCGTACCTGGCGAAAATGAAGTGACCAGTGCAGCACCAAATAACGACTGGATAGAAATTTACGATTTGGAGTTGACTGGTGTGCAAATGGATATTGATCAAGTGGTCTTTGCTGGTGAGCAAGCGTTGGTTTTGGATCGCGCCAGACAGATAGTGGTTTTGGTGGATTTAGCCACCAAAAATTTCTTGACTTTGCCAGATTTGCCGGCGCACACTCAAGCGGTGTGGCTCGACGACGACGGAGTTTTTGTCTACGCGGGCAGCGTTTGGACCTATCGCGAAGTGCCAAAAGCTTGGGCGAAGTTGACTCCAGACTTTGATTTTCCAGAGGAAATTGCGTATTTGCGGCGTTTTGGCAACAATTTTTATCTTTTTGGCGAGGGATTGGTGCGGCGCGTTGCTTTTGATGCCGAAGAACATTTTGTTGAATTGACCGATTGGCTCGATGAAGATGTGACTGCTCCAAGCGAAATCAGCGACGTGGCGATTGACGGCTATATTTATTTCGCGAGTCAAGGCGAGCCTGCCGTGAGCCGATTTTTGCGCGGTACTCCTGATCGGAATTATAGCTTGCCTGGAGGCGGACAAATTTATCTTGCCACCAGCGACAATTGGCTGCTTACTTTGACACCCAGACGTGTCGAGTTTGACGTGAGAACTTTGACAGATCAAAAAGTGATTGCCTGGCAAGACGAATGGCTGCGTGAGGCGCGTTTTTTGGGCTACAGTAGCGACGACGACACGCTCTTGACACTGCACGGACGTAAATTTTACCGCTTTGCGCCTGGGTTAGCGAGTTATAAATCAGTAGATCAAAATATATCGGATTAAAATTAACTCTTGACAAAACGGCATTAATGTGGTATAATATAGGGCATTATGGATAAAGAAGCGCTCACCTCCGTTGGTTTGATTGGTATGCTTTTGGTGATTGTGATCGCGGCAACGGTGATCAACAGCCAACAGCAACTCGTAGCTACCAGGCCACAAATTGACAGTGTGGTCAGTAATACCTTGGAAAATTTTCTCGGTATCGAACATGAAACTGAAGAAAGTCTCAAGGCGCAAGCTGGCGAGACCACTTGTCCTTTGGGTTGTACCGCCAAAACTGTCGCCAGTCCTGCCCCCGAGCGAGAAGAACAACTCCAATCTGATCCGATTCCTTATGTGCGTGATCAGGTGGGTGAACAACATGCGACTCAGCTCCAAAGCGGTGAACTCGAAAGTATATATAATACTGATAGCGATTTGTGGTGGCGCAGTAGTGAAGGTTATCGGATACGTACTACCGGCGCTAAGCGGGTGACTTTCCAGTTGCCCACGACAGCAGTGGCTTACACTCTCGCGCCTTCGGAAGGTAAACAAAATCAGATTCATCCCGCAATCCGACATCCAGTATTGCAGTCGGTGCACAAAGAAATCACGCAGGTGATGAAAGAACTTGATTTTAAAGAGACGAAATTGGGTACTTGCCCGGTGGATGAATCCCTGGATCCTTTTGATAATTGTTTAGCGGCGTATGTACACAAGAGAAACGACCAGAAGTGTCTCTTGGTGGCAGGTTATGGTCGTGCCGATGGTGAGACTGACCCCAGCAATCCTTATTTGCGCTTGGAATTGAGTTGCTCTGATCAATACGAAATTGCGCACAACGTGGCGGTGCCGTATTTATATGCGCTCTCAATTATTGATCCGCCGTGGTTACGACCAGAAACAGCAGTCTACGCACTCAGCCGCGACAGCGATGGCGTGATGCATGTAGATTTGGGCTATACACAAGCGTATTTCAGGGAGATCGATCATGGTTTGCAACTGGTGGGTTCGCCTAATGGTGATCGTACATGCAACCTGATACGCGAAGATGACGGCAGCATCGTGACCACTTGCGAGTAACTCTTTTCGAGTCTTAGCATAAAAGCGTGCGCGAAGCTGGCTGACAAGGCTGAGCTGACAACACTTATTTGCCAAAACGGCGCTGACGCGAATAAAAATCGTCCACTGCGCGTTGCAAATCTTCAGGGCCAAAGTCGGGCATCATTTTATCATCAAAATAAAGTTCACTGTAGGCTGACTGCCAACTCATAAAACCGGAAAGCCGCTTTTCACCGCCGGGACGGATGATGAGATCCGGATCCGGAATATCGTTAATGCTAGTGTCTAAGTGATCGGCGAGCGTTTGTGCGCCGATTTCGTAGTATGCGCCGCGTTCGAGAATTTTGTTGACGGCGCGCAAAATGTCATCGCGACCACCATAGTTAAAAGCAATATTCACAGTGAGGCGGTTATTATTGCAAGTGTCCGCCAGCCAGCGAGCGATACCCTGTTGTAGGTGCTCGGGCAAATTGTCACGGCGACCTAAATGTGTGAGGCGCACACCATGTTGAGCGATTTTAGCGGCAAAAAGATCGTAAAATGTATCAAAAAGTTTGAGCAAGGCGTCTACTTCTGCCTGATCACGATCCCAGTTTTCAGTGCTAAAGCACCACAACGTCAAGTAATCGAGTTTGAGTTCAAGTGCTTTTTCCACCAAAGCAGGGAAAACGTCGCGCACGACTTTTTGATGACCAGCATAAACCGGCAAACCTTTTTGACGTGCCCAACGACGATTGCCATCGGGAATAATAGCGATGTGACGTAATTTTTCAGCCATGAGATCCTTTCTGTGGAGACCACAATTTGAATTTAATACTTAAATATACAAGCGAAATTTGCCAATAAAGCGCAAAAAAGACAATGCTTGTTTTAATCAGCATGAGCGGACAAGTAGCACTGATCAACTGTTGCACGACCAGGCGCAGCAGCAGACGCCAAATCAAAAGTAAGCAGGTATAATAAACTGCTGGCGTAAAAACTAGCCACCACGAGCGGTGATGCGCCAACAAGGCTACCGTTTGGTACGGTCGGCAACAAAGCGCCCATGAAGAGCGTAAATGCCATAAAGCGATGAGGTAAAAGTTGGCGCGCAGGTGAAAGCGACTCACGGGCACCTCCCTTGAAATGATTCGTAAACCAAGGCCGAAAGCAAAGCCGCCGCTAACCAAAACAACCAAGCGTGGGCCCAAAAAAAACCAGTCAGCGGTCCATGCGTGGATGGCAAATCTGCCACTTTTCGGGCGGTGTGTTCAAGCTCGTTTAAAAAGGTGGCGTCACTCATTGCAGTTGGGCAAACTTTTTTTTAAATTCTTGGCGGGCGCGATAAAGTTCGCTTTCCACGGTTTTAAAAGTTTTACCGCGACGGCGTGCCAAAACCGTCACTGGTAGTTCGTCAAGGTATTTTTCCAGCAAAAGCTCGCGATAATTACCGCCAATCGCTTCCAAAACAAGATTAACTTTTTCGCGTAAATCTGCGGTCAGCTCGTCGGTGGATTTATCCGCTTGCTCGATCAAATCACCCCAAAGCCACTCTCCCAGCGGCAAAAGTTGGAGTACTTTTTTGGCATAGCGACGGCGATAAAAATCTTTGACTTTGTGACGAGCAATTGCGCTCATCCAAGTGAGCAAACTACTTTGACCACCAAATTCCGGCAGTCCCTGAAGACTAGCGATAAATGTTTCTTGCACGAGTTCTTGCACATCAGCGGGGTCATCGACTTTGGCGGCGATTTGACGTTGCAAGCGTGGTGCGTAGGCGTGATACCAGCGCTCCAGCGTGGCGCGGTGACCGCTTTTGAGCTGTTTGATAAGCTGTTGCTCTTCTTGGCGCATAACACGTATTATACCGCAGATTTGCTATTATTTGACAGGTAGTGTATAATAGCTCTCATGCGCTTGAGAAGATTTGTTTTGTCTGGTTTTTTGCTGGTGACGGCTTTTTTTGCGTGTAACATGGTGACAAATGTAAAGGCGGATTCGTGCGTGAAAAATTGCGATAGGACATATAGAGATAGCGCTGGTGGTAGAGCATATCGACAGTGCTTATTGAAGTGCAGCGGCACAGCAATAAAAAATCAAGGGGCCGGTAAAATTACTCCTGGCACTAGTGGTGGAGGCACCGTTGCTGTCGGCGACGCTAATACCAACGCGGGAAAGTTGGCGTTTTTTGACAATTTGGTGACGGTGGCTGGCGACGATACATCTCAAGTTTCAAGCCGGTATTCCAATTTTGGTAAGATGATCAATCTACTCGCTCATTTGTTGACACTGGGTGCGGGGATGATGTTTTTCTTTCTGATTTTAACTTCTGGTTATCGTTTGGTTTTTTCGGCAAATAAGCAGGAATCTTTAAGCCAAG
>CAYQLH010000059.1:0-5119 GCA_964418385.1 uncultured Pseudomonadales bacterium
ATCTCAACTAATACGCCTGGAAAAGTGCATTTTATCTCGACTAATTTTTAGTCGAATTAGATTTGATGGCAGTTGTTTTGGTGATGAAAATATTCTGAAGGTAGACGGGTTTGCATGTGATGACGATCTATCAGTCATATTTGGATTAAAATTGCTAAACTTCGTGTGACTTTTTAAAACTTGTTGGTCTCAAATGTAGTGACCGCATACAAAATCTTGACATGAGTGCGGAAATATGCTTTAATAATTTCATGATGAAAGAGAAGAAAAAGATTGAAGAAGTGGAAGAAAAATCAGAAGAAGAAATTGAGGTACAGACGGAAGAAGACGCTTTGGAGTTGGAAAAGACATTGACAGAGTTGAGAGCAGTTCAAGATAGAAAAGCCTTGAAACAGCAGCGCAAGTATGATCGTGTGATGGCAACTTTGGCGATGATTGTTTTGGTATCGGCCTTGCCAGCTCTGGCGTGGTGGTCGCAAAAACAGCCTGAGGTGCAAGAAAAGGTGCAGCGTGCTGTCGAGACTCAACTGGAGACAGATAGGGCGGATCATTACTCGACTGCGATCACGACTGATCCGGAGCAAACGTGGAATGGCGAGTTGGATGAAGACTACGGTGATGACGAGTGGACGCGTGGGATCAAAGAGCTTTGGAACATGAAGGATGAAGAATTTGGCAATATCCAGGTAATTGAGAAAAAAGGCATGGTGTACGATCAAGCCCAGCGTCAGGCGATTCGCGATTACGGTTTTGTGGTGCGTGGCGTGCGTGGCGCTTATGCGCTGGATCCCGAGCAAACGGTGGAACGACAAGATGATTGGACCAATTACTACAGTAGTATTGCCGGCGGTGGTCCGTGCTCACGCAATCCGGCGAATGCGGTTTTGGTGACGTCAGACGTGGTGCTGCATGTTTATCACAAAATGTTTGATCAAGAATTGGAATACTTGGAAGACACGCAGTTTTTGCCAGAGTTGCGGACGCTTTTGCAACAGATGATGACCCAGACAAAAGCGAAGTTGGCGCAGGCACAAGGCAAAGAGCGTGAAAGTCTGCAACGCCTAGCGGATTATCTCGCGATTCCTTTGGCACTGGTGCAAAGTGTGGATACTAGTGTGGCTCCTGGCTATACGCGGGCGCAGGTGGGTTATTTGGAAAAGTTAGATTTTAATAAGGTGAAGAGTAATTTGGAAACAGTGAGCGCAAACTTTTCGAGTGAAGATCAAAAAGTGGTGCGCGCGGAAATGGAGAAAGTTTTGGCAGCTGACAAGGTAATGGATTCTGAGTTAACCGGTGAACCTTTCCATGATTATACGCAGTATACGACTCGTGGCCATTACAATGCTAATTCACTTGGTCAGGCGTATTTTAAGGCGATGATGTGGCTGGGGCGAGCCAATTTCAAGTTTAATACAAACAACAAAGAAAGCGATTTGCAAGCTGCTTATGACGCGCTCAATTTAGTCAAGATCTTGGCAGACGCAGGTCAGTTGGAGCGGTGGCGTGGTTTGAAAGAGCCGATTGATTATTTGGTGGGCAATGCCGATGATTTAAGCGTTGACGACGTTAAGAGTTTGGCGACTGATGTCACGTGGGAGCAAATGCCGCAAAAATTAGCACAATTACAGGCTTTGGAAACGCCAAAAGTGATGTCGGCGGTGGTGCGAGTGGATGCTGACACTACCAAGAGTGAGGCGCAAGCCCAAACGCAAGCGTTCTCGCTTTTCTCGCAGCGGTTTACACCGGATGCTTATATTTTGTCCAGTTTGACTCAAGGCGAGGAAACGGTGGATCTGGAAACGGGTGAGCGGTTGCCGTCGACGGCGACGGCATTGATGGCAGCAGCAGCGCTGGGTAATGACTTGGCGGAGAGCGAATATAACGTTTGGCTGAAGGAAAATTGGCCGGACTCGGTGAAGATTTCGCAAAAGACAATGGCAGCGCTGCAGCAAGAAATGGCAGCTTGGAAAAAGTCTGATTGGCAGGCAAATAATTACACTTCTTGGCTGTACACTTTGGCAAGTTTGAATGATGCTCAGCCGACGGCAAAAACGAATGCTCAAGCTTGGCAAGCGAAGAACTTAAATGCGTGGTTGGGTTCTTACACGGAGCTCAAGCATGACACGGTGCTTTACGCCAAGCAAGCCTATGCCGAAAAAGGCGGTGGTGGTGATTGCGAAGAAATGCCGATGGTGTATGGTTACGTGGAGGACAATCCAGAGTTTTTCTTGCGGATGAAAGATTTGTTGGCGGCGAATATTTCTTGGCTAAAGAAGAATCAAAATCTTGATGATGAGTCTGATCCGGTCTTGTGGCGTTTGCAGCGCTTGGCGGAGTCAGCGTCGCTTTACGAAAAAGTCGCCCTGGCACAAGCCGTCAATACGAAGCTGGACGATGAAGTTTACGAAGAGTTGCGCAATGACACGCGCAATCTTGATTGGGCTTTGTCGCCGATTTTTACCGATGAAACGCAGGAAAAAGATGCGCGGTCGGCGCTCGTGGCGGATATTTTCACTGATGGTGTGACAGGTAAAGTGGTGTACGAGGCCAACGGTTATCCAGATTTGATCACGGTTTTGGTGGACGATGTCAACGGCAAGCGCCTGGTGCGGGGTTTGGTGTATAATTATCGCGAGTTTACTAAACCTTTGGAAGCACGCTTGACCGATCAAGACTGGTGGCAGGATGTTTACGTGCCAGAAGGCACGGAGCGTCAATTGCCAGCGCAGCCGGCTTGGTGGACGCCGTATTTCGGTGCTAAGTGACTGGCAAACAGAGCGGCAGTAGTGCCGCATCACCTGTTGGCGGCAGATTTGATTGAGGAAATCGCGACTGAGATTGATTGTGATGCTTGGCGCGAGGTAATATTGGTGGGTCCGGACCATTTTCGGCAAGTGCGGGGCGGGCAAATTGGCTTGACAGATAATGACGGTGCCGCGTGGTGGCAAGGTTTGGATTTGAATGACACTGAAAGCGAAAGTTTGCGCGTGTATCCGGTGGGCGTGAATAATGAACACGGAATTACGGCCGTGCGCGACATTTTGCAGGTGCGTTGTCCACGTTTGCCGGTGCGAGCTTTGGTACTCAATCAAAGTGAGGCGTCGCGGACAGTGTGGCGGCGGGTGGCGGGTAAATTGGCGCCAACTCAGGGGACGCTTTTGATGATCAGCTCTGATTTTTCGCATCACGCTGACGTTGCCACGACGCGTGCTCGCGATGAACGGTCTGTGGCGGGTTTGCGAGCTGGTGATTTTAATCAAGTCAGCAATGATTGCCCGGCGTGCTGGGATTTTTTGTTAGGGTTTTTGGGTGAACAGCCAGAGTTTGCACTGAAACAAAATCGCAATTCTTACGATTATACTGGTGTGCAGACCAACGTGACGAGCTATGTCAGTGGTTGGTTTCGAGAAAGAGCGCAAAAATAAGAGTTATGCTGCACGTGTAGCATTGATGATTTCCAGGCGTGATGCTAACAAAAAATGCACATTTTTGCATAAATTGTTTATAAAATGTGTACAATTTGTCACTTTTGTTTGACATTGGGTGAAGATTGGATTATACTGAGCGGGAAAAATGAGAGGTGATCATGAGCGAAAAAAAGCGTAAGCAAAATTTGAGAACAAATCAACTTGAGACGGCGAGCAAGCGGTTTTCTGATGAAAGAAATGTTGATGAATCTCATAAGAAATGGTTTATGAGTGTGGCAGGGAAAATTGGACTCTTACTGATAGGGGTAGTAGCAATCATCGCGGTGGGTTTTTGGTGGCAGGGTGCGACTTTGGTGAAAAATGAGCAGCCGGTATTGGAGACAGCTGGAAGCGAAAACACTCAAAAAAAAGTTTCTGGAAATGCAGTTGCTGCTTCGGAAGTGATGTCAAAAATTGCGACTGCCAATCATTGGTCTGGCGCCAATCAAAATAAAGTTCGTTTAACTTGGAGGCATGCTGGTGAACATTTCCGTCACGAAGTGAGTGAAAATGTGAGTTCGTTTTTCCGTGGTGGCGTGGAAGACGCGCAAATACAACAAACTGAGTTGACAGCAATTGAAAAAATACTTGCTGAAAGCGGTTTTTCTCTTGCAAGCGAATATTTAGACGTGATAGATGAAGGTCGAGGATTTCAGATTAAAATTTATAGTGATGGTGAAAGTTTGTTTGGCGTGGGCGAAAAAAAAGATGCTCAGCAAGGCGACAGTTTGTGTGTTTTGAATTTGGGTAAAGTGGGCGATTGGCAAGCGCGCGAGCAAGCGCAGACAGAACGCTGGCAGCGAAGTGAGTTGGCGACAGTTTTGGAAAGTGTGACGGAGAATTGGGTAGTGGTGACCGATAAGACGGATGTTGCTTGGCAGTCATCAGCGTCGGCGCGAATTGCTTATGGCTTGAAAGAAGTAGAGCCCAGTGGCGGTGTCTATGCTGCGGCGAGTCAAGAAGCGCTGTCGGCGACGGTAATGACGTTGCAACAGCAGTTGGCGAGTCACGGTTGGACGCTTGATCAAGAGCGAGCATGGTTGGATGAGAGTTGTGAGCAAGATTGGCAGACAAGTTGGTATACCAACGGTAAAGAGATTGTGGCATTGCGCGTCGGGAAGAGGGGCGATGTGCCAGTAGTGCGTGTGGAAGCAGTGGCGACGTGGGCACAGTTGACGCAAGCGGAAATCGATGAAAAAGAGGCGAGTGTTTTGCTGACAGAGCTTAAGGGCGTGGCTTCGGGGAAAGTGACAATTTTGCAAGCACGCCAGATGCGCACAGTGGGTGATTTATCGCGATATTTGGTGCATTACTCGCAAGGATGCAATCAACGAGCGTTTGCTTATTATGCCATGGAGCGTGACGAAAAAACATTGATATATAGTGGTTTAGAGACTTTGAGTGCTGCAGAGTGTGCCAAGTTGCAGGCTTCTGATCAAATGTTGCGTGAAGATAGTGATTTTTTGGTGGGGCAATTTTGTCATTAAAATATAAAAGTGTTTGAGAAAAAATGGGCAGAGTGTGATATAATAGACGGACTGGGACGATTAAGAAGTGGTTTAACATTTGACGTTCAAATGCGGGGTATTTCAAATTGCCTCTTGCGTTTTTGAGAAAATATGGTATAATCACAACTCTTAATTCTGAAATTG
>CAYQLH010000060.1:0-5080 GCA_964418385.1 uncultured Pseudomonadales bacterium
TGGAAAACTGCATTTTATCTCGACTAATTTTAGTCGAATTAGATTTTTATCTCGACTAAAATTTTAGTTGAATTAAAAAAGTGCCGCTTGCAAACCTTCGTCAAATTCGTCACGCGGCAAATACTTGAGTAGCGATTTAAAACCGTAATGCAGCAAAAAATCGCTCACTACCTGCTTATCATAACCCACAATCCGGCAAGCATCATAATCAAAATCAATATTTTCGACAAAACGGTCAATCTGTGCCAACTCGCGAGAAATGTAAGCGTTTTCACGCTCGCCGATTAATTTGGCCACTACGCTCGCACGGACATCATCCACGTTTTCCTGGTCAATGGCTTTATAAATGCCATCCACACTGCCAAATTTTTGAATCAGTGCGACCGCCGTTTTGGGGCCAATGCCTCGCACGCCCGGGATATTGTCCGAAGCATCGCCGGCCAGTGCTTTCAAATCCACGATTTTTTCTGGAGGCACGCCCATTTTTTGTTCCACCCGCGCTGGATTGTACTCAATCATTGAAGACTCAGTGTGACTGTTGCTGCGCGAGCGTGTGGAATTGGGCACTAGCACGTGCACATTTTCGTCTACCAGTTGAAAGCTGTCTTTATCGCCTGTCAAAATCAGCACACTCGCTTTGCCGTCGCTGCTCACTTGACGCGAAACTGTACCAATAATGTCGTCAGCTTCAACGCCGGGAATTTGGCGTATTGGCGCGCCGAGCTTATCTACAGCTTCACGGATGAGTGTTACTTGCGGGCGCAAATCTTCTGGCATTGGCGGTCGATTGGCTTTGTAAAAATCGTATTTTTGTCGTCTTTTGGTGGGCGCCGGATCGTCAAAAGCCACTAGCCAGCATTCTGGCTGCACTTGATCCAGCACCGAAAGCAAAATCCGCAAAAATCCAAAAAACGCGCCTGCCACGTGACCTTCGCTGTCGGTGAGAGCGGGAAAAGCGTGGTAAGCGCGGTAAATCAAAGCGTGTCCGTCAACAATTAAAAACGTAGGCTTTGGCTCAGCGAAAAGCTCGCTCATTGGGGACTCGCTTTCTCTTCGTTCATGAGTTTGGCAAATTCCGCTCCCTCCAGGGTTTCCTTTTCCAAAAGTACACTTGCGATTTCATCTAGTTTGGCGCGGTAACGCTGCAAAATCTCGCGGGTACGCTTGTAACCGGCGCCAATAATTTTGCTGACTTCTTTGTCTACTTTGGCAGCCAACTCCGGTGAGACTTGTCGTGGTTCTTCAAAAACGTGAGCGTAATCACTGTCTTCATATTGCGGCGCCAGGTAAATCGGCCCCAACTCACTCATGCCCCATTCTTCCACCATCCGGCGCGCAATCTTGGTAGCGCGCTCGATATCACTGCTGGCACCGGCGGTCAGTTCGTTAAAAATCTGTTCTTCTGCCACGCGACCCGCCAACATCACGCAAATCTCGTCCAACATTTCACTGCGAGTGACTTGCATTTTGTCGCGATTGGGCGGCGTGATAGTGTAACCTAAAGCGTGACCACGCGAAATAATCGAAATACGCGAGACAGCATCTGCGTGCGGCAACACGTGCGACACCAAAGCGTGACCAACTTCATGATAAGCCGTCATTCGGCGCTCGTACTCGTCAGTTAAGCGCTTTTTACTTGGACCCATTTTAACTTTAATTGATGCTTCAGACAAATCTTGGAAAGTGATTTGACTGTGATGATCGCGCACTATCCCGATCGCGGCTTCATTGAGCATGTTTTCGATGTCTGCGCCAGAAAAGCCAGTGGTCATTTTGGCTACTTGCTCCCAATCAATCTCGGGTGCAAAGGGTTTGCCTTTTTTGTGAATATTAATAATAAAGCGACGCTCCTCAATATCTGGCAGATTGACTACCACCCGCCGGTCAAACCGTCCTGGTCGCACGAGCGCTGGATCCAGCATATCACCGCGATTGGTGGCAGCAATCACAATCACATTGTCATTGGGTGTAAAACCATCCATCTCCACCAAAATTTGGTTGAGTGTTTGCTCGCGCTCATCGTGTCCGCCAAAACCACTGCCAGTGCGCATGCGACCGATAGCATCAATTTCATCAATAAAGATAATCGCCGGTGCGCTCTTTTTGGCAGTTTCAAACAAATCTCTCACCCGTGAAGCACCCACGCCCACCAGCATTTCCATAAATTCGCTGCCCGCAATGGATAAAAATTGGACATTGGCTTCGCCCGCGACTGCTCGCGCCAAAAGTGTCTTACCGGTACCAGCTGGACCCACTAAAAGCACGCCCTTGGGTGTGCGTGCGCCCACCTTTTGATATTTTCCTGGATTTTTGAGAAAATCCACAATTTCTTCCAACTCTTTTTTGGCCTCGTCCATGCCGCCCACGTCAGCAAATTTGATATTTTGTTTGCCCTTGCAAAAAACTTTTGCTCGCGACTTACCAATGCCAAACATATCACCGCCGCCACGTGTTTTTTTAAAAAAGAAGTAAAAAAGCACCACCATCGCTATCAGTGGCAAAAACGTAAACGCTGCCTCCAAAATTAAGTGCGACAGTGACAAATCTTTGATTTCCAAATCGGTATTGGTAAGTTCAATTTTCGCTGCTTGTAAAATATCCAAAACCGTTTCGTTACTTTCTTTGTGAACGATAAAACGCTTGGGAAAATCTTTATTATCTTCCTTGTATTGCACTCGCAGTTCATCGCCCGCGACTTCGATAGTGGAGATCTTGTCTTCCTTCAAGTCACGCGCAAAATCCGATAAACTCACTTCTTGCACGTTTGAGCCAAAAAGCGACATCACAAACGGAATCAAAACAAACGCCACACGCAGAAGCAAAACAGTGTTGCGCATTAAACTTCCCACATCAAACTACACCTCCATGATTTTGGTAGGTTGTTCTGGTTGCTCTTGGTTGCTATTTGCCGGTTTTTTTGAAGTTTGAGATGGAGCTGTTTCCTGACGTTTCGTCTGCTTCGCTTTCGAAGGCGCCGCCGACTTTTGTTCTTTGGTTTGCTTGCTTGCCATAGACCGCTATTATACCACACTTTTACGGCAAATTTGGTACAACTTCTCGCGACTTCGGGTAAGTTTGATTTATTTTGATGCCTTGACAGTCTGGGTTTGAAACGCTTATAATGTAACAGAAATGAAAAAAAAGGTCAAATCTACTGCTCCTGCTGCCAAACGCACTCGCGCCAGCAAAAAACGTAGCAAAACCAAAACCATTTTTAAACCTCGTTTTTTTTGTGATTGTATGACTGCTTTGGCAGCCGTGATTATGGTCGGGAGTATTAGTGCTGGTCTCACTGTCAAGCTGTTCACCCCCGATACTCGTGTTTTGGGTATTTCTACCAAACTCGACAGTCAGCAAATTTTGCGCCGTCTCAATCTTGAGCGAGCTCGCGAAGGTTTGGCACCGGTGGCACTTGATGAACGTCTCACCAGCGCTGCCCAAGCCAAAGGCGAAAATATGTTTGCTGATAGCTATTGGGCGCATGTCAACCCAGACGGTACCGAGCCGTGGGCTTTTATTCAAGCTGCGGGCTATGAGTATCAAAGCGCTGGTGAAAACTTGGCCCGCGACTTCGCAGATGAAAGCAGTCTCATCGCGGCTTGGATGGCGAGTCCGTCGCATCGCGAAAATATTATGAACGCTGATTTTAGCGATGTTGGTTTGGCAGTTTTAGAGGGTCAAATTGATGGCAAAAATGTACTTTTGGTAGTTAATCTTTTTGGTCAACCAAAGGGCGAAGGTGCACTGGTGGCTCAAGCTGCTACTTATACTCCCAGTGATCATGATAACGTTTTATCTGGGCAAGTCAGACCAGCGGCGATCGCTGCCCACCAAAGATTGCACTGGTGGCAGCTCGCCACGATTACAGTTGTCGCTTGTGGGATGATTTTGGTTTTGTGGCGACTTCAACCCAAAAAGGCATTCCGTCGTACTCGCAAAATGGTAGTAGTAGAGCAAATGAAGAAAGCGCGCCATGTGGGATAATCTTTTTCAATTTGTGTGTGCCACGTATATTCACAACTACGAAGTGATCGGCTTTACTATGGCTACTCTTGCCGCTCTTGTGGGTTTGCTTGTGAAACCGAATCGTCGTCACGTTCTCTTTTTTGTGGGTTTTTTGGTGTTGACATTGCATTTTGAATATTACAAGCATATTTCTGACGGCTTGCGCGATCAAACTCTGGCCACTTTATTTATGGAAGAAGCGCACTATCGCGGTCGTTGGCTGACTACAGTTTTTATCCAGCACGTGATCCCATTCACTTTATGGCTGATCGGGTGGGGGAGTATTTGTTTGGGGCTTTCAGATCTCAAGTGGCAGCGGCTACATTTGCGTCGTCAGAAGCGTTAGAAGCTTAACATTGACGCTTGATAATCTCACTTAAAGTCAACTGGCCGCAAGCAAGAATGTCTTCGAGTGTGTATTGAGTTTCGCCGCGATAATAACGAATGTATTGCAATGATTGTCCGTCCATAAAGGCTTGAAATTCCAATCCCAAAAGTTTACGGTTTGCCACATTGGGTTGCTTTTTAAGCAAAGTCGTAAATTCTTCAGCCACCCGCGCTCCCAGCACAAGTGCAAAATCGGCCGTTTTGTCTGCTTTAAAAACAAGTTTAAAAAAACGATCGTTCTTTTTCAAATAACGATAAATGGCATTTAAAGCTTCTTCCATGTCATCAAGTGATTTAATTTGGTGTTGCTCAAAAAAAGTATTCGCAATTTCGTTTTTAATTTCTCGTGCCACTTCTTCCAAACTTTGATAATGTGTATAAAACGTGCTTCTTGAAATACCCACATTTTCTACCAATTCAGTGACGTTAATTTTGGACAAATTCTTATACTTTTTTAAAAGTCGAGCAAACTGTTCACGGATTTTACGTCGCGTCCGCACACTGGCTGCATTGGTCTTTTTTCCTGGCATAACATAGACATTATACCACAAATGTCCATTTTTGTCAAGATCAAGCATGCAAAACGCAAAATTGTGGTATAATAAGCGACATCAACGGTCAATAATTGGAAGCGTCGCCTAGCGGCTATGGCAGCGGTTTCGAAAACCGCCGGGAGCAATCCCTCGCA
>CAYQLH010000061.1:0-5038 GCA_964418385.1 uncultured Pseudomonadales bacterium
CTTTGAGTACTATCAATGGAGTGATTAATCAATATGTATGAAATATCATATTATTTAAGCTTGGCTACAATATTGTCAATGTTTGCTCCAGCAGCCAACAGTTTATCAAGATTGTCTGCAATATCAGATGATTTAAGTTTTGTGATCAGTTCATCTGTGCTTTCATATGCCCCCGCAGTTACTAATGCGTTAAGATTGTCACAAATCATTTTAACATCTAAATGTTTAACTAATTCTTTAGCATTGACACCTGCGTCTAATACCTTCGATACAGGATATTTTTCCTTTATCTCTTCAATCCTCGGATCATATCGGTTGTACGTGTCCAAAGTTTTAATTGGTCGGTTAATTTCGTACACAAACTCTAACTCTTCTTTGGTCAAATCTTCGCCGGCTTGTACTTTGTGGTCGATGGTGATCAGGGTCTTTTTGTCAGCAAAGGCTTCAAGAAACTCTTCACCGCCAGGGAGAGTTTTGACTTTGGCTTCTACGGTAGGAACAAGAGAGTCCTCGAGAGCTTGACCAGAGTTGAGACCGGAAATTTCAGCGACACGACCATCGGTGCCAAGACGAATGGAAGCGCAAGCATTACTAGCAACTTGACCAGTGTCTTTGTCGCGCAGGTGAAAGAGAATAAATTTAGCGTGATTATCTTGAGGATCTACTTCATCATCACCAGAATAGCCGCCGGTTTCTAAATAGTTTTTACCAGTACCAGGATTGGCAACACACCACGGTGTACCTTCAGCAGCAGCGGCAAGTTTTTCTTCGTCACCAGGAAGATATTCAATCCACTCACCATTGACGTCTTCCGGATTTTCGGGAGACTTAATGACCACTTTGGTTTCCAACATAATTTTGGAGTAGAGTTTGTTAAAATTGCCAGACTTGATTAAGGCTTCCATTTCTGCTTGCTGCTCGTCGCCGTCAGCATAAAAGTCTTCTTGAGAAATATTATAAAAATCCATAATTGCACCATAGACTTTGGCTAAGGCTGCAGGGTTAAGTTTGGGATAGGGAGCAACAGTGGTTTTGTCACGTTTGGCAAATTGTTTTTTGTCAGTGTCAAAAACACCCATCTTGGACATCCCTTCCCAAGCATACATTTTAAACCAAACAGGATAGGGTGAATTTTCCACGCTCAAATAGTCAATCCAAGGTTGGAGTGACTCACGTTGATTTTTTTGGATATCTTCAATTAAATAATCTTTCTCGCGCTGAGAGAGTTCCCGACCTTGACCGTTGTCACGTAAAATCTGTTCTTGAGTACGCCAGTAACCTTCAGTAAAATCTTCCGGTAAGATGATTAAGTTAGATGAGGACATTTCTAAGATACGTTTTTCGCCTTCACTGCCGTGACGCTCAACAAACTGCTCTAGCCGCTCTAGCATGGCAAAGTTTCTCCGCTCGCTGTTGTTACCTTGGATTTTTTCGTGGCGCGTTTTGGCGATTTCTAGTGATTTTTGCGCGATATGTGAGTATTTGTTTTCAGCACCGATTTTGGATAAAAGTTTGGCGCCGATGTAGCGCTCGTATTGAGCAGCATCTATTTCTGACTTTTGTTTTGGTTGTTCTGGTAGATTATTATCTTGTTGCTCTTCTGGCGGGATGAATCCGTTTTCCAATTCTGGCATAAATTCTTTCTGTGACTTATTGAATATATTTAAGCACACAAGACAATGCGAGTCAAGAAGTAAAACTTTTCATAAAAGCATTTTTGGACTCAAAAAATACTGTTTGACAAAAATTAGTCTCTTTGCTAAATCCGCGTGTTTTACCTTTATATTTGCAAGGACTCTGGCGATTTGGAAATTTCGCGCACTTGCCAAACCACCATCGCGTGCGCTATAATAAGCACTAATGTCAGAAAAAGTCAATCAATACGTGGTCTCGGAAATCAACGAGCTCAAAGCTCGCCTCGCTGATGCCAAACTACCAGAGGCTGTTCAAAAAAAAGCCGAGCGCGACATCGTTTCGCTCGAACGCTCTCTCGACTTTGGTAACTATGACGAAAAATACGAAATGGTCACTCATTATATTGACTGGTTAATTCGCATTCCCTGGAATAAAATGACTCGCGACCGCCTAGACATCAACGAAACCCGACGTATTTTTGACTCACACCACTACGGGATGATGGAAGTCAAAAATCGTTTTCTCGAATACGTTTCTATTCTCAAACTTCAAAACCAACAAGCACCCGGTCAAGCCTATCGCGCGCCAATCTTGCTTTTGGTAGGTCTCGTGGGTACCGGCAAAACTACTTTTGCTTACTCGCTCGCCGAAGCACTGGGTCGCTACATCGTCCGCATTCCTTTTGGCGGTATGGGTTCTGCCCGCGAGTTGCGTGGCTGGTCACGCTTACAACTCGAAGCCGAACCAGGCAAAATCATCAAAGGCATGTGCGAAGTCGGCGTCCGCAATCCCATTTTTCTCCTCGATGAAATTGATCGTGTCGCCGAAAGTGCTCTCATGGACGTGATGGGCGTTTTAGTCGAACTCCTTGATCCCGCGCAAAACAAAGCTTTCACTGATACTTACGTTGATTATCCCGTGGATCTTTCGCAAGCCATTTTCCTTTGTACCGCCAATAACACCACCAAAATCGCTACCGCCGTGATGGACCGGATGGAAAAAATCTCCATGCCTTCCTACACCGATTACGAAAAAGAAATGATCGCCAAAAACTACATTTTGCCGCGCCTTTACTCCAATGCTGGCATTAAACCAGAACAAATCCACATCGACGAATCACTTTGGAGCAAAATTATTCGTCCCTTGGGCTACGATATGGGCATTCGCACTCTCGAGCGCACTCTCGAAAACATGGTCCGCAAAGCCGTCCGAAGTATGGTGGAGCAAGGCTCTACTGAAATCTGGGTGACGCCTGAAAACTCCAAAATTTTCCTTCCGCAATACTAAAAACGACGACATATCGCTCAATTATTTATTGACAAAATTTAACTTCGTGTTACAATACGCCCGATGCAAGACTATTACCAAATTCCAGACGATCAATTACGATTTACTGCTCGTGCTTTCAAGCGCCTCGCTCGCGAGCGCGGCTGGTCAAACATCAAACGCGTTGGCCGTGATCTCACGCTCCTGCTTGCCACTCGCCCTGACGGTCGCGTCATCTCACTTTACTCCGCCACCCCCCCCACCACCTCTGCCTTCGCGTTTATCCTCGCCAATGATAAATATGCTACTTACGAATTACTCGAAAGTGTCGGCATCCGCCAACCCAAAACTATTCTCCTCAGTCTGGACAAACACGCTCAACTGACCCCAGAATCACTCGCCGCCGCCATCAAGCTCATCAAACAAGCTGGTGCCATCGTCATCAAACCACTCGACGAAGGTCACGGTCACGGCATCACCACCAACGTCCGCACTCACAAACAACTCACAGCCGCCGTTGCTCACGCCGCTGCTTACCGCTACGACGACAGCGCCCATCTACTCGCTCAAGCCCAAGTTACCAGCGAAACTCCAGAAGTCCGCGTGATTATGATCAACCACCACTTTGTCCTCGCAGTGGCACGCATTCCTGCCGCTGTTACCGGTGACGGTCAGCACAGCGTCAAAGAATTAATTACTTACGAAAACACCCACTTGCGCACTCGTCCATACGAATCAGACCTGGCCTTTATCGATCCTCAAGCCGCCGCTGCCTACCTAGGCGAGCATCTTGATGACATCCCTGCCGCCGGCGAACAAGTGCGTGTCAGTGGTACTTGTAATCTTGGTCAGGGTGGTCGCGTCCGCGATATTTCTGCGCACATCACCCCAGAGCAGCGTTCTACCTGCGAGCTCATCAGCCGCACCCTGCAACTGCCTGTGGCTGGCCTAGACTTTTTTGGCGACTACATCATCGAAGTCAACGCTTGCCCTTCGCTTTACTATCCGCTGAGCAGTCCCGCCAGCGAGCTTGCCGTAGTGCGCTATCTTGAATACCTCGAGCAGTTACCATAAAACCTGCTTGCAAACCTTTTCGTTATCTGCTATAATACAAACCAATCAGTATCTCGCTGAAAAAAGTTGTCGGCATTGTGCCGCTAGAGAGGTCTTATGGAAGAAAAGCAATCGAAAGGTTTGGCGATCGCCAGTCTCGTGCTCAGCATCGTCGCCATTTTGGGCTGTTGGTTTCCACTTCTTAACGTCTTTTCAATGCTGTTGGCTGTGATTGGTCTAATTTTAGGTATTGTCGCCATTGTCAAAAAACAAGGCGGTATGGGTATTGCTGGTACCATTATCAGCGCTCTTAGTTTAATTCTTGCTTGGGGGATTAATTTCGGCACCATCGCTATCCTTAAAACAGCCAATAATATTCTCGAGGAAAACTCCAAAACTGAAGGTTTGGATATCGTCACTTACAACTTAAGCGCAGATGGCGAAAATACTGTTGTCACCGGTCAAGTTGCCAACAACACTGGCAAAACGCTCACCGGTGTCATGGTCCTTTTCCAAGGAGAAGGCACAGAAGGTAATGACTTAGGTGACAATTGTATCGATGCCACCGAAAGCCTGGCTGCGGGTGCCACTTGGGATTTCAAAGCAATTTGTTCCGGCACTCCCACTCAAATTACCGATGCGAAAGTCACTTTTGCCAACACCGATCCAGCCGCAAACGCCAATCCCAGTGATGCCGATGCTCCTGCTCCTGTGGCCGTACCCGCCGATGACGCCAACGCTGCACCTGTGGCCGCGCCCACTGAGTTGACACCACCTGATGATCTGACCGGTGCCAGTGCCGCGCCAATGCCTGTCGAAGTGAGACCGTCCGACGCTCCCGCTCCGATTGCAAACTAAAAATCAAAAACAATTGATAAGTCTAGTTGTAAGCAAAACTCCGCTGACAAAAGTGGAGTTTTGTTTTGCCTTCATTTTTCATAATTTGTTACAAATTAAAAGCACTTACGCCTGGAAAATTGCAATGCTGCACGTGCAGCATTGCTCTTGAGTGCTGCCTCCATACTCACACCCAGCAAATTCGACGAACTTATGATATAATACACTAAAATCGTAAAACTCCAAA
>CAYQLH010000062.1:0-4792 GCA_964418385.1 uncultured Pseudomonadales bacterium
GCTACGCACGGCCTGGTCGCACCATTTTCATTTTATCTTGCAAACCATAATTATCCGTCCAGCCGCCATGCCAGGCAGAAGCGGGAGAAGCGGTTTTGCTGGCGTCGACGCTGCTCATCCCGTAATGAGCGGAAGCTTCGGTGAAAGCGCCCGAGCGACCATCACTGACGGTCTGGCTGCCGGCGTGCATGAGTTTTTTGGGATCGATGCCATAAAGTTCGCCGGCTTTGGTGGCAATTTGCTGCTCCACGCGGCGCTTGGCCACGGGGTTGTTTTCGTAAAGTTCACTGTTGGTTTTGGCCATCAGGTGACGGAGTTGCATTTTTTCGCGCGAGGTGGCAGAGCCAGAGCCAAATTCGCCGCTGAGGCCGCCACGTTCACCGAGATTGCGGTGGTTGACGATCAAAGAACTGCTATTGGCGCTGCCGGTATTGACGCGCACACTGGGGACGGTGGTGCGATTGACAAAACTTTTAGCCGACATTCACTCCCTTCACCAGCGCTAGGGCTTTGTCTAGCCTGGCAATTACAGCTTCACGCCCGATGACGTACATCGTTTCAAAAAGCGGCGGGGTGGCGGTTTTACCGGTGACAGCCACGCGCAGCATCATGAAAAATTGGCTCTTTTTGTATTGTTTGCTCTCACAAAGTGTGCGGATGGTTTCTTCAATTTTAGCCAATTCCCAGGGAATAGTTTCCAAAAAGGCACGGGTAAATTGAAGCTGTGCACTCACGAGTTCCAGGTCGCCTTTTTTGAGCAAGGTGGCGATATCTGGAGTGACGTCTTGCCAGAAAAAGTTTGTCAATTCGCTGAAATCCGACAAACGTACCAGGCGTTCGTACACTAGCGGCAAGACTGCTTCCAGTTTGTCCATGGGGAAACGAGGATCAATAAAACCGCCCGTCATTAAGCGACTTGCCAGAGCGGCGATCCCTTTTTCTTCCACAAGTTTACGGATGTAATAGCCGTTGTACCAGTTGAGTTTTTCAATGTCAAAAATGGGACCTGTTTTCTGGACGCGATCCAGCGAGACCACTTTGACAAATTCATCCAGGCTGAAAACTTCTTTCCCCTCCGGATGCGACCAACCCAAAAGCGCGATAAAATTGATGACTGCCTCTGGCAGATAGCCTTTGTCGCGGTACGCCAGGATGGAAACATCGTTTTTGCGTTTGGAAATTTTGCTTTTGTCGGCGTTGCGGATGAGCGGCATGTGAGCAAAAACAGGTGGCTGCCAGCCGAAAGCCTCGTAAAGCAATAAGTGCTTGGGGGTGGAAGAAATCCACTCTTCCCCACGCAAAACGTGAGTAATTTCCATCAAGTGGTCGTCCACTACCACTGCCAAGTGATAGGTGGGGAAACCGTCGGCTTTCATCAGGATCTGATCATCGATGAGATCGCTTTGGAACTCCACGTGACCGCGGATAGCGTCTTCCCAGGCAATGGTGCGACCGCGTGGCACTTTGAGGCGGATGACGTGCGGTTCGCCGGCTTCCAGGCGTTTTTGCACTTCGGCGGGGTCAGCGTCGCGCCAGCGTCCGTCGTAGCGCGGCACCTCGCCGCGAGCAATTTGCGCTTTGCGCATTTCGTCAAGTTCTTCTTTGGTGGCAAAACAATAATACGCCCAGCCAGACTGAAGCAGTTGCGCCGCGTAACGATGATAAATATCCAAGCGATCACTCTGATGATAAGGCGCAAACGGTCCGCCTTTGGCGCCACCCTCGTCGTAGTCGATCCCCAGCCAGCGTAAGCCTTCGTAAATGAGTGCCTCCGCTTCTGGCACAAAACGACTCCTGTCTGTATCCTCGATCCGGATCACAAACTCACCACCACCCTGATGGGCGATACCGAGATTAAAAATCGCTTGCCAGGCGGTACCGATGTGAGCAATGCCCGTTGGCGAAGGGGCGATGCGCGTGCGTATTTTCGTCATACCGCCTATTATACCCCAAACTTCACTACTTTCGAGAGCAATTTTGCCTCGAGTGGCATTGATGCTCGGCTAAAAGCGAAAATTTTAGCGATTGATCAAATTTTTGCCTGGATTTTGGTCCTTGACACAAAACTTATAATGTGATATAATAAAGTTATCTTAAAAAGATGTTTCTAGTGCCCACTACTTCACTTGCGA
This sequence comes from uncultured Pseudomonadales bacterium, assembly GCA_964418385.1. GTDB lineage: Bacteria > Patescibacteriota > Microgenomatia > UBA1400 > PJMF01 > RGIG2560. The sequence continues at coordinate 2,133 of CAYQLH010000062.1, forward strand.
CTTCTGGACAGATGCTCGCGGGGGAGACGTGAGCGCGAAAGAAGTTCTTTGACAAGTGAAGTAAGTGAATTCATAATAGATTACGCGTCCGTTTTCGTTGGATGCCCGTAAGTTCCCGCTTTTGCGGGCAGGGCGCTCCAGGTAAGAGGGCGGGGCTCCCACGGTGGGAGCCCTACAAAAAAGCTTTTTTAATGAAAGGGGGTCTTTCTCATGTTGAGGAAGACACTTGGGTGTGTAGCAGTTGTGGTAATGGTCATGGCGTCGTCGGCGGCGTTCGCAGGGTACTACCACACCAGAGAGGGCGTGGAGTACTTCATGGCCACCAGCATGGAAGACTTGGTGACGATCGGCTTCACTGAGCGCCTGCCGGACGAGCCGATGGAGTCGACCAACATCATCCTGCAGGGGGTGATGAGCGGCGACGTTGGTTTGTCGCCCGTCGGCTGGGCCGTCGGTGGTGAGTACCGACGCGCCGGGGAGAAAGTCGAAGCCCACGTGTATGTAGTAGAAGGGCACATGCACGTCCTCGGCCCCGGAAAGGCCGAGGTGTCATGGGCCTTCGGCGCCCCCTGCTCGACACAGCGGGTCCGCGATTTCATCGCGCCCGCTGAGGGCGTAACCGTCAACGGCGACGGCACGTGCACGTTCGAGTCCGCGTCTTACTTCGAAGTGGCTGACATCCACTTCGAGTGGATCAAGAACGCGGACGGACAAACCGTCCCCGACGCGGTGCACGAGGGCGAGCTGGTAACCGTCAAATTTAACGACGACTACCAACACGACTTCGCGACGGTGCTGGCGGCCTCCAAGGCGCCAGAAAAAACCGCGACGGAGCCGGAGCCCAAAGCCGACACCATGCCCGACACCAACCCCGAAACGACCCCCATCACCGCCCCCAGCGGCAGCTCCGGCTGCAACGCCGGCGCCGGCACGGCAGCGTTAATCATGCTGCCCCTCTTCGCCTTGAAGAGGCGGTAGCTCCGAATTCTCAGGTGGGTGTGAGTTGGCCAGTCGTCAACTCACGCTCCTTGGCGGCTTTGTGCCGGCTTACACTCACTTGAGATAGATATCGCCCCGGCATCCGCCGGGGCTTTTTGTGGCGCATTTGGCATCGTAGCCCATAAAACTATAAATTTTCATTATGTGCAAAATGTCCTGTCCCATTACAAGATGTCGGTTTGCTTTTGGGGACAAGTATGATATAATCGCTGATATGATTGAGACTGTTTTGCGAACGCCCGTACTCCCCGCTACTGTCGACTTAGACGACGGCAATGTTTTTGTTCATGCCCGCGCTCATCGTCAGTATGAATTGTGTCAGTTGAAGCCTGGAAAACTCGAACAACTCTTGACTGAAAGCTTGCACCAAGCAGAAACTGGCTGTGAATTCTCGGTCACTCGCGTCAAAAATGATTTTGTGTCCAGATATGGACATGCAATATAAAATCAAGTATTCTGCGGCGGCGATTGATGATTTGGAAAGTATCCGTGTCTATTACGAAAAGACGTATTGTGCTCCCATTAGCGGCGTGCGTAAAATTGCCAAAATCCTTAAAGCCATTGATACGCTTGATACTTTTCCCGATCGCGGCATGCGATTAGAACCGCAACTGCGGCAACTTGACATAAGATCAATTTGCGTAGATCAGTATTTATGTTTTTATAAAATCTATCCAAAAGCGCGGGTGGTGCGTGTGATCAATATTATTTATGCAGGCAAAAATCTGGATGATTTTCAACCAGGTGCGAACGGGTGAAAGTGCTTTGAAAATCAATGTTTTAGGCACCTCGCAGAATATTATGTGTTCATTTTGCGCGCCCCATAATGATTGTTTTGAGCGCGAAATTCTGGCGGCTTGAGGGCGTTTCTGCCTGGAAATTACTGCTTGACAAAAATCCTATAGTGTGATACAATATGAGTTAGTTCTGACATTCACTTTGCTTGCGAGGACTTTCAAGCGCTCGCGATTATAGCGAGTGTGAGAAAGATCTTTGACAAGTGAAGTAAGTGAAAGAATGTTTTTTGATAAATGTGGTGCGTGGTTTTGATCGGATGTCCGTAAGGACCCCAATGTGGGCAGGACGCTCCAGCGTAAGGGCGGGATTCACAAATGTGATCCTAAGGCAAAAAATTTAAGAAGGGAGGTCTTCCAGATGAGGAAGACGATTTTTGCGGTAGTAGCGGTTTTGGCGATGGTGGCGTCGGCGGCGTTCGCTGACAAAAACTCGAGTTTTGACAGTGGAAATGAATACAAACGCACCGAATGGGCGCGGTTTGGCGCCCGAAACGTCCAGGACCTCCTAGACCTGAAGGGCGCAGCGTTTGTGCCCGGGTCGAATAACTCGATGATTAAGGTCGAGTTCACCACAGAGAACGGCTACGTCGTAGGGGACATCCTGGATATTGAGATCCAGGGCACCTACGACAGCCCCGAAGGTACAGATCTTCCCCTGCCGTGTAAGGACAAAATCTTTTGCCCAACGGTTATCACTGTCAAATTGACAGCCGCGGATATTCCCAGTGGCGAGGAGATTGTGGTGACCTCAGAAAACCTCGAGACGTACTGCAATCTTTTACCGCACTACGTCGAGGGGTCGATGTGGAAGGTCGTCAGTCCCAAGAATGAGTATTTGGGAAATGTACTGCGGATTGACGATCC
>CAYQLH010000063.1:0-4696 GCA_964418385.1 uncultured Pseudomonadales bacterium
TCTGCAAGCTTTGCGCGATGCCGTGGCGATGGTCTTGCAAAAAAATGTACTTTTTGCTGGAACTATAAAGCAAAATTTACGTTGGGGTAACCCGAGAGCTACGGATAGCGAACTTGAGGCAGCCTGTCAGCAAGCACAAATTTACGATTTTGTGATGTCACTACCACAAGGCTTTGACACAATGGTGGAGCAAGGAGGCACAAATTTTTCGGGCGGGCAAAAACAACGTTTGTGCATTGCCCGAGCTTTACTAAAAAAACCGAAAGTCTTGATTTTGGACGATTCTACCAGTGCGGTGGACACGCGCACCGAAAGTTTGATCCGCCAAGCGTGGGAACATGAAATTCCGGGGACAACGATTATCATAATCGCGCAACGGATTTTGTCGGTACAAGAAGCAGATTTGATCATGGTTTTGGACGATGGTCACATCGACGGTTTGGGCACGCACGAGCAGCTTTTGGCGGAAAACAAAATCTACCAAGAAATCTACCGCTCGCAAATCCAGAAAGGAGACGCTTGATGCCAAAAGCTTTCACGCGCCAACACGAGAAAATCGATCCGAAAGTGCTCTGGCGGCTTTTGGGACTTTTGAAGCCGTATAAATGGCGCTTGATCACGGTTTTGACGCTCACGCTTTTGGCAAATTTGGACACGATTATCAATTCTGTTTACCTGGAAGTTTTGATTGATAAATACATTGTGCCTTTAACAAAAATGCCGGCACCCGATTATCGCGGTTTATCGCTTTCAATCCTGACTATGGCCGTCATTTACATGGTGGGTGTTTTAATTTCTTTTTTGTCGGAGTATTTAATTATTCCCATGACTCAAGGGACGCTGCGGAGCGTGCGCGAGCAAATGTTTGTGCGACTTCAGTCGTTGCCCTTGAAATATTTTGACGAAAATAAATTTGGTGACATCATGAGTCGCTTTACCAATGACACTGATGCTTTGGAGCAGATGATCGGTCGTAGCTTGCCAAATATGTTGATGTCGCTGGCGATGATCGTGATGGTGGCCATCACGATGATCACTCGCAGTGGTTGGTTGACTTTGGTGGCCGCAGCAGTGATCGTGGTGTCGCTTTTTTTGTCCTCTGTCCTACTCAAACTGGCGGCACGATATTTTGCCACTCATCAGAAAATTTTGGGTGAAACCAACGCTTACATCGAAGAAATTATCAATGGCCAAAAAGTGGTCAAAGTTTTTTCGCACGAGGCGCACGCCCAACGCGAGTTTGAGCGCCTTAATGACGAGTTGGCAGTGTGCAACCGCAAAGCTAACACTTACGCCAACGTGCTGATGCCTTTGATGATGAATTTTGGCAATTTGCAATACGTGCTTTTGGGGATTGTGGGCGGCATGATGGTGGTGCGGGGTGTGGACGGAATGACGCTCGGATTGATTGCTGCCTTTATGCAACTGTCGCGCAATTTAACCAGGCCGCTAGCACAAGTGTCCGGGCAAATTAACTCAGTGGTGGTGGCACTGGCAGGCGCCGGGCGGATTTTTGCTCTTTTGGACGAGTTGCCAGAATCTGACGACGGGCAAATCACGCTCGTGGATGTCGCGGTTGACAAAGACGGACAACTCGTGGAATCCAAAAAACGAACTGAGCGCTGGGCTTGGAAGCATCCTGACGGAACACTTACCGAGCTGCGCGGTGACGTGAGATTTAATCACGTGACATTTGCTTATATACCAGGAAAAGAAGTTTTGCACGACGTCACCTTTTTTTGCGAACCAGGCGAAAAAATCGCTTTTGTGGGGCACACCGGTGCGGGCAAAACCACAATTACCAATTTACTGAATCGCTTTTATGACATTGATGAAGGCGAGATTTTACTTGACGGCATTAATATTCGCGAAATTAGCAAAAAAGATTTGCGCCGGAGCTTGGGAATTGTGTTGCAAGACACCAATCTTTTTACCGGCACGGTGGCTGAAAACATCGCTTACGGTCACAAAAACGTCGCTGAGACGGAAATCACAGCGGCGGCAAAAACCGCGAGCGCTGATGCTTTTATCAGCCATTTACCGGAGAAATACGAAACTAAGCTCAGTGGCGATGGCAATGATTTGTCGCAAGGACAGCGACAGTTACTTTCGATTGCGCGAGCCGCAATTTTGGACCCGCCGGTGTTAATTTTGGACGAAGCGACCTCGAGCATTGACACCCGTACCGAGAAATACATTCAAGCCGGCATGGACAACATGATGAAAGGTCGCACGACACTGGTCATTGCTCACCGGCTTTCCACCGTGCGCGAAGCACGAGCAATCATCGTCATGGATCACGGCAAAATTATAGAAAGTGGCTCACACGAAAAATTGATGGCGCAAAAAGGTGTGTATTATCAGCTATACACCGGCGCTTTTGAGTTAGAATAGGAGCAAAATGCCAGAACAAATCAAGCGTCCTCCCCTTCTCGACCAGCGGGAGTTTCAATTTCCTTATTTGTATAAATTCCCGGGGCAAGAGAGCAACGAAGTGATTTTGTACGCGACGCGTGAATCGCGAAAATTGCTGCTGGCACGGATGGCATGGCTGACGGCGTGTGTGACAATTCTCACAGTTTTGAGCGGCTGGATGACGTGGTGGATGAGTCGCGAACTGAATGCGGCTTTCAACTGGCCGGCGATTTCGGTGGCGCTTTTGATCATTATCTGGCTGTGCGGGGCACTCATTGGCTATTACATCTGTTTGACGTGGCGCAAAACGGTGGGTGTTTTGACCAATTACCGCTTGGTGAAGATCGTACAGTACGGACTTTTTAATCACGCCAGCCAAACCTTGCCACTGACGGAAGTGGTAGATACGTCGGTGAGCAACAAGAAATTTTGGGAGCGCCTTTTGGGCGTGGCCACGTTTACGGCGCGCTCGAGTGCGTCCAGTTCGGGCTTGGCAACGGCGGACGCGAGCGAGGGTCGGGCACGCATCAACAAAAAGTATTTTTACTGGGAAAATATTGAGTACGCAGAAGACTTGGAAAATTATTTGCATAAATTGTTGCAGCATCAGCGCGATGACAAGCGTGATTTGAAGACTTTCCGACCGTTTATTGGGTCGCTTAAAGGCGAGCGGCGAGAAGCGTTTATGCGCGATTTTCCGCAGTACTGGAGCTAGACAAAAACTGAGCACCCCTCTCATAAATAAATTAAAAATCAGAAATCATAAATTAAAAAGTGTTGGTAAATACACATTTTCTTTATAATTTTTAATTTATCATTTCTAATTTCTAGTAGTGCTGCACGTGTAGCATTGACATTTTCCAGGCGTGGATTGAGAGAAAATGTTGCATTTTGTTAACATAAACCCCTAGGCGGCTGCGCGCCCACTCCCCCCTTACCTTAAAGGGGGAGCTCGGTTTTTTGCTTTCATAACTGTATTTATTTCTTGCCAAAATACACGAAGGTAGTTTTAGCGCAAAAAAGACGCTCACGCGCCTTTTGCAGTTTTGTTGTCAAAACTTAAAAATTTAAGGAGGCGATCTCTTGGTGTTCTACGGCACCAGGAAACCGCCGCTACGCATTGTCGTCGCCAACAGTGCGATTCCTTGGTCATGACAGGGTCATTATATCATATTATCTCTTTTTGTCAAGGGTGTATACTGATACTTTAGTGATCACGATTATTTTTTTAATTTTTTGTGAATGTGTAAATAGACTTTTGAGAGTTTGCTCGGCGCGATGCGGATTACCTTTGGCTCGCGTAAGATCAAAAATCGCATTGTCTGACTGTTTAGCGGCTTTTTTAAAGATATGCTCGAGAGTAGATTTTTTGGCATATAAAGGGCTTTTGAGTTCCCAAAGATCATGATTGTCAATTTGTAAATCAGGAGTTTTAGACCTATTATTTGCCTTGAGAAATTTGACAATATGTCCTTCTTGTTGCAGACGTTTTGCAGCTACAATTTCGTGTGGTTGCGGTTTGGCGCCGCCTAGATAGATTTTGCCGTGTTTTTTGGGCATATCTGGTATTATACCATACCAACCGCATCAAAGCGATGCGGAAACTCCCCGTTAGGCACAAGTAGCCATATCCCCCCCAGGCGGCTGTGTGCATGCGTCCTTTATTACTTGAACATAAACCCCTAGGCGGCTGCGCGCCCACCCCCCTTACCTTAAAGGGGGAGCTCGGTTTTTGCTGCTGGGCAACCCAAAGCCCCCTCGCGGGGGCTTAAGGACACACACTTGGTAAATAAAGAATGGAAAGCGAAAATTAATCGTAGATACAACGTATGCGTCGGATGTTCAATTTGCCATCACCACAGGTTACTAATCCATATGAATCAGTCATCTCTAAAAAACATCCATGGCCGTAACTTTCGCTAGATGACCAATAACGATGCAATTGAGCGTCGCGTTCACAATCAGGATCACCACTTCCGTCACATGGATCAGACGACGTCCATTGCGACATGGTTATGTTGTAGCAATAGCTATGTAGAGTTGCGTTACTGCATGCGCTTTGCAAGAATTGTACAAATTCTTCCTTACGAGGCAAATGTTGTCCGATTGAGCAGTAAGATGAAGCATCAGCAAAAGTATAAAAACTTGAGGAAATGGCGCCCCAACAAATGCCGCCAATTTCAGTACCAGGACATACTTTTGTACACGTAAACCCATTCCCAGTGTAGCCGCTTTTACAGGTGCAAGATGTTGAATAGCTGGCAGTGGCGTTGGCACCACA
>CAYQLH010000064.1:0-4357 GCA_964418385.1 uncultured Pseudomonadales bacterium
GACCTTCGCTCCCGCCCCTCTGACTGAGGCTATGCCTCGTCTGTCTCCACTTGTGCAGGGGAGAAGTTTTCTGATGCTGCACGTGCAGCATGGCGATTTTACAGGCGTGAGTGGCTGAAAAATGTTACAAAATGAAAATTAGCCCACTTTGACTTTGGCGGGTTTGAGAACGCGGTCGCCCAAGGCAAAACCCAGCGCCACGACTTCCTTGACCGTGTCGCCATCGCCCACTTTGGCGATCGCTTCCATGGTATTGGCGTCAAACGGTTGCCCGAGCGGTTCGATTTTGGTAAGGCCTTGACCGGCAAGCGCCTCCCAGAATTGCTTGACCACCATGTCCAAACCCGCGTCTTTAAGCGATGCGGCGGCAAGCGAGAGATGCTCGAGCGGTTGCAGTAAATCCGCAAAAATCGTTTCTTTGGCGTAGTCAATGGATTTGGCTTGGTCAGCGCGCTGGCGACGCTCGAGATTTTGGTAGTCGGCCAAGGCACGGCTGGCTTGCTCGCGCAGTTTCTTGTTTTCTGCCTGGAGAGCTTGTAAGAGAACTTGCTCTTTGTTGGCAGCAACGACCTTATCTGCGTCCACAACATTGGGCTCAAGCGGCGATGCTGACTCTTTTTCAGCTGTTTCTACATGGATTTTGGGAGTGTTTTTTTTGCTTGCCATGGGGTCTTTCTACTGTTTGATGTTGAGTTGTTCCATCAGATGCTTCACATAACGCATCATGGGCATGACATACGGATAGTCAAAACGATTGGAACCCAAAACGCCCACCGTGAGATCAGCATCACCCACGTGGACATTGGAGAAAATAAGGCTAATTGGCTCCAGATCGCGATTGCCCAACTCTTGACCGTACACCACTTGCACTGGGTTTTCACTGCTGCCAAATTTAAAAATTTCTTGAAGCACCGGTACTTCTTCGATAAGCGTCAAAACCTGGCGCATCAGCGAAATGTCGAAAAACTCCGGCATGGAAAGCAAATTGGCGTAACCAGAGCTGTAAGCTTTGTTGCGATTGGTGACCACGAAGCCCAGAGCTTGCGTTTGCTCGGCGAGCGAGCGAGCAACTTCGTCAGCCAGGTCATCCAAATCATCGCGATTGTTCCAGATTTTTTCCTTTACGTCCACTTCGTCAGCCACTGTAAGCTGCTTTTCTTTCATGAGTTCGTTGACGTAAAGCTTGAGCGCGGCGGAGGTGGGCAAACGACCGGCACTCGAGTGATCTTTGGTTAAGTAGCCTTGTTTTTCCAAAAAAACCATTTCGTTGCGAATCGTCGCCGGGGAAACACCGAGATTGTATTTGCGATCGAGCATTTCCGAGCCTACCGGTCGGGCGGAATTGATAAATTCTTCCACGACCAGTTTGAGTATTTGTATTTGTCGGGCTGTCAATCCAATCATGTTAGCAATTATAACACACAAGTGCTAATTTGTCAAGTCCTTTTGAGACTTTTGCGGCATTGTTATCGGTCTTTCAAGTAGAACCGCAAGCACCCGACCCGCCAAGATCACTAAAAATGGTACCGCTGGTAAATAGTGATGAAAGTACATAATCCGCGGCGAAAAAATCCAAGGGACCCAGAGAGCAAAATACGCTGTCAGGCAAAAAAGCACTGCTTCGTGAGCACAAGCGAAAGCAATGAAGCACTCGGCGCGACTGAGACGACGTTTTTTGAGGGTCCGCCCTAAATCCATGCCCAAAAACACCAGCAAAGCAACCAACGCGCCCAGGCAAAGATACCACGAAGGATAAAACGGTTTATTCCAATAATTGCTACCAGTCTGAGCGTCGTGATAAAGGTGCACCGGTTTGAGTCCCAGCGGCCATTCGTACGCCTTGGAAGCATAAGTGTGCGTGGCGTCGAGGTTGAGCTGATAATTCAAAATTTGATCTTGCAGCTGAACAAAATGCGCCCACCCGTAGCCCAAGGCAAACATTTGCCCGTAAGACAAAACGTAAATCGCTACCGCGATACAGCCGGAAAAAAGCAGGCGTGCCCAGACGACGCGGTCCTTGTAAAGACCAAAAAGCGTCACTTGAAACATTTCCCAGAAAAAATAAAACGGAAACAGCAGCCAACCGCTCCACTTGCTGGCGCAGGCAAAACCAGTGGCTAGTGTCCACACCCACAGCCATTTAAGCTGGCGTGCACTGCGAGGCCGGCGGCAAAATTGCCAGTAACCGTAAAGCGCCACCACGCACCAGGTGGAAACAAAAATATCGTTCATAGCAATGCGTGACATGGACACGGCCAGGCCGTCAATGGCGATCAGGGCTGCAGCCAACAAGGCTGTGAGAGACGAATGCGGAAAAAGTGCGCGTGTAAAGGCAAAAACCGCGATAATCATGCCGATGCCAAAAAGACTGCTTGGCAAGCGCCAAACCACCGGTTGATTGCCGCCCAGCGAAACGAAAACAGCCTGGAAAAGCTTGGCCAACGGTGGATGCAGCCAATCGATATAAGCGCCTTCGCCAAATTCGGCTGTCAGTTCTTGGTGCCACCACTCGTACGCCCTGGCGTCACCTCGAGAAATCAAGATAAACGTGGGTACGTGGTAAATCTCGTCAAACATGTAATCCGCCGGTGTACCCAGGCGAAAAAGCCGTAAAAACTCTCCCACAGCGATGATCAAAGCAAACAAGCAAAATTGCAGACGTTTGGTCATGTCAATCTAAAATATCGTTTAATTGCGCCGGCGCGTAAAGGATAAAAATAATCATGAAAGCAAAAAGGATGGCGGTGGACAAAAGGACTTTATCCGTCACGAGCACCCGGGCTGGCGATTCGCCTTCATTTTTTTCGTAAGTTAAAAGCAAATAGCGCATAATGCCCACAATCGCCACCGGAATGGTGGCCATGAGGAGTTTTTCTGGACGCAAAATCCGAGGCAGCGATGAGTAAATCAAGGAAAGATTTTGCTCGGGACGGACGAACTGATACTGAAAAGTAAACAAAGCATAAGACAACCAGGCGGCGGTGGCAAACATACTGGTGTATTGATCCAGCAAGCACTGGCTGTAATGACGCAGGATGGAGCGCGTGACGCCTACGGTTTCTTCGGTAAAAAGCCGGCGCTCACTCTGACGCTTGCAAACAGCGATAAAAAGCGACACCGAAATCACGGTCAGCAAAAACCAAGAGTTGAGATGAATGTAACCCACGGTCGCCCCAGCGTAAACGCGGATCACAAAAGCCGAAGCAATCGAGCAAACGTCAAAAATGGGGACGTGCTTGAGCTTGAGGGAATACAAAATTTGCAATGCCAGGTATAAAACCACCAAACATTTGAAAAAAAACGACAACGGGTAGCTTAAAATGAAAACCGCCACAATGCCCAGACAACTCAAAGTAAAAGCCAGCGGGATCGAAACGATGCCGGCCGCCACGGGACGGTGTTTTTTGAAAGGATGAGCGCGATCGGCGCGAATATCGATAATATCGTTGAGCAAGTAAACACTCGAGGCAAGGATGCAAAAAATGATCGCCGCGTAAAGCGTGGTCACAAAATAAGGCATGCCGTTGGCATCACTAGCAAAAAGTAAGCCCGAAAAAACCAAAGGCGCGAACATGACGACGTTTTTGAGCCACTGCAGCGGTCTGGCGGCTTGCAAAATTGCTAACGGTAACGTCAATTTTTTTCTCGCCATAGTGGCTATTATACCACAAGATTGGCGTAATCTGAAAATAAAAACCCCGCTAACAAGCGCCAGCGGGGCAAAAAATTCGTGACTATTTGTTGAGCGGCCGGGCCGCAAAAACGGGCCCGTAGTCGCTAGAAGCGACCACTGCCAGCTCCCACCTGGAGCCGTCCTTCTCGACGTAGACGGCGGACATCTTTCCGCTCTCCTCCAGCGCGTACTCCGCGTGGAGGCGTTCCAAGGAGATACGAGAACGGCGCGCGATCGTCCAATCGACCGCACGCAGTCCTCCCAAAACGACGCCCGTCAGGAGAATCGTCACCAGGGCGATCTCCAGCGCCATGGCGACGGAACGGCGCCAAAAGGCGCGCCGCGCCTCTCGAGCGGCGGCTTCTTGATGTTGCTCAAGCGCCGCCTGTATCAGCAGACAGCGGCAATTCCGGCACTCTTCCGGAATTTTTCCCGTCTGGATTACCGCCGCCGCCTTGCGGGCGCAGTCCCTCACCTGTGGAACGAACGCGCAATACTGTCTCTCCTCCATCTTACTCAACCTCCATTTTATAATTTTTAATTTCTGATTTTTCGATGGGTCACGAATTGTTAAGGAGCAACCACACCAAATTTGGTCGCTTGCGACCTAAGGGATGGTTACATAGTCTTATTATATCATATTATAGGCTTTTTGTCAAGAGGCAATTTCCTCGAGATCGTCGC
>CAYQLH010000065.1:0-4210 GCA_964418385.1 uncultured Pseudomonadales bacterium
TCGTGTCTTCCACGTGGGTGGTCTCCAAAAGCTCTGGATCCAGATCATCCAAAAAACGGCTCCGGCAAACCGTGCTCATCCCAGCGTACGTCCAACGCCGGTGGCAATGAGTAAAATACAGCTTTTCCTTGGCACGGGTGATGCCCACATAGCACAATCGCCGCTCCTCCGCCAGTTCCTCGGCGTCAAAAAGCGCTCGCGAGTGCGGTAGCAGGTTTTCTTCCATGCCCACCAGGAAAACCACCGTAAACTCCAAACCCTTGGCCGAGTGCAAGCTCATAAGCGTCACTTGGTCGCGCTCCAGCTCGCCTAGCCTGGTGCCGTCCGGACCGTAATCATCTTGAATCAAAGCCACATTTTCCAAAAATTGCGCCGTTGTTTCGAATTGGTGCGCGTTGGCGATCAACTCGTTGATATTTTCCAGTTTTACTTGATCTTCTGGGTCGTCGGGATCGTAAAGATCTTTGTACTTGGTGACGCGGATGATTTCCTTGAGCAGTGCGTCCGGCGACAGTGTCACGCCTTCGTCTGCCTGCGTCTGTTCACGCCAGTCCTGATAAGCGCGGAAACGTCGCTTGCCGATTTTTTGCACTCGAGCAATCGAAACTGACTCCTTTGGGTTCTCAAAAAGCCGCAAATACGCCAGTAAATCTTTGATTTCCTTACGCTCGTAAAATTTAAACCCGCCCACTAGGCGATAGGGGATGCCTTTTCTGGTGAGCGCTTCTTCAAAAGACCGCGATTGGGCGTTGGTGCGGTACAAAATTGCGATTTCGCTCAAAGGATACGTCTCGTGCAAGGTAGCAATTTCGTTCGCTACTGCCTGGGCTTCCAAATCTCCAGTCTCGCAGTCAAAAAGCTGCAAGGGCGCGTTTTTTTTGTTTTCTGTCCAGAGATTGAGAATCGGGTGATCGGTATTGTGCTGAATAATTTGCGTGGCCGCGGTCAAAATTGACTGGATACTACGGTAATTTTGGTCCAAGTGATAAGTGGTCAGCGTGGGATAATCTTTTTGCAACTTGAGCATATTGTGATAATCTGCGCCGCGCCAGGCGTAAATGCTCTGGCTAAAATCTCCCACCACAAAAAGATTGTCTTGCGGTGCCGCCAGGAGTTTACTCAGCTGATACTGTGCTGTGTTGGTGTCCTGGTACTCGTCAATCAGCACGTAAACGATCTGTTCTTGGAAGCGTCGGCGCACGTAGGCGTCAGTTTTGAGTAGTTTCAAGGCGTAGCTTAGTAAATCGTCAAAGTCTAGCGCGTCTTCCAAGCGCAAATGTGCCTGGTAAGCGGTGTACGCGCCCGCCACAAATTGTCCAAAATCGCCATACGCCGCGTCGGCATAATCTTCAGGCTCCAAAAGTTTATTTTTGGCATCGCTGATCGCCGCTCGTACTGCTTGCGGTTTGTACGCTTTGGCGTCCCAACCGTTGTTTTTGTAAATTTGCTTGAGCAGAGCCAGCTGGTCATCAGCATCGTAAATTGTGAAATTATTGGGCAGTTTTAGCGCCGGCGCGTACTGGCGCAAAATCTTCGTTGCCAGCGAGTGAAACGTGCCCGACATCGGTAAATCCAGATCCGTCAAGGCTTTAACCCGGTTTTTCATCTCAGCGGCGGCTTTATTGGTAAATGTCACCAGCAAAATCTGATCTGGAGCCACGTTTTTGGTCGCCAACAAATACGCCACCCGTGCCGTCAATACTCGCGTTTTCCCCGAACCAGCACCCGCCAAAACCAGCGCTGGTCCGTCACCATGCAAAACCGCGGCTTTTTGCTTATCATTTAAAGTCGCCAAAAAATCCAAATTAGCTGCCATTTTCTTTGATTTCAGCTTATTGCGCCAGGTCGTCCAAAAACTTTTCTGCTCGCTCGCGGCGATTTTCTGGTTGCCAGTGTGCCAAATCACGCTGAGCGGCAGCAAAATGGGCGAGCTTGCTTATATCTTGGCGCGCAATCGTCCAGGTTTGGTCGCTATCACGGCGTTTCACTTCAAGCTGATCTTTACCAGTTTTGTCGCTTACTACCAGGCGGTAAGGACAACCAATCATATCTGCCGAGGCAAACTTGGCCCCCGCCGTCACTTCGCGATCATCCACAATCGCGCTGGCTCGATCCACCGGATCAGCTACGATTTCCTCAGCGAGCGTCAAAGCTTGTTTGGTCGCCTCATCGCCAATACCGACTACGTAAAAATCTGCCGGCGCCACCGTCTCTGGCCAAATAATACCGTGTTCGTCGTGGCATTTTTCCACGATAATACCCATACACCGGGAAATTCCGATACCATAACAGCCCATGTACGCGAGTTTGCGTTTGTTGTCTTTGTCCGTAAAGGCGACGTCAAAAATCTCGCTGTAGTGTTGACCCAGGTCAAAAACGTTTCCTGCCTCGCTAGCACGCGCTTTCTGGAGCTTCCCACCACAGTGCGGACACACGCTCATGCCTGGTTCGGCAATTTCGGTATTGATGCAGTAGTCACAGTCATCGCAGTAAAGAATGTCGTCTTCGCCCGCGTCTGTCAAAACCATGTATTCATAAGAAACCTTGTCCGTAAAGTTGCCACCGCTCGCTTCGGTGGTTTTTGCCACCAAACCCATATCGCGATAAGCCGCCAAATAACCTGCTTTGACGCGTTCGTAATATTCCAAAAAATCCTCATGCGTTTCATGAAAAGAGTACATGTCTTTCATGAAAAACTCGCGCCCACGCAAAATCCCGGATTTCGCCCGCAACTCGTCGCGGAATTTCCACTGAATCTGGTAAACGCTCTTGGGCAAATCTTTGTATGATTTGATAATTTCACCCATCAGCGGCGTCACGATTTCCTCGTGCGATTGTCCCAGAGCATATTCCTTGCCCGTTTGCGATTTGATGTGAAAAAGGACGTCAATATTTTCCCAACCACCGGATTTTTTCCAATTTTCACTCGGGTGGAGAGCCGGCATTAAAATTTCACTTGAGTCCAGCTTATTCATTTCAAAACGGACGATATCGGCGATTTTATTTAAAACTTGCAGGCCAAAAGCGGTGTAAGTGTACACGCCCGCCATCGTCTGGCGCACAAACCCCGCTTGCACGAGCAACCGGTGATTGACGGTATCCGCTTTCGCCGGTGGCTGTTTACTGGGCACAAAAAGTTGTTTTGACATTTGCATAATAGTTTATTGTACCATCATTTTCGCCAATAATTGCGGCATTTTTTGCGATAAATAAGCATTGTTTGACCCGCTCAAAGTGTATATTGTATACAGCAAAGCGTGCCCACATTTGGTCGACTCACACCAACAGGAAAACAAACGGTCACACACTCGCACTTATGGTATAATACGCCTTATGACCGTCGTAAAAAATTATTTTTTGCGTCATCCGGTGCGCACTCAACGTGCGCTCGAGATTTTGCCAGGGCTGATCTCTTGGTCGCTAATTCTTTTTCCCATTTGGGGTTCTTTTGTTTGCCCAGAGTTGGTCGCTTACTACGTGATTGCTTTCACCGTGTATTGGCTTTATCGCTCGGCAGTGATAGCGGTTTTGGCGGTGATGGCGCATTTTCGTCTCCAGGCAAGCCGCCGTCACGACTGGATCGGTGATCTGCAAGCCAACTTTAACCGCCAGTATCGCCAGATCCATCATCTGATCGTCATTCCCACTTACACCGAGCCGCTGACTACGCTGGAACGGACGCTAGATCGCCTGGGCGAGCAGTCTTTTCCCCGCGAAAACTTACACATCGTTGTCGCTTTTGAAGCCAGAGAAGGGGAAAGCGCCCACGAAAAAGCGCGTCTGCTCAAGAAAAAATATGGACGGCGTTTTGGTCACCTCTGGACGAGTTTTCATCCTGACATCCCAGGCGAGACCAAAGGTAAATCTTCCAATAACGCCTGGGGTGGACGCTATGGCACCAAACAGTTGCTCGAAAAATGCCAAATTCCGCTTGAAAACATCACTATTACCTCAGAAGACGCCGACGCTATTTTTCACCAGCATTATTTCAGCGCCCTCACATATGACTTTTTAAGCCTGCCGCGCCAGGAGCGTTACAACGTCACCTGGCAAGGTAGCATCGTTTTTTACAATAACATCTGGAAAGTGCCGGCGCCCATCCGCGTGCTTGGTGCCACGTTTTCCGTCAACCAGATGTACATTTTGATGCGTTCGGATCGCTTGATTAATTTTTCCACTTATTCCACCAGTCTCAAGCACATGGTGAGCA
>CAYQLH010000066.1:0-4061 GCA_964418385.1 uncultured Pseudomonadales bacterium
CCCTAGTGTTCCTGTTGTTGCTGTCAAGCGCAGTGCAGGGTAGCTACGTTTCTTGTGGATAACCGCTGAAAGCATCTAAGCGGGAAGCCCTATCCAAGATGAAATTTCTCTATCAGATCCCTGAGAGACTATCAGGCTAATAGGCAAGAGGTGTAAGTCTGGCGACAGATTAAGCTTACTTGTACTAAGAGATCGATTGAGCATTTTAATAACAATAGATTTTTCAATAAGTTTAAAAACGTTAAAAAGATGTTTTGGCTTTAATGACAATGTCGAAAAATATCACCTGAGCTTTCTTCATTTGTTAAAGATCTGGAATGATCTTTATTAAAAAGTGCCTTTTGTTCATATCTCTGGAGCACGGTGGACCCAACTCTTCCCATACCGCACAGAGTCTTGAAACGCCGTAGCGCCGACAATAGTCTGGGGTTCTCCCTTGGCGAAGATAGGTCGAGGTATGAACAAAGGGCATTTTTTGTGCTTTCAATATTGCCGCCAGTACACTTGACCATCACGCTTTATTGCAAACCAAAAACCGCCCTCACGGGCGGTCTTTCACATTCACAAAGTACAATCGCTAATTGCTGCCAACGTTCGCATCGTGGAAATCCGGACGGTGAGTGCGGTTATCGCTAAAACTGCGCCGCTGCCGATCACGATTGTTGTCACGGCGTTTACCACCCTTAAAATCTGGGCGCCGCCGACTACCAGCACTGCCACGCGCTTGTGCTTCTTGCTCTGGCGTCAGCATCGACATCTTCACCTTACCATCGTCTTGAATCGCGCTCACGCGTACGTGGACAATATCACCGAGTTTCACCACTTTGTGCGGATCATCCAAGTAACTGGTCGACATTGCTGAAACGTGAACCAAGCCCTCTTTCTTATAGCCGTATTCCACAAAGCAGCCATAGCTTTCAATCCGTGTCACTTTACCATCGTATTCATCGCCCACTTGATCCACATGCATCATCGCCTCAATCAAGTTCTTGGCGCGGTCAATCGCTTCCTGATCAGCTGAAGCAATATTGACTTGACCGACTTTCTTCTCGTCGTCTTCCTCGATATCGATTTCAGCGCCAGACGCTTCAATGATGGCTTTGATGTTTTTACCACCAGGACCGATCAATTCACCGATGCGGTCTGCCGGGATCACCAGTTGCAAAATCTTGGGCGCGTATTGGCTGATATGATCGCGCGGCGCGCTAATGCAAGCCAGCATCTTATCCAAGATAAAAAGCCGACCTTCACGCGCTTGCGCCAGCGCTTTTGTCAAAATCTCCAAGCTAATGCCCTTGATTTTGATATCCATTTGTAAGGCAGTAATACCATATTCAGTGCCGGCAACTTTGAAATCCATATCGCCGCAGTGATCCTCCACGTCTTTGATATCAGACAAAATCTGATAACGCTCACCATCACTGATCAAACCCATGGCAATGCCCGCTACTGGTCGCTTAATCGGCACACCCGCCGCCATCAGCGAAAGGGTACTGCCGCAGACACTCGCTTGCGACGTCGAGCCATTCGAGCTTAAAATCTCACTCACCACGTGAATGGTGTACGGAAATTCTTCTTGTTCCGGCAGCACCGGCACCAACGCTCGCTCCGCCAAAGCCCCGTGGCCAATCTCACGGCGTTTGGGCGCTCCAATGCGTCCCGCTTCGCCAGAAGCGTATGGCGGCATTGAGTAAAAATGCATGTAGTGACGGATATCTTCACCACCCATATCTTCAATCATTTGCCCCAAACTCGGCGAACCTAAAGTCACCACCGTTACTGCTTGCGTCGCGCCACGCTTAAACATCGCACTCCCATGAGTCCGCGGGAAAAGATCAACCTCACAAGTAATCGGTCGAATTTCCGTAGTTTTGCGACCGTCAGAACGAATCCCTTCATTCAAAATTCGCTCGCGGATATATTCTTTTTGCATTTCGTGCCAAACTTCCTTGGCATCGGCCACAGTGTACTCATGCTCTGCCACTTCCTCGCGAGCCACGATCTCTTCCAAACCTTCGCTCATATCCACGTCTTCCAGCTTAGCCTCACGAGCAGTAATATCCGGTAAATCAAACTTTTCAGCAAGTAAAGGCTCCAAAAGAGCGCGTTTTTCAGCAAAACCCGCCGTGCAGTCTTCGAAACTCACCAACGGTTTTTTGAACTTCGCCGCAATTTCATTGATTTGCACACAAATATTGTGCAACTCTTTTTGAGCCGTGTCCAAAGCGCGCAACATCACGTCTTCACTCACTTCCTTGGCGCCAGCTTCCACCATCGCGATCGAATCTAAGCCGCCACTGACAATCAAATCTAAATCACTGACTTCGCGTTCTTGCTCCGTAGGATTAATGATAAAACGATCCTCGTCTTTCAAATAACCGACGCGAATCCCCGCAATTGGACCATCAAAAGGCACACTACCCACGGCTAAAGCAATACCCGTTGCCAACATGCCCAACATGTCATCGGGATTGGTTTTGTCATACGAAAAAACCGTGTTCACCACTTGCGTCTCCCGACGAAATCCTTCCGGAAACAAAGGTCGAATCGAACGATCGATCACCCGTGACTTTAAAATACAAGCATCGGATGGTCGCCCTTCGCGCTTCACCCAGCGAGAGCCTTTAATAATGCCACCCGCATATAACTTTTCAATAAAATCCACTGACAGTGGAAAATAACCCAAGGTGCTTTCGCCACCCAAGGTCAACGTACAGTTCACGATCGTATCGCCACACTGCACCAAAACGTCAGCCGCGGTTTGCTCGCCAAATTTACCTAAATTGACCTTAACAATCCGCTCACCAACTTTTATCTCAGTATTAAACTGATTTTCAAAATTTGGATACATAACTTTTGCCGAAATCTCCGGCATCCTTCCATTTAGGTCGCGCGATGGCTCAAAAATTCTGTAAGAGTCAGTGAATTCCTTCGCTGTCCCTTTAAAATTCTCAAGACCAGCGCTTCCTTCTTCTTTTTAAACACTGCTATTATACCGCATTCACTACCAAAATGCAAGTTTTAAGCCTTATTTTCTCGACGTGCCCGCCGCCACGCCAAAAACTTATTTTGTCCTAAATAAAGCCCTACGCTCACCAAAAAGCCAACTCCAAACGCCACCGCTGCCATCAACCAGTCACCCGCTGCCAGCCGATCGCCCAAAAAGACGCTCACCAGCATCATCGGCAACGTGCCTAAAATCATAATCACCGTGTAACGCCGCAGGGAAATATCGGTCTGCGCCGCCAAGTAAGGCACGATACAATTGCTCAAAAACGGGAATAAATAAAGCACAAACACCACCGTCTCTGCATCGTGCTCGCGCAACATTTGGCGACATTTTTTCACTGGCTGCAAACGCAATATCCGCTCTGGCAATTGCACACCTGGACGTCGCAATGACCAAAAAATCCACAAATTGCACACCGAAAAACTCACCGTTAAAATCAGTGTCCCCCAAAACGTCCCATAGATTGCCCCCGCCGCCACTTGCAACACAATCTCCGGAAAAACGAAAAAAAATGTCTGCAGCGCTTGCAAAAGCATTAAAAGCACCACGCCTTCCCAACCAAAAGAGTGGATATAAGCGGTAAAACCAGCGTAATCCTTGGCCATCGCCAACCGGATACACTCGCGCACCACGCTGTAAAGATTTTTCCCCAACCAGCAAACCAAAACTAAAATCGCTATCGTCAAGAAAACTTTTTTGCCGTAACGACACCACCATTTTTGCATGCAGGCATTATATCACATTTCTCGCTCAAAGTTTTGTGGTTTGCACCAATTGCCGTTTGTTTTCAATATTTTTATGTTATAATAAACTATCTTTAAAAATCGGCCCCATCGTCTAGCGGTCCAGGACATTTGGTTCTCATCCAAAAAATCAAGGGTTCGAATCCCTTTGGGGTCACATCCGCTCTCTCTTTAAACTCAAGGAGCCGAGCGCGCAACAGTCTGATAATTTTCACCAATTAAGAAAAAATCTAATTCAACTAAAATTTTAATCGAGATAAAAATCTAATTCGACTAAAATTAGTCGAGATAAAATGCAGTTTTCCAGG
>CAYQLH010000067.1:0-4012 GCA_964418385.1 uncultured Pseudomonadales bacterium
GCTTTGTATGGTATAATAGCAGATATGACCAGTAAACCAGTCGTCATTATACCAGATACCCTCCGACCTCGGCCCAGTGATTTGGAAAGAAAAGTTGCCATTCTGTTAGCACGTCATTTCCATTCAGCGGTGCAATTTGTCCGGCCCAAAAGCAACACTCGTACCGCCGATTGTATCATCATGGGCCAAACATGGGAAATCAAAAGTCCCAAGACTGACAAGATCAACACTTTACAAAAGTTGCTCCGCCATGCAAGCACACAATCGCCAAATGTAGTTGTGGATTTGCGACGCAGCAAAATGAATGTCAATCAAGCATTGTCGCGTTTGCACTATCTCCTCAAAAGTATTCCTCATCTCAAGCACGTTTTGGTGGTTACCAAATCAAACAAAGTGTTAATCATAAAATAATTTCGTCCGTTAAATACTGTTTTTGTGGTATAATACCAGCAACGGGTAAGTAAAAAGCGCGAAGGCGATGCAGATGTGTCAATATTCGCGGCCTGAGCAATCAGGAAAACCGACAGTGAGACACTTCTTACCCAAGTGGACGTCACTGCGAGCTTAAAGGCCGGCGCGAGTCGCGCCTTTTTCGTTTTTCATTTTGTCACCTTACAGCTTGCCACAAGAAAAACTTCACCCCTGCCAGAGGGGAGGGAGTGAAGTTCAAGGGTGCGCTCGCACCGCTTTCCAGGTGTTTATGATCGCAAGCAATAGCGAAATTTTTACCAATTTAGTGCAGTTTTCGCGCTGTATATAAGATTGCAATTTGTTACAAATTCTCACCACTCACGCCTGGAAAAGTGCAATGCTACACGTGCAGCATTGAAAAATATAGGATAAATTTTGACGCATTTAAGCTTTCAGGATGAAAGAATTTGAAAGAATTATAAGTATAATCTAGAGTATGACAAGAAAAGAAGATCAAACACAGTCAATCGCACTGACGAGTGCCACCGATTTGCGCGACAAAATCTACACTATTCGCGGAGTCAAAGTAATGCTCGATCGCGATTTGGCGGAGATTTATGGATATAATTTAAGCGCCTTCAATCAGCAGGTCAAAAACAATCTCGACAGATTTGATGAGAATTTTCGCTTTCAGTTAACAAGAAATGAATTCGAAGAACTTTTGAAATCAAAATTTTTGATTTCAAATAATATAAATATTATAGGTCTCAACAATCAAACATCAATGTATACTCGCGGTGGCAACAGAAGACTACCACATGTGTTTACAGAACAAGGTATTTACATGCTCATGACTGTTTTAAAAGGTGATCTGGCGGTCAAACAGAGTAAAGCTTTAATTATCCTTTTCAAGCAAATGAAAGACATGCTAATTAGCGAATCACCGATAGAAACAAATCGCTATTTGCTCAGATTAAACGAGCGTGTTGAAAGCGTTGAATCACAAGTCGACAATCTTAAAATGCAAGTCGTTACCAAGTCAGAGCTTCAAGACTTCATGGTCAACTTCACCGAAGAACATTTGGGACGCGAGCTACTGATGCTTGACGGACACACGCTAGAAGCTAGTGCCGCTTATCAGCAAATCTTTGCTACAGCGCAAGTTTCAATTTACTTAATTGACAACTACGTGAGCTTACAAACACTACTGCAACTCAAAGATGTAAACCCCAAAGTAACAATTACTATTTTTAGCGACAATAGCGGCAAAAATCTCACCAAACGCGATGGCGAAACTTTTGTGCGCGAATACCCAAAAGTACAGTTAACTTTCAAACGCACTCACGGCAAAATTCATGACCGCTTCATTATTCTTGACTACGCTACAGCAAACGAAAAAGTCTATCACTGTGGCGGTTCGCTCAAAGATGCTGGCCGCAAAACCACGATGATCATACAGGTAGAAAAAACAACACTATTGCACCCATTAATTGAAGAGCTTCTGTTGCAGTAGTGGTTTCGCTAAGCCAACCAAGATTTCAGTCTAAGAGTTAACCGCTACTTCACGCTTACTTGCTTTTTGGTACAAATGATTCCGTGACCTCGCCACTATCCATTGCCACCATTAGCTGACCGTCCTTTTGGCGCTTGCAAAGGATGTAAGTCCAACCATCTGTGGTGACTTTTTTCGCACAATCCCACAAATCTTCTTGACCATCATCCAGATAATACGTCATTTCGCCTTCACTCAGGGTTACGGCTTCTAAGTTTTTGTGAATCTTGGGCGAGGTGGAATCAATGATAATATTATCCAATTTATAATCATCACCCGCCACAACAAAAGACAGCGAACTCTTATCTACGTCTTCACTCATCGCGTACGTATCCCAATCTGTCACGTAAAACGGATTGAAGCCACGCTACTCACCCACCAAATCACTTGACGTCACCTCGCTTGTAGCCTCACTAGTGCTGTCATCAACAACTGTCGTTTCGCTCACTTGCTTGATACCGCTGAGCGGGTCAAACTCAGTATCTGACCATTCGAGTCTGATGCCTTCTAGCGTTTCTTCAAAGAAATTCTCACCCTCGCTGTGCGGTGGCTCGGAAGAGTAATTGTAAAGTCGGCTAAAGAAAATCTCATCCTTGTACTTGTCAATATCTTGGCCATGGATGATGTAAGTATCAATAAATTGCGTGAAAACATAGCTGTTGACGTCCAAATCTGCCGCCAAATACGAGACGTTATCGCTCACACGCCCTTTGCGGACGTTGGTCACTTTTGCCTTGGATTCGCTTGAGGAATTCTCATATTTTTCCATGGCTTTATTTACCCATTCGTCATCTTCGTAATCCAAAAAGAACGCGTAAAACGTGGCTTTTGTTGCTTTGCCCGTGGTCGTGTCAAATTCTGCGACAATGCATGGTTTGTAATAAATATCCCCGCTGGAGACTTCGCCCACATCACCAAAAAGCGATGCCGAGGGGTAGATAAGAACGCCGCCCACGCTTGCGCTCATTTTGGTGTATTTGTAAATTTTGTGTTCCGGCTTTTGAGCGGTTGTTTCCACACCAGTACCATTATTAGTATTGTCGCTCATCGCACCATTGTTTACGTCAAGATTTTTATTGCTTAAACTCATGTAAGTCACCGCTGCCAAACCCACTGTAGCGACCCCGCAAATTCCCCACAAAACTGCTTTGTTCATTTTGCTTCTCCTTCACTTCTTCATTTTCGCTATTTTACCATACGCAAGCGCGTTTGTCTGCAAGAAATTTATGCTTTAATGCTGCACGTGTAGCATTACGCTTTTCCAGGCTTAAACATCATGAATTTGTTACAAAATGAATTTTCGGGGGGTGTTGACTTAGTCCATTTTTTGATACAAAGTATCGTTGCCAAGTGAATCAATAATATTTAAGGTTTCACCGTCAAGACGATATTGTGTCTCAAAAGCGGCGGTGTCGCCAGCAAACGTAATCGTAATTTTATTGTCGCCAAGCGTGTAGGTAAACGCCATCGCTGAGCCCATGATTGAGTATTTGCCAGTGCCATCGGCATTAAACGTATAAATAAACTCATACCCTAGCTCATCGTTTTTCCAGCTGCCCACAATTTCGCTGACAGCAGCGTCTACTATCGGCGATTCGGTGACGGCGTCATTTTCTCTTGCAGCGACTGCAGCGTCATCGCTGGCTACAGGTTGTGGCGTTGCATTGGTACTACTTACAAGTATCGGCTCGCTCACCGGCTGTGTTTGCTTATTTCCGCGTTTCACAAAGAAAAACACTCCCACTACCAAAACCGCAATTACTAAAACCACAAGCAAACTCTTTTTCGTATCCATAAATGCTTTCAAAAACCGGCGCTCTATCCAATTGAGCGTCATTGGAAAGATTCAAACAGCCGTGCGTCCGGCGGGAATTGAACCCACAACCCGACGCACTCCGCAAGCCGGCGCTCTATCCAATTGAGCGTCATTGGAAAGATTCAAACAGCCGTGCGTCCGGCGGGAATTGAACCCACAACCCGACGCACTCCGCAAGCCGGCGCTCTATCCAATTGAGCGTCATTGGAAAGATTCAAACAGCCGTGCGTCCG
>CAYQLH010000068.1:0-4007 GCA_964418385.1 uncultured Pseudomonadales bacterium
AAAACCACCGGTACCACCACTTTTTGAAACGGAAAATAAGGCCGTCCACCGTCATTTTTAAACTTTCGCAGCGCCTTATCCATATATTCACCACAACCCAACATCACCGCACCGATAATCATTCCCCACGCCAAATTACTCACGTGCCACACACCAGGACACGGTGCTTTTATGCACTGTACCTGCTGGTAACTCACCAAATGCTCTTGATCCGCCCACCACGCCGTCAGTAAAGAAAAAGTCACTATCAAAGTTGCTACCAAAGGTCGCAGCCATTTTTTTGCCGGCCAACGTTTCTGACAAGCGTTGCTCACGAAACTCGCCAAAGCGACAATCGCCGCTCCCAGCCACACGCCAGTCAAGGCATCGTCCACGCCCAACATCCGACTAATACCCAATCCCCCCGCAATTGCAATCGTGCACATCGCACACACTTGCGCTTGCGCCAGCGGCGCCACCTTCAAAAAAACACCAGTCGCAAGCAACAGCCAGCTCCACTTCATTCTTCTTTGCATATGACCAATTATACACCAGCTCTGCCCATTTTCCGCCGGCAAATTACCTCATCGCAAAAAGCGCCACCACAGCGGCAGCGCTTCCTTCATTTTATCCAAAATTATTTCAATTTCTTCATCGCCTTGTGCAACGTGTGGTGACGGCATTTTTTGCAGTATTTTTTAAGTGGAAACGATTCTTTTTCACCAGCTTGGCGTTTGGCAATGTCATTGTTACGATTATACGTTGTCACGTACCCAAAAGCCTTACACTCGCTGCACTGCAAACCCACCAATTGCCGGGGACCTTTTTTCTTACTTGCCATAGTTCACCCTTCCCAATCTTCAAACAAATATCAAATTTCAACTTACCAAACGTTCTTTTTGAGCGTTTTGCCCGGGCGGAAATTAACCACTTTGTGTGCCTTGATCACCTGGCGTTTGTCTTCGTCGCCAAAAGGCACTACTTGTTTGTCTTTAACTTTGCTCACGTAAAACGTGCCGAAGTTTGACAAAACCACTTTTTCGCCTTTAGCCAAAGCGCTCGACATTTCACCCAATGTCATCTCCACCACTTCCTCGGCGGCGCGTTTTGACATTTTCGCTTTTTTAGCCACCACTGCAATCAGTTGGCTTTTAGTCATGCTGTCCTTTCTTACTCCTCATCATTTTTATCCATTAATCACTTTTTAAGCGTCATACCGCTTTTTTTTACCGTTACCGCCTAGTTTACTACATTTTTTGCGTATGTCAAGGGTCAATTTCGCGGTTCGCGGTCGTTTGTTGTTAATTTGGTGTATTGTACCACACTTTTAAGCAAAATCACGAGCATTTTTCGCTCTTTGCCATTCTCGCTGTCGTATCACCTCTCTTTTTTCAAATTTTGCCCGTCCACGGCCCAAACCTATTTCCAGTTTCACGCGATTTCGTTCCAAAACAAAAGCCAGCGGCACCAATGTGTAATGCTTACTCGCCGCTTCTTCTTGCAAACGGTAAATTTCCTTTTTGTGTAAAAGTAACACTCGCGTGCGCGTGGGGTCGTAACCACTGTTATTTGCAAATTTATAAGGTGTAATCTGAGCGTTTAAAAGCACCGCCTGGCCGTCTACCACTTGTACATACGCCCCTGCCAAACTCGCCATTTTCAAGCGCACACTTTTGGTTTCTGCACCCGTCAAGGCAATTCCCGCCGTTATTTTGGAGGAAATTTCAAAATCAAAGCTCGCTCGTTTATTTTTCACCAGTAACATCCTCTTGATTATATCACACTTTTTTGATATAATCCTCATCAATGACATCAAAAACGCCTATCTATCAAATCGCCATTGACGGACCCGTCGCCGCCGGAAAGGGGACAGCCGCCAAAAAACTCGCCACTCAACTTGATTTTCTTTACGTCGATACTGGCGCCATGTACCGCACGGCTTGCCTCTATTTCCTCGAAAAACAACTTCCTATCGATGCCGACCACGAAACCGCACTTGCCGCTGCTTTGGAAAAAGCGGCACTTTCACTCCACAATGTTACTCTCAACGGTCAATTTTTCACTCAAGTTACTCTCGATGGCCGCGACGTTTCGGCACGCATCCGCGAACAAGACGTTGATGCCAATGTCTCCGCCGCCGCAAGTTTACCGGCTATTCGTCAATTGCTAGTACGCAAACAGCAAGCTCTCGCCGAGGAATGTTCCGTGGTTATGGAAGGTCGCGACATCGCCACTAAAGTTTTACCAAACGCCACCCTCAAAGTCTTTCTCACCGCCAGCCTGGAAGTGCGCGCTCAGCGCCGCTTTCAGCAACTCCATCCCACCCACCCCGAACTCACGCTTGCAGACATCGCCGCCCAGATTCAAGCCCGCGACGATGCCGACACGCACCGTGCTTCCGATCCCCTCCAAGTCGCGCCAGACGCCACTCTTTGCGACACCTCCACCATGACCATTGACGAAACAGTGGCCAAATTACTCGCCCTCTTTAACGAACGCCTCACCACGCTCAACGCTTGACAAGCGTCTGCAACAACCACTATAATATGCTTTATGCAACTACCCACGATCAATTTTCGCCTCCTTGGTCTCGCTTTTGGCGTCAGCGTAGTTACTTTTGGCCTAATTTTTTTGCTCAACCGTCCCCAAAACCAAACCACACAACCCTCCAGCCCAGCCCCTATCGCTCCTACTGATTTACCCACCCCTGCTCCCAGTGTCAGCGCCACCACCTCAGACTACGACCAGGAGTTTGCCCGCCTCATCCAAGAAGGCACCGGCCTCGCCGCCAACGTTTTGGATACTTTCGACACTGACCCCGATATTCTCGCCAATCCACAAAGCCGCGAGGCGACCCAACTTTTGCGCAACCTCGACAATCTCACCGCCCTTGCTCACCAAGCACAAACGCTCACCCCACCCACCCCCCTCGCCGCCGTCCATCAAAGCCTCCTCGCCGCCTATGACACTCTCGAGCAAGCCGACATCAAAATCATTTCCGCTGTCAGCAACGGCGACAATAACCAATTGAATGCCGGTTATCAGCTGCTCGAAAACGGCTACAACGCTCTGGTGGACACTTTTGCCCAATACCAGGCAGAAATTCCCTCTTGACAAAAACCCATAATGTGATATAATAAGTTATCTTTAGCTCTCGTTACTCACGAGATTTCGCTTGTCGAAACTCTCAGTGGGGGCTGGGAGTGACAATGATCTTTAACACGTGAGTGAGAGCAATTTATTCCAGACAATGGAGGTTTTAAAAATGAAAAAATTGATGGTTATCGCTCTAGCGTTGGCGGTTTTTTGCGGGACTTGCTGGGCTGACGAGACCGTCGAGGTCAACGGCCCCATGGACTTAATGTACCTGCACGATACTGGTCTGGCTTTGGTTTCGGCTGACCAAGACGAAGCCGGGAACGAGGCTGGGGTGCTTGACGGCATTTACGTCATCAAGCCACTCCAGAAGTTCGCACTCAGGCTCGTTGGCCCCAGAATTCGGGCTGGAAGTTTCGACCAGCCGGAATACAGCTACAAGAAGAAAGATGAGTTGATGCACAACACCGGCGAGACCGTCGTCTGCGATCCGGCAGTGACACCGATCCTTTTTGTAGTCTTTGAACAACTGCTCATCGGCGCTACGATGGGCAAGGAGGAAATCCTCGCCGCTCTGCCGGACTCCGTTTTAGCCACGGGCGAGAAAGCGACCATTCTTAAGACAGGGCGCGGTTTCTCCTACGAAAAAGGGGCAGTGAAGATCGTCGAGCTCCTCAGAGCCGACGCTGGTAAAGTCCTCGGCGACATCCTGCCAGACGCTACCATCGGCGCCCAAAACTACGTCAAACTCTACTGGGTTGAGCGCCCGGTCTATCATGACCCAGACGCGGAAGAGCCAGAGCCAGAGAAGAATTCTTCCTACAAGGAAGAATTCGAAGGCTGGGGTGGCGGCGGCGGTGGCTGCAATACCGGCTTTGGCACCAGCATGGCCGCCTGCAGTCTGGTGGTGGCCATTCTGGTGATGGCCAAGA
>CAYQLH010000069.1:0-3681 GCA_964418385.1 uncultured Pseudomonadales bacterium
GAGACAAAATTTGCGCAAAAACTATTATTTTTTTGATGAATCGCTGTTTTTTTGTTTGTCTTTTTTTACGATTTTTTCTTGGTGGCGTTTGTAGGCAGTTAAAACTTTGTTGGTCGGACCAGCTTGTTTAAGCTGACCGTGATCAAGCCAGAGGCACTGATTGGTGAGTGTGGCGACATTTTTGAGGTTATGGCTAACAATTAAAATTGTTCGTCCCTCGCTTTGCACAAGTTCGCGAACTTTTTCCAGGCATTTTTGCTGAAAACTGCTATCGCCCACGCTCAAAACCTCATCTATGATCATGATTTCACTTGTCAGGAAGGCACTGATAGAAAATGCGAGTCGCATGTACATGCCTGAGGAATAATATTTAACTGGATCATCTAAAAAATCAGCTACACCGGAAAATTCTACAATGTCATCAAAGCGGTCAGTGATTTCCTGGCGGCGCATTCCCAGAATGGTGCCGTTGAGATAAATGTTTTCTCGCCCAGAAAGCTCAGGATGAAAACCGGTGCCAACTTCAAGCATCGAGGCGACACGACCACGCAAAATTGCTTCTCCGGTCGTGGGGCGCGTCACTCGGCTTAAAATCTTAAAAAGAGTGCTTTTACCGGCACCGTTATGACCGATGACTCCAAGCACTTCGCCTTTTTCGAGGGAAAAATTTACTCCTTGAAGCGCCCAAAACTCTTGGCGTGGCTGCTGGGAGCCGAAATGAAGTAACCGTTCACGCAGCGTAGGAAAAGTAGGCGCCAGCGAGGTACGCTTGAAATACATTTTGCCAAGATTTTTGACCTCAATTACTGGCATAAATCACGATCTATCAATAATTTCTGTCTCAAAATGCTTAAAAATAGCCAAACCGCCCACCGCCGTGACCACGCCCACACCAGTGGCAAGCGTCAACGCCGATACAGCCAGCGCCCCCTGAAAAACACCTGCCCGGACGCCATCAAGCACCAGAGTGACCGGGTTGAGCGTCCCCAAAAATGCTAATTTACCTGAAAGTAATTGTCGATCATAGAAAACCGGCGTCAGATAAAACCAGATCTGGACGACAAAAGGCACTAGATGACGAACATCGCGAAAAAGAACAGTTGCACCGGATACAAGCAAACTTGCGCCCGCAGTGAGTAAAAAAAGGCTCAAAATACCCCAAAAATAGCTAATAAAGCCAGTAAAAGTCAGTGGTACACCCTGCCAAAGCATCATGCTGAAGAAAAAGAGCGTTGCCACGCCGAAGTCAAAAAGTTGACGAAAAACGATGGTCAGCGGAATGTATGCCCGCGGAAAGTAGACTTTTTTGATCATATTGGCCTGCTCGTAGACGCTGCCTGTCGCTGCCTGGAGAGAGCCGGCAAAGAATTGCCAAAAGGTAAAGCCCACTAAGGTGTAGAGTTGATAATTTGGCCCTTTGGTGCCAAAACGAAAAACACTCGCCAGAACTAGCGAAAAAATCAGCGTGGATAAAGCAGGCTGCAAAATTACCCAGGCGACACCAAGAACAGTATTTTTGTAACGAACCTGGAGGTCACGCCCCACGAGCGTCCATAACAGCTGCCGCCGTTCCCAAAGCTCGCGCCAACCAAAATCAAACCAGCCGCTTGGTGGCGTTAAATGCTGCTCGAAAACATCTTCTGACATCGACTTAATTATATCATACCCGAAAAAAAGCGCAAACCATCAAGGCGGGCAATAATTTCTCGCAGACTAATGATTATTTGGTGCGACGGCGCAATTTTTGGACGAGATAGCTCAAACCGCCAACACCGATGGTCACGCCGGCCGCTACCGAAGGCACATCTGGAAAACCAGTGTTGAGAATGGCAATTCCGCGACCGCCACGACCATAACTGCGACCAGAACGAATGACGCTGCTATCGACCACACCAGTGACGCGCTGGTTGGAGTACGTGATGACGCCAGTCTGCACGTTGACAGTTTTGTCACGGCAGGTGGTGTTACCATAGCTATCAGTGCTACATTCACGCTCTGTGTAAGAGCGATTATCTGCGCTAACCGGGCTCACGCTGGTGAGCGCGAGAGCGGCGATGGCTAATCCTAATATTTGTTTTTTCATATCGATCCTTAGTTGTATAATCAACTAATATCTATATTATAACATATCAAAGTGAATTTGTCAAGTACCAATTAAGAAACCCACCAGCCTGAAAGAAAAAGAGTGAGATTAAAAATGCAAAATATCAAGCCTACCAGGCAGAAAATGAAGCCAAAATGGCGCTTTTGAGTAAAAAATTGCGCCAAAATCACCGGGACTGCAAGGCAGGTCAGCAAATAACGTGGCATGCTTCCAAGTGTACCAGTGGCTGGCGGAATCAAGTAAGTCCCAAGTGAATATAAAAGCAAATAAAGCGGAATCGTCAATTTTTTATGCCGAAAAAGAATGACAAATGGCACGATAAGCGTGACGAGGTATAAAAGCGAAAGCAGCAATTCTTGCCAGGTGTAATAAGCTACGTGCCAACCGTTGAAGCCAGCTGCGATCATCCGGGCGTAACGGAAAAATACTTGCGGTAGCAAGATGAGGTGTTCGGCGTCGCGGCCAGCAGCAAAATCCGCTTGAACTTTCATAAAACTTAGGGGATCTTGAAATTTTACCCATAATAAAGTCATATACGCGAGTAAACCAGAGCTACCTAAAGCAAGAAGAACGAGTTCTGCCCAGGTTTTGCCTTGATTGAAACGTTTTGCTTGCCAGGCTTTAAACAAGTAATCCAGGCAAAGTGCTGCCACAGCAACCACGCCTACCAAGCGACAAGCGGACAAAAGTATACCCAAAAACGCCGCTAAGGAGTAATTTTTGTGATCGTAAGCGTAAAATGTTGCCACCAATAGGAATAAAAAAAGACTTTCAGTGTAAACTGTGAGCAGGAAAAAACTTGCTGGCAAGGTAAGATTGATCATGGTAAACCACCAGGCGGTAGACCGCGAAAAGTGTTCGTTGGCCCAGCGATGCGCGAGACAGAGGTAACCGGTGAGACTCAAACTAGACACAATGAGGCCGCAAGCAAGAATATCTGACACTACAAAATGAATAATTGACATTAAAAGCGGATATAAAGGGAAAAAAGCTTGTAAGCCACCAATGGTTTGATAACCCCGGTGATAAACAAGACTGTAATAATGAACGCCGTCAAAACCGCCCAAACGCGCCAGTCCAAGCGGTAGATGCGAATCTTGAAGCACTTCGGCAAGCGGATATGATGGCGTGTATCTCAAAGGCGAAAAATGGAAAACTAAAACGGCGACCAAGAGAATTAGCATTTGCCATACCAGGCTAAGAATAATGATTTTAAACCAATCGCGACCCCACAATTTTGACATGTGGTCGTATTATACCACGAATTGCTTGCGAACACGGATTGCGCCGCACAAAAAGAGTGCGCGTGTGTTATAATACAAGAGATTACCAGATAGCAGAAAGGCTTTCATGAGCGATCAGGCCAATAAATACGCCGGCACACAAACTGAGAAAAACCTCGAGGCGGCTTTTGCCGGAGAGTCGCAAGCACGCAACAAGTATACTTATTTTGCTTCAAAGGCGAAAAAGGACGGTTTTGAGCAAATTGCCGCACTGTTTCTGAAAACTGCCGAGAACGAGAAAGAGCATGCGAAACTGTGGTTCAAGGAATTGAATGGAATTGGAACAACTGCAGA
>CAYQLH010000070.1:0-3547 GCA_964418385.1 uncultured Pseudomonadales bacterium
TGTGTGTCGGTTTAAGTGTCAAGTTGACTTGCGGGTACTCACGCTGAAACGTTTGTAAGTCTTTTGGGCTTAGATTTTTACTGGTGTTGTCACTAAAAATTGTCACTGCGATCTCTGGCGCCACGTCTTTGAATCGCAGCAGCGTTTGCAAACTCACGTAGTTGTCTATCAAGTAAATCGACCCTTTTGCTTTGGCAAAAATCTGCTGGTACGCTACCGCTGCTTCCAGTGTTTGCCCGTCAAGGATCAACAACTCGCGACCCAAATGCTCGTCGGTGAAGTTAACCATAAAATCTTGCAATTCGGACTTGGTGACTAATTGCCTGATTGTTTTGGTGTTGTTATTCACTTGTTCGCTTAGTTGTAAAAATTGTTGGCTGGTAATGTAGCCTTGGTGTTGATTAATCAATATATCTTTCATTTGTTTGAAAAGCCTGATTAAAGTAATGCTTTGTTTGGTTGCGAGTTCACCTTTAAGCACTGTCATAAGCATATAAATGCCTTGTTCGGTAAACACGTGGGGTATAACTCTACTCATAGTACTTATATTTGCGGAGTAATAATTACGCCGCAAATAGGTATACTCACATTTTGTTAGCTGGAAACGAAAATCTGATGCAAACTTTTGAATATTGTTTTTAATTTGTTTGTTAAATGCTTTTAAATCGTATCCATAAATCTCCGCCAGATCACGGTCTAGCATTACTTTTTGTCCGCGGATTTCGTAGATTTTGTCGCGCAAATCGGTAGCACTCGTTAATGCGATTGATTGTGTTTGATTTTCTTTTTCTGTCATACCACCGATTATACGTACAATTATTTCAAATTATTTCATCCAAAAGCGGCAAATGCGCAAAAATTGAGCCTATAGTTTTCAATGCTGCACGTGCAGCATTGGCATTTTCCAGGCATATACTGCAAAATTTTGCAACAAATTGCAATATTATATTTCGCGCTTGGATTGCACCAAATTGCTCGCAAACGGTTTCCCTTTACTGCTTGAACAAAACCCCCGGGCTATTTCACGCCCCCCCTTACCTTAAAGGGGGAGTTGGAGGGTGGCAATTTTGCGGATATGGCCAACATATGACTGCCGGCGTGCCCACCAAAGGCGATCATGTGAGACTAAATGTGTTTCTTGGATAAACTGGCGGTAATGCCGCAAAACTCGTTGACTGGGTTTGATCCGATCGTGCCTGATGCGAGCACCAATAAAATTAACGCCGTGAGTGACTGGTTGCAGATAAACTTTGCGCGGGTGCAAACGCAAAAACAAATGAGTGTACAAAAAATCACTAATGAGTGCACGAGCGCGTTGCAGTTTTGTAAAGTCTTGATCAATAATGACAAAATCATCTACGTAACGACCATAGTAGCGAAATTTTAATTCGAATTTGATAAACTTATCAAGTTCGTGGAGATAAATATTGGAAAAAAGTTGCGAAGTCAGATTGCCGATGGGAAAACCGCAATTAATAGGAGCGCGAAAAAGCGATTTTTCATTTGGTAAATATTGCCAATCATGCGGCCAACCGCGCAAACACACATCCTTGGTAGGATCGGCGAAAATGATAATGGGCAAAAGATAAGCTAAAAGTGCCTGTCGGTGACGATCGAGTTTAAAATGCGGATCATGGAAAATGACTCGATTGAGATCCCACATCAAGGAACGGTTGATGTGCATAAAATAACCACTGATATCCATTTTCAAAATCCACGCAGGTCGAGTGTAATTTTGCGATGCGCCACGCATAAAATGTGCCACGCGACTAATGCCAAAATGCGTACCTTTACCTGGCCGACACGAATATGAATCGTAAATAAACCTTTTATCCCAGTATGGCATGATGTAATTGTAAACGAGATGATGCACGACCCGATCGCGAAAAGTGGCGGCGAAAATTTCTCTAATGGTGGGATCAAAAACAATAAAGGCGATACCGCGCGATAATTGATAGCGGCGCTGCTTTAAGTCTTCGGCGAGTTGGCAAATGTTATCCTCTAGATTAAGCTCAAATTCGAGTTGGTTGGTGGTATTGCGTTTGTTTTTGCGAGCTTGGTAATACGCGGCATAAACATCCTGGTACAACCAAAAATCGGGATGATCTTTGTGAAGCATGGTTTAAGTGACTTGAGTTAATTTTTTGGTGTTGGCTTTTTTCATAAGTTCGAGTTGCCTTTTGATTTTTTGCAAACTTTCGGCTAAAGCGATATGCCGATGCAAAGAATACGCATGTTGGTCGGCGCCCAAACGGAGCAAAAACGTCAGTTGGCTATAATGCGCTTGTAATTGTTCGATGAAAGTTAACTGTTGGCGTGGTTCTTGTTCTTGAGCGTAACAATAAAAAACGTAATCAATCTCCTCTGCTTTGGTGATCAAATGCTGACCCAAACAAAGTTGAAGATCACGCGAAAAACGACGGACGGTAGTCATGATGAGATTCATTAAATCATAACTGTCTTTGTAAACTTTGAGTCGATGATATGAAGGCGCGAGCATGAGACTCGCTTGATTATAGGCATCGATATGATTTTGACGCCATACGGAGTAAGATTTTGGTTGGAAGGCAAAAGACTTGACGATGTATTCTGGCTGCGTATGAACATTTTTAATCAAAGGTACAACTGGGTCAACATCATGAGCAAATTGTTGCACTGTTAAGTGACGGCTACTGGCAAGATCGAGCACTCTGGCATTGACGGAAGTTTGGGGGAAACCAACGCGAATGACATCTTTAACAGTGCGATTGGGAATATATTTCACGAGAACTTGAATTTCTGGCCAAAATTCTCTTTGTAGTAAATAAGCGGAAACTTCGTAAGCCTCCATAAAGTTTTTATCAAGATAAAGATAAATCTGACCACTGTTTTGGCTTTCGGTTTTCAAAATGTCGTCAAGACGCATATATGCTTTCTATAGGTTTATAACAAGTTCACACTTCGAATGCGACAATGTTTTTCTGTGTCTAAGGCAGCGCACGGATTGTCTGTTGCTCTTATTGTTGTTGTTGGAGTTAGCGTTAGAGGAATTGACGTTCCATTCGTACGCGTTGTTAGAGTCGTTCTCGGTAGAAGACCACCAGTTGGCGTTGCTACCCTGGTTGTTGCACGTACCGTCGGAATTGGCGTTGCCAGCGAAGACCGGCGCAGCGCTCCCAACAATCAAGCGACAAGATGTCGCGCTCGATCAAAGCAATCAATTTTACAAGCTGAAGGCGTCTCAAACGACACCAGCTCAGCGAAGATCCATTTCTTGAAAAAAACAAGAAGATTACTTGGGCATAGTTTTAATTACCATTTCACTCTGTCAAAAAAGTTACCTATGGTATCACACCCGAAGTGTGAGTTGTCAAAGAGCAATCTTGCACGCCGAGCGCGCAAGATAACCTAATACTATTTTATCATATTTCTCGATCACATTGATGCCAAAAAATACGCCGGCGCCTCGCTCCCAACACGCTCCAGATTCTCGCTCTGACGGAGCGAGTCTGGAGTGTGCTTGGATCGCGAGGCGCAAGTTTGACATAAATGATGAAGAAACTATTTC
>CAYQLH010000071.1:0-3414 GCA_964418385.1 uncultured Pseudomonadales bacterium
ACAAAAAAACAGCGATTCATCAAAAAAATAATAGTTTTTGCGCAAATTTTGTCTCAAACGTAAGTTTCGCTTTTTCGCGTCCGCCGACCCAACTCTTCCACCACTTCCAGGCGATAATGCGCAGTTACATAGACTTTACCGTCATTGCCTGCACTGGGAAATTTGTGTACGTATTCGCATTCTGGGTAGTCGTGGGTGGCGGTAATACGCTTAAGGTGCTCATTGATTGTCGAAGGCTGTAAACGGTACAGTTCTGCAATCTGGCGTGGATGCAACCAAACTTCACCTTGCCAAAAATAGACAGGCATGCGACCGCCACGACCCTGGAGCTGATAACTAATCACTTGCGGGCGATCCTCTCCTTGTTTCCACATTGTGACCTTTTTTAGCTAGGATCAGTGCCTTTAACTTCAATCACTTCCACCCGTCCAACGTCCATCAGCCAACCGGCTGTCTGACTGCTAAAAGTCTCACCCCAAACACGCACGTCCATACCCACAAACTTGTCCAAATCCGTCACTGACGAGGTCAAGTAAACTGTCTGACTCGCACCGCCTGGACGCAAAAGCGCATGTGAACCTTCGCCCTTGAGACCACCGGCTTGTAAGTAGCCTTGAGCACTATCTTTGAACGACTCGGCATCACTGCTACCAAAAACATCGCCTTTTTTGATTGCACTCACGTCGTCAGCCACTTGCGCGGTAATCGCCGTGGTGCTGCCATCGCCATTCGCCACGGTATTAGCGCCACTGCCACCTTTGCCGCGCAAAAGCCAACCACCGCCAATACCCAAAAATACCGCTACAGCAGACAAAATCGCTACAACGATCAAAGTTTTATTGTTATCACTTTCACTCATATGTTTTATCCTCACGTATCTGCCCAATTATACCACAAAAGTCAGTCATTTTGACCGTCAGTTTGTACAGTCTCGTTTGTTTTCGGCGTTGCTGGGTGCCGCCTGTAGACCAGCAAATACCACCAAATCGCCGCCAGTAGCACCAGTGACAGGACTAAAGGAAAAGTCAGGCGAAAATGTGCCAAGTGGAAAAAAAGCACTGCCCAGATAACAGCGGCTAGCCAAAGCCCAACGTGCCGATTTTGGGCGATAAAAGTAAAAAGAAAAAAATTACCGCCAAAAAGTAGCATTTGGATTAGTAAATAAGAGTCGGCAAAAAGCCAGTTGGCAAAAAGCCGCGGCGAAGCGGCCAGTGTCAGCAGCCAGACCACAAAGTAAAAAAATGCGGCAATAATGACAAGTGTGGAAGTCCGATAATAACCTGCCAAAAGTCTGCCAATTTTGTCTGCAACCGGCTTAATTTCAAGCTTTTCTGGCGATGGTTGATTGAATTTTTGCCGATGCAGCGGTATTTCCGTGCTACTATTTGTGTTAGGTGCCGTGTGGCTGGCGGTCTGCTCGAGTGTGACCTGGCCCATATCGACCAGACTCGACTGCTGCAATCGCGTTTTACCGGTGAAACTGGGTTTGCAAGGCTTTTTAAGTGGCCACATAGGTCTAAATTCCCTTAAAACGCAGGACTTTCTTTTTAACTGGCGGTTTGTTCATTAAGCGGGCTTTCTTTTCCGCTTTAGGAGATCGTTTTGGCGCTATCAGCTCTTTTTGAATTTCTCTCAGCCATTGAGCACAAGAAAAATCCGCGCCAATAAATCTTTTTTCTTGGCGCAACTGGGCACATGTTTGCTGCCAATCGCGCTCGATTTCTTGGTGCACCGCTCTTCCTTCTGGCGTGTGTTGCATAAAATACGCAAAAAGAGCAATCGCTGCTGCCAAATTTTCACCGTTGCTGCGTGCAGCACGAAGCTGATCGTTGATATCTTCAGTCTTTATTTCCATTGCTTTTGTGATGCTTCAGCCAGGCAGAAAAAGCGTCAAAAGCCTTCATCCCGCCAGCGACGCCAGAAGCCAAACTTCCCAAAGTCCGCACCGGATTGACGACCAAATCAAGCTTTTCATCCACATTGACCACAACATGATCAACGCTTTGCATCACGCGGCGCGTGTCTTTCAAGAGCAAAAATAATTGCACACCCACAGCGACAAGCACCATGGCCACCACTACCATCACTCCTATCAACACAATCGGTAAAACTTGTTCTGGACTCATAAATTTCCTTCCGTTTAGCTCGAAAGCTTGGTCACCATCGCCTTAACGCGTGCGCCGTCAGCTCCACCTGCAACCTGCTTCATCACCTGACCGATAAGCTTGCCAACATTTTGCTCTCCACCGGCATTTTCTAGCACTTCGCGCACAATTTTTTCAAGCTCACCATCGCTTAGTTGCGCGGGCAAGTATTTTTCCATGACCGCAATCTTCGCCTCTTCTTCGGTGGCGAGATCGTCGCGACCGGCTGCTTTAAACTCCGCGACCGCTTCTTTTGATTTTTTCACTTGTGAAGCAATAATTTTTTGAATTTCACTGTCGCTGTTGCCTGCACCGTCTATCTGGGCATTTTGGATTGTCGAGCGTAAAAATCGGACGACGCCCAAAGTTTGGGTGTCATGCGCCTTCATCGCGCTCTTCATATCTGCCATTAGTTGTTCGCTGATGCTCATAAATGCTTTCTTTTTGCTTGCTCAACTTCCTGTATTGTACCACAAAAACGACAGTGTGCGGCAGGTAAAACGCACCGCCAGCAGTATACAGCAAATTTCAGCCATTTTTAAACCTCACCGAAAAGGTCAAAATTCGCTAAAATTAAAGTCTGTACAATTAGCATTTATGATTTTCTCAGGCTAAAATGCCACGCTGGACTTACTGAGCGTATTCCCAAGGGACCATCCACACGGTAATCGGACCATTGACCCATTCGCCAGCTGGGGTTTTGCTACCATCATGAGTGTCGATTTGGAATTTTAACTCACCTTCGATGTCTGCCGGGACTTTCCAAGGCGCAGCCAAAAGCACAAAGCCAGAAAACTCGGAGGTTGGCTTAAAAGTTGTCTCTGGTAACTGCAATAAAATCAGGTCGTCAAGCGTGCGAGGTACAAAATTTTCGTAAAGTTCACGAGAGACTGCAAAATATTCCGTGTCTGGCGACACCTCAGTAACCATTTCGCCATCCAAGCTAAAAATTAATTTTTCCTCTGGGGAAGATATCTCTTGACCTTTGAGTCGTTGCCAGACAGGTACGTTATGGGCCACCAAAGCGGCACTCTCGCTTGCCATCGCTTCGCTGGTGGATTCAAAAAGATTTCGTTCAGTTTTGGTGACAATCTGGCTCTCCAGGAGAGTAGGGGTCGTTTCTTGAGCTGAAGTGCCACGACCACGCATCAGCAAGCCCGCAATAATCAGCGCCAAAAGCACGCAAGAGCATATCCCATAAATTAACTGAAATTTTTCCAGTCGTGCTAGTTTTTTCTCTGGTGACATTGTTTTATTTTCCATATTTTCC
>CAYQLH010000072.1:0-3292 GCA_964418385.1 uncultured Pseudomonadales bacterium
CCGGAAAAGCCGCTCGATCACTGTCTGTTTGATCGTCGCCATCAACTTTTCAAAAAGGGCGAACGCTTCTTTGCGATATTCTGCCAAAACGGTATTTTTGTCACCACGCATCCAGATGCCTTGGCGCAAATCATCGATCGCATCCAGATGATTCATCCAAAGTTCATCAATGGTGCCCAGCAAAATTTGTTTTTCGATTTCATTGGCGGCTTCCGGACCCAGCGCTTGCTGGCGGACTTCGTAGGTTTTGCGCACCAGCATTTGGAGACCAGAGGTGATTTTTTCTTGATCACGCCCCCAACGATCCAGTTGCTCGAAAATATTTTTTTGCGAGGGCGGATCAAAAGGAATAATCTGAATAAGCGCCCGGATGAGCTGATTTTTGATCTCTTCCCAATCGTCAAGCGCAAAAGCTGCGGCAGCGCTGGTGGTGATATATTCATCCAAATAACCCAAAATTTCGTCAGCGAGCGTGGCTCGAGTGAGCTTGGCTTCGTTTTGCGACGTCTCTGCGAGGTCGCGAGTGGAAAGTTCCAGATAATGGCGACGTTTTTTGTAAATAATTTCGCGCTGTTTGTTCATGACGTCGTCATATTCTACCAGGCGTTGGCGTTGGTCAAAAAAGAACCCTTCCACCTTGGTTTGCGCTTGCTCGATAGATTTGTTGACCATGTTGGCTTCAATGGGCTGGCTTTCGGGGATTTTGAGCATTTCCATAAGCCGCGCGATCTGCTCGCCGCCAAAAATCCGCATAATTTCGTCTTCCAGCGCCACGTAAAAACGTGATGTCCCAGGATCGCCCTGACGCCCAGCACGACCACGCAACTGATTGTCTATCCGCCGCGACTCGTGCCGCTCGGTGCCCAAAATTGCCAAACCGCCCAACTCGACTACTTCTTGGTTGAGTTTTTTCCATTCGCTCAAAGCGGCTTCGTATTTTTCGTGATCGTATTGCCCTGGTTTAATCCGGAAATCTTTCAGCTCTGGTTGCGAGCCGCCCAAAACGATATCCACGCCGCGCCCCGCAATATTGGTCGCCACGGTAATCGCGCCTTTTTCACCCGCTTTGGCGATGATAAA
The DNA here is from genome assembly GCA_964418385.1 of uncultured Pseudomonadales bacterium. Taxonomy (GTDB): domain Bacteria; phylum Patescibacteriota; class Microgenomatia; order UBA1400; family PJMF01; genus RGIG2560. Next base: position 1,081 of record CAYQLH010000072.1, read on the forward strand.
CGCCTCCTTTTCGTTATTTTTGGCGTTGAGGACTTCGTGCGGAATGCCTTTTTTGGTCAAAAGTCGAGAGACAATCTGATTGTGATCGATCGAGCGTGTGCCGATGAGGATTGGTCGCCCGGTCGCGTGGATGTCTTCCACTTCTTTGGCCAGGGCGGAGTATTTCGCAGCGGCAGTTTTGTACACTAGATCAGTCATGTCGGTGCGACGCATGGGCTTGTTGGTGGGTACAATGAGCACATCCATGCCGTAAATTTTGCGGAATTCTTCTGCCTCGGTACCCGCGGTCCCGGTCATGCCGGCTAATTTATCATAAAGTCGGAAATAGTTTTGGAGCGAAATGGTGGCCAGGGTGCGCGACTCTTGCTGCACTTTGACGTGTTCTTTGGCTTCGATAGCCTGGTGGAGACCTTCACCGTAGCGACGGCCGTACATCAGCCGCCCGGTGTGCTCGTCCACAATGATCACTTGACCGTCGCGCACAATGTATTCTTTGTCGCGGTGGTAAAGCGCTGACGCTCGCAAGGCGTTTTCCAGGTAGTGAATGGTGTCAAAGTTTTCTTCATACAGATTTTTAACGCCGAGCTTTTGCTCGATCCGCTTGACGCCCAGATCGGTGAGAGTGGCGGTTTTGGCTTTTTCGTCAAGCTTGTAGTCGGTATCCTTGACAAGTGACGTCACCATTTGCGCGTAGTAGCCGTATTTTTCTGTGGGTTCGCTGTCTGGTGCGGAAATGATCAACGGGGTGCGTGCTTCATCAATCAAAATGGAATCTGCCTCGTCTACAATGGCAAAAAAATGCGGTGTATCAAGTCTTTGTACCATTTTGGATAAACTGGCAACCATGTTATCACGCAAATAGTCAAAGCCAAATTCGTTGTTGGTGCCGTAAACAATATCGCATAAATACGCTTGTTGGCGGGAAATTGTTTGAAAATGCTCGAGCCGCTCGTCGCCACGATCGGGATTTTGCGCCTCGGGATCATACATTTTGGCCTCGTCGTGAATAATCACGGCCGTTTTAAGCCCGAGAAAATGGTAAATCTGTCCCATCCAGCCAGCGCCGACTTCCGCCAGGTAATCATTGACCGTTACCAGGTGCACACCTTTGCCCAAAAGCGCATTAAGATACAGCGGACAAGTGACAGTGAGGGTTTTGCCTTCGCCGGTTTTTTGCTCGGTGATCTTGCCGTGATGCAGACCGATGCCAGCAAGCAACTGGACGTCAAAGTGACGCAATCCTAGCACCCGCCGTGAGACCTCGCGCACGGTGGCAAACGCTTCTGGCAGGAGTTGCTCGAGCGTGGCTTCATCGCTGATACCGTCCTGGCGATTTTTGGCGATCACCGCTTTAAATTTACTGGTTTGCGCCGCCAACTTGGCGTCACTTAAAGATCGCATTTGCTCTTCAAGCGCGTTAATCTTAACTACAATTTGGCCGTATTTTTTGAGCGTTTTGGCGTTCTCGTCAAAAAGATCGTTGATAAATTTCCACATAAGCTTTTACCCTTTAGGTTCAAAGCGGAGGCGCATTTGTTCACCGTTTGTTTTTATTTGTTCACTCTGTGATCTGGTTTTTGTTTAACATTTGTTAAACAAGTGTTTAACGCTGTTCACAAAATGTGTACAAATTGCCGTGGGCGTTTTTAGGCCTTTTTCGCTTCTTTCAAATAATTTTTAAAGTAATCGATGACAGTATCTTTGTATTTTTCGCGGTTGAGCACGTAGTTGAGATGAGCGATAAAATAGTTTTCCGGGTCACCGGTAGTCATCCAGTGGCCGTGGGTTTTTTCCACGATCACAGGGGCATTTTCGGCGATTTTGGTGATCGCGTCCACGGTCCAAAGTTCGTCATCCAAACCGGTATTTTTGGCGGTGAGGTAGTCAAAAACTTCTGGCGTCAGCAGGTAGCGACCGTATGATGCTAGGCAGGAAGGCGCTTTACCCACCTTGGGTTTTTCTGCAATGTTGCCCAAGAGGCGTTTTTTCTCGTCTTTAAACGAAATAATACCGTATTTATCCACCTTTTGCGGGGCGACTTCTTGTGCCATAATAATCGCTTTGGCCTCGGGGTGTTTTTGGTAGGAGTCGATCAAAGCCTTGGCGTCAGAGCTGCCAAAAATGACGTCGTCGCTGTAAAGCACCAAAAAGGCGTCTTCCTTGGTCAGGAAAGGTTTGGAGCTAGCAATGGGTGAGCCGTTGCCGTATGGCA
>CAYQLH010000073.1:0-3275 GCA_964418385.1 uncultured Pseudomonadales bacterium
TTGCGCTGCGCCAACACAAACGGACCATCCACAAGCACATCTACAAGCTTGAGGAGTTCGCGTTGTTCTGGAGTGCCGTTTTGCAACTCTTCCACGCGAAAGCCAGAAAATGCCCAGAGGTTGAGGCCAAGTTTTTTGACGTGGCGAGCGATTTCTGCCAGGGCGGCGGCTTGCAAAAACGGTTCGCCGCCAGAAAAAGTGACGCCGTCTTGCATATGAGTTTCGCTCAAAAGCTGGCAAATGGTGGCTGTGTCTTCCTCATAACCACCGTCGGGATCCCACGTCTCGGGGTTGTGACACCCCAGGCAGTGGCGCCGGCAGCCTTGCACAAAAATGCTGGTTCTAAGACCCGGACCATCAACGATACTATCGATAATTGGTGGTCCGGCGAGTCTAATTTTCATTGTTTTTTCCTTTTTTAATTTTTAACATGAAAGGCGGCGTTTACTTTTTGCCTCCCAGAGTCACGCTGTGCTTGACGCGATCATGCTCCTCGGCGCGTTTGCCGTCGTTCCAGCGATCAAGGGTGCCCACCAAGTACCCCGTGATGCGGCGGAGACGTTCAAATTTGATGTCAGAATCTTTGTCTGAGCGACCACATTGCGGACAAGTATCATTGATAATGCCGGAATAACCGCAGACGGGATCGCGATCGACAGGATGATTGACACTGCCATAGCCGATACCGGCTTCTTTCATCTTGCAGATAATAGCCTTGAACGCTTCGATGTTTTTGAGCGGATCGCCGTCGAGTTCCACGTAAGTGATGTGGCCGGCGTTACACAGGGCGTGATACGGCGCTTCAGTTTCGATTTTGTCAAAAGCGCTAATGGGGAAATAAACCGGCACGTGGAAGGAGTTGGTGTAGTAGTCACGATCGGTGACCCCAGGAATGACGCCAAAACGTTTTTTGTCGAGTTTGACGAAGCGACCCGAGATACCTTCAGCAGGCGTAGCCAAGAGAGTAAAGTTGAGATGATGTTTTTTGGTCATCGCGTCACAAAATTCACGCATGTGCTTGATGATTTCTAAACCAGTTTTTTGCGCTTTTTTGCTCTGACCGTGGTGCTCGCCCATCATGGCGACAAGACATTCGGCTAAGCCAAAAAAGCCAATTGAGAGTGTACCGTGTTTGATGACATCGCGCAAAGTGTCGTCGGGGCCGAGTTTTTCCGAACCCATCCAAACCCCCTGCCCCATCAAGAACGGGAAGTTTTTAACGGTTTTGTTGGCCTGGACTTCAAAGCGTTCCAAAAGTTGGTTGGCAACTAGTTGCATTTTTTCGTCAAGCTCAGCGTAGAAACCATCCCAATCTGGTTGGCCATCGTTGTCTTCATTGACTTGACCGTGCTTGATGCCGAGAGCGACCAAGTTGATAGTGGTGAAAGAAAGGTTGCCACGCGAAGTGATGCGACCATCGCTTTCTGGGAAGCACGAGCCAAAAACGCGAGTGCGACAGCCCATGGTGGCAATTTCGGTGCGGTAGTCGCCTGGCTTGTAGTACTGGAGATTGTAGGGCGCGTCGATGAAGGTGAAATTGGGGAAAAGACGTTTGGCCGAAACTTCCATGGAGCGGATGAAAAGGTCATAGTTGGGATCTTTGGGGTTGTAGTTGATGCCTTCCTTGACTTTAAAAATAGAAATGGGGAAAATGGGCGTTTCACCGTGACCCAAACCATTCCAGGTGGCTTCCAAAAGCGCTTTACTAACCAGGCGACCTTCTGGCGTGGTGTCCGTGCCAAAATTGATGGAAGTGAAAGGCACCTGGGCACCTGCGCGCGAATGCATAGTGTTAAGGTTGTGGATCAAGCCTTCGAGTGCTTGGAAAGTTTCTTTTTCGGTGTCGGCGGCAGCTTCGCGAACAACGCGCTCGAGATCCTTGGCAGTCAGCTGGAGTTTGAATTTTTTCTCCACCGCTTGAGTGAAGGCGGCGGCGCATTTTTTGGAAAGGGCGGGATAAGTGGGTGCCGGCGATAAGGCGGCAATTACTTTTTTGGCATCGGCGAGAGCGACTTTTTTGTCAAATTTGTAATCGGCGATTTTGACAATGTTGGCGGCGAGAAACTTGAGGAAAGATTTTTTGACACCCTCAGCGAGCGCATAATCAAAATTGGGAATGGATTGGCCACCGTGTTGATCGTTTTGATCTGCCTGGAGAATAATCGCGGCTAAAGCAGCATAGCTGGTGATACTTTGGGGTTCGCGGATAAAGCCGTGACCGGTGGAAAAACCGCGTTTCATGAGCTCGAGAATGTCAATTTGGCAGCAAGTGAGTGTGCCCATCGGAAAGAAATCCAGATCGTGGATGTGAATGTCGCCAGCTTCGTGGGCGGCGGCGTGTTCGGGCTTCATCATGTGCGTTTTGGCGAATTCTTTGGTAGCCTCGGAACCAAATTTGAGCATCGCGCCCATGGCAGTATTGCCGTTGATATTGGCATTTTCGCGCTTGAGATCGTTATCTTTGGCATCGTTAAAAGCGATCCCGGCAAAAGTTTGCATGAGGCGAGATTTGGAGTCGCGCAAGCGCGAGCGTTCTTGACGATAAAGAATGTAGGATTTGGCAATATCGTATTGGTTCATCTCCATCAAAACTTGTTCGACGATGTTTTGGACGTCTTCCACAGAGGGTGTTTTTTTCTTGTAGACGTCACTCACCCGTTCGACGACGGCAATTGTAACTTCACTGGGTAGCGCGTGATCATGGACACCTTCAGAAATGAGTGTAGCTTGTACCGCGTGCGTGATTTTATCAGGATAAAAAATTTCTTTGCGACCATCGCGTTTTTTGATGAATTTGGGGATATTTGTTTTTGTCATTTGTCCTTTACTGAACTACTTTCTGGACCCTAACCACAATATATTGTGTTTACAATATTGAGTGGATACTAAATATAGTATATTTGCAAATGAATGTCAAGCGGCGAAATTGGAAATTATAAGCAAAAAGTGCGAAAAACGCGGACACATTTTGTCTACAATGAGACCACAGTAACGGATAGACAACAAGAAATTTTCACTCGGTGAAAATTACCGATAATTTAAACTAAAGTCGCATTGCCCAAAGGGAAAATAACGGTCATTTGGGTGCCGCAATGACGGCGTGAAGTGCACTCTAGGCGAGCATGAAAACTTGTTTGGAGCAAATGATGCACGCGAGCAAGTCCCAGACCAGAGCGAAAAGATTTATGCGAGCCTGTCCAGGGAGATAATAAAAAGCGCCACCGCGGATGGAGCAAACTCCAGACTTCAAGCGGATTCATGCCGTCACCGTGATC
>CAYQLH010000074.1:0-2563 GCA_964418385.1 uncultured Pseudomonadales bacterium
TCATTGCTATTTGTATTTTTTTACTTGCTCACCTCACGAACTTTGTGTGGCGACATCAGGGCGTTTTGGATGAAAACTTGCCACAATACAAAACTACTTTTGTTGCTTGGAACCAAAAAACCAATTATGATCACGTGGGCTTTTTGTTTGGATTTTTGTACAATCTCAAAAAATTCCACCTCGAAGCACCGCCTGATTACTCGCAAGCGGAAATTGAGCGGATTTACCAGTATTATAATACTATTCGTGAAGCCAGCACCAGTGGCGAACTGGCGGCGGCGGATTACAATTTGCTGATCGTTTTGAACGAATCTTTTTTTGATGTGGACGAGGTGGACGATTGGTATCGCTTTGAACCCGCACTTGATTTCACGCCATCATGGCATCAAATCGCCACAAAAACGCCAGCAGGTAAAATGTATTCCGTTGATTACGGCGGCGGCACTGCCAATGTGGAGTTTGAACTCCTGACAGGATTGAGCGTACATTGGGCGCGCGTGGTGCCACACGTCAATCTCATTCCCAAACTCGATTGGCTGCCAAGTCTCGCAACGTTGGCACAGGAAAATGGCTATCAGACGTCATTTTTCCATCCTTTTGATCTCGGTATGTACAAACGTTACTTGGTGATGCCCACACTCGGTTTTCAAGAGCTTTACGGCGAATCGGACTTTACCTACACCGCGCGTGAAGCGAATTCCAATTATATTACCGACAGTGCCGCTTATCGGCAAGTGGAAGACTTAATCAGTGCGCGCGATGACAAACAAATGGTCTTTTTGATCACCATGCAAAATCACACGCCCTACGAGATGCTGGATCCGCAAGCGCCAGTGATCAAAGCTTACAACCCCAAGGATCAAGAAAACCACAGTACCGAAGTTTATTTGCAAAAATTGCGAGATTCGGATGCTGCTTTGGGCGAACTCAGCGCTTGGTTGGAAGCGACAAGCGAACCTACAGTTTTACTCTTTTTTGGCGATCACGCGCCGGGTGTTTTCCACGAACTTAATGATACCGACGATTCGGAAATTTACGAGCGCATTCGCCGGACGCCATATTTCATTCAAGCCAATTTCCCCCTCGCACGAAGCGACTCATTACCCTTGACAACGCCCAACTGCTTGGGCAACACCTTACTTAACTATCTCGGCGTGCGCAAACCGACGCTTTATTATTTACTTGATGACGTTTGCCGCGTGCAACCGGTGCTTACTCATCGCTATCTCGCGCATACGCCTTTGAGTAGCGATCAAGCCGTTCATGATTACGAACTGGTAGTTTATGACCTTTTGAGCGGGACTCAATATTGGCGACAGTTGGACGCAAAACAATGATGTTTTCTTGTTTCTTTTTTTAATGCTGCACGTGTAGCATTGTATTTTTCCAGGCGTGAGTAGCTAGAATTTGTTGCAAAATGATGATATGGACACAAGAATGGTTGGTTTAACTTTTTTGCGAGAGTTATGTTATAATTGGGCTGATCTTTATCAAGGGAGGTGGCATTCTTGCCAGGAACAAAGTATCAGCTCTGGCGTTTGACTGGCTTACGGGCAGATCGGAAAGCGGCACTGCGGGAAGCAGTGATGGACGCTCATCGCGAACGCTATCCAACATGCTTTGCTGGTCGCGATGACGATCAGGGTCCCACCAAGGCAGCGATGATGCAAGCGATGGAGAAAGTGGTGGCGCGCTTTCAGCGCACACCTTGGTGAGGCGGTGAGACAATGGCTAGATCTTTGCCGATGAGGCGTTTTTGTCTTCAAGCGAACAAGCGTGCGTATATCCAGGCGATGATTGAGGAAGTACTCCTAGAGCGTTGCCCAACGTCGTTTGGCCGTCAGGGTAATTTGACCATAGAGGGTCTGGAGGTCCTGGCATCACAGGCAAATGGCACTTGGTAAGTGATGCGAAAAATTGAGCCCTCGGAGACGGGGGCTTTTATTGTTGCTTATCTTGAAAATCCAGACATTCCTCGTACCACTAATTATCACAAATGCGCGTCTTAAGGAGCTAATCCGCCGTTATCGTGATATCTTCATGGCGAGCAAGCTGATCCTCACTGCTCGCTACTTGCGCAAACAACAAAAACTGCCGTAAAAAACTGACGCAAAATGACACTTAGCTCTATAAGAGAGGAGGCGATTGCCTGGTCCACTAGGAAACAGGGAACCGCCTCTACAATGAACAGTCACCCATTCATTGATTCCTCAAGTTAACTATTCATAGTGTATCACATTTATTTGATTTTGTCAATTATCAGACCAGCATGGGTAATTATCTTGATACGGCGTGCATATTTTTGTTTGTTAAATAAACTTATCAAAGTGTTGACAGCCTTGCTCGCGGCACCGTTAACCTTCAGCTCCCTCCCCTCTAGCTTGGACTGAGTTCAGCCTGTCTCCACTAGGACAGGGGAGAAGTTTTTGGGCAAAGCATACCAAAACTCCCCTTTTGGGGGAGTTTTGCGGACACACAAATAAATAAAGAATGAAAAGCGAAATTAATTTTTGATGCAACGCAAAAACAGCCGATTTGTTTTAACGAGACTGTTGCATGCAAC
>CAYQLH010000074.1:2573-3223 GCA_964418385.1 uncultured Pseudomonadales bacterium
GGTTGCTGGGCTTACTTCGCATCTGGATCACTTTTGGGTTCATTTTTTCTTGTTCCAAGAGAAATCTCTAATTGCACATACAACGAATATAACAGCTTTCCGAAGTAGGATTGGTGTGCACGTTGGTAGTAGAACTGTATACATGCAAGATGTATGCACTATCGAAGCGACCATATTTAGTAGATGACCAATAACACGTCGCTGCACCACCCCAAGTGGCACTGCTAATAGCAGAACAAGAGGTATTTTTCTCACCGGCGCAACCTACTCCTGTTAATAGACTAAAGAGATCATCCTTTGTGGGTAGATCACAACCAGAGGGACAAACACCATCGACTGTTGCTTGTTCCCAAGTACCAGTGCCTGAACAAATTGGCCCCCATTTGATGCCGCCGATAGTAGTTGTAGTGCTAGAACTACATGTAAATGGGCCGCTTACTACACACGCTCCACTGCTCCACGTGTACCCAGTGTCACACCCGCAAGTACTGGGGCTACTGGTAGCATAGACAGGTGTTTGTTTGTCGCCGGTACAGTACTTGTTGAAAGAACACACACCGGTAGCAATCCCAATGGTAGTCGCACCGGTACTGGTAAACTTGCCACTACTGCAAGTACAGGTACCGGAAGAGTAGTTAACATAAGTACCC
>CAYQLH010000075.1:0-2976 GCA_964418385.1 uncultured Pseudomonadales bacterium
TACATCGCCCCCGTGGTGCCAAAACCGCCGCGATTGGCACATTCTAGCGTTTCTACTGGCTCAAAAATGGCTTGTATCCGCGGCATCACTACCGCCTGCGCCAGACGCTCTCCAGACTTGATTTGTGCCGTTTCCTGCGAAAAATTGTGCAACAGCACCATGATCTCGTCGTCATTGCCACAATAATCGGCGTCGATCACCCCCACGCCGTTGATCAACTGCAAACCGCGTTTAAAAAGACTCGAACGCGCCGACACCAGCAACCAAAAATCTGCCGGCAATTGCACCGCTACCCCCGTTGGCACCGCTTTCGTCTCGCCAGGAGCAATCGTCGCTTCCACCCGCGAATACAAATCAAAAGCCGCCGCTCCAGGCGTCTGATACGCCGGCACCGGCAAATTGGTATCAAAGAGTTTAATTTTAACAGACACTTTTTGCATGGAGGTATTATACCACACCGCACCCACGCTCACTCACGCGCTCACCAGATGCCACACACTTGTTTGTGACGACAAATCACGTTTTTCGGCCACGCGCCAGCGCCACACTTCCAACCAAGTCGCACCTTCAGTCAGCTTAATTCCGCCACCCAAAAGTACCGGTTCAATCGTCACGTACATCTCGTCCACTAGTTTTTGTGTCAAAAACCCGTGATATACCCGCGCCCCACCGCAAATCGCCACCGCCGCTACCCCCAAGTCTTCCAACTGTGCCAAAACGCTCACAATATCACGACCATCAGTGCGATACACAGCGGTTTTTTCGCTTTCTTGCCACGCAGATAACTCTGGCAATTCCACTAGTTCACCTGGTTGATTGAGCACCACGATCTTGCGCTCTGGCAGTGGCCGCCCAATCGTCTGGTAAGTCACTGCCCCCATGATTAAAACTCCCAACTGCCGCGAAATCTGCCCAAACCACTGCCGATCCTCTTTACTTGTCCAGGCTGTGGAAATTTGCTCACGACTTTGAGCGATATATCCATCTAAACTCTGCGCCACCACCAAGACTTTGCGCATCAATGCCTTCCCCAAAAGCCCCACGACCACGCCCGCTGCGATTCTTCCTCTGATTCATCCGCTTCCAACGCTTCCACATAATCCAACAAAAATTCCAAAAGCTCTGCCGGTTCATCAATGTCATCATCCGCAATATCTTCAGCCGCCGCAATTTCCAAACGAGTCTGCGCGGCTTTCGCTAGCACCGCTGCCAACGCTCGGGTGCGTTTTTCTCGCTTGCCCCAACTATAACGTTCTGCCAGCAAATTTAGATAATATTTGTACAATTCAGTGTTATCATCTTCTTCCTGTTCATCGGTGTTTTCCGCCTCTTCGTTCACTTTTTGTCTAGAAAATTGTCGGCTTTCTAAAAGCTTGCGATAACGCTCGCCTTTTGACTGCACTTCCAAAGTTAACTCATCAATAAACGCTTTCACTTCGCGGCTCGTGCGCTCCCAATCTTGATCCCGTGCCGTCACGCCCAAAACCAACTCCACGCGCGTTTTGTCATCATTGATCTCGTGCCAAAAATCACGCATTTCCTGACAAGTCAAGCCATCACCGCGATATTTGCGTGCCAAACCCTGCCAATGCTTCAATCGCCGCCAACACCACGTCGGCATCCAGCCGCCACCAGAGCGACCACTCATGACCGCCCGCAGTTCATCGCCAATTTCTTCCTGTTTAGTCATTCTCCGCTTTCCAGTCGCGCCACTTCCGGACCCAACTGCTCACCAGATGTCCTGCCACGTCCACCCAATAGCGCGCCGCTGTCACGGCCGGCTTGGTTTCAATCGCTTCTGCTTTTTCAAAAAGCCGCTCTGCTTGCTCTTCTAGCTGATGCAAAATCCCTGTGTAAACGCAACCGTAGTAACCCACCGCCAAAAAAGCCAGAAACACCAGCCATTCAAAAACCCACAGCCCCCAAGTACCGCCATTGAGCGCCATTGCCAAAATCACCAAAACACTCACCAAAAGCGCCAATGCGATCCAGACGTAAACATTGCGCCCCGCCTGGAAATACCACAAACAATACTCATGATACTCCAGCCAGCGCTGCCATTTCTCGCTACTTTCCGGATATTCCTCGAGCAAACGCTCAATTTTCTTTTGGTGTCTACGCATTTGATTGATCATATCCGCATCATACCACAACTATCCCCAAAAAGCAACCGCAAAGCAAAGCCTGTCATCTCAACATTTTGTACAAAAAGCGCTTTTCCAGTCAGAAATGTATCGTGCCTCATTCACCAACTCAAAAAAAACGACCCCGAAGCGCTATGCTGCTTCAGGGTCTCTATCTCATTCCATCAATACTAAATACTACTTGCCCGTCAAGATGTCACCCAACGTTACGCCCAGTCCAACCATCGGATCATCCTGGCAATTGGCTTCATCCTGCTCCTGCCGGCACGGGTCCACCCACGGTTCATACGTATGCTCCGTCCCGGGAGCAACAGCGTATTTGATAGTGTAGGATCCGCCGTGCATACCGCGGACATGATCGACGCTGATGATCTTACCCTCAACGCCAACTATCTCCAGGTTGTCCTCACACCAGCCACCACTGGGATCGATCTTGCGGATCTCTCCCCCAGGGATGGGACGCGGTTTGTCCCAGAAACCCTCGCGGATAGCGCGGTTCGTGGGCGAGCCGAAAGATAGCGTTCCCACAACCAGGTCCGTCTCCACCTTCGCTGCCGCATCATCCACCGCGGCTAGCTTCTGCTCTGTCGCGTCGATCTCCTCCGCCTCCCTGGGACTGAAGTACTGGAACACTTCGCGGATGGAGCTGACGGAGCAGTGGTACCGCTGCGCCACTTCCACCCAGGACTCGACGCGACCACAAATGCGATCGGTATCAAAACCACGGTGGCCGGAGTGGAACGCCACTCCCGGCTGGAGCACTATATTCCAGTCGGTGCAGCTCCATTTTCCCATCTTTGTCCACTCGTGATTGATGATCGTGGCAACGCCA
>CAYQLH010000076.1:0-2908 GCA_964418385.1 uncultured Pseudomonadales bacterium
TAATCGTGCCTTCAAGGCGTTCGTTGTTCGTCCCGTCGGACATTTTAAAAAAATCTTTTTTTGATTTGCCCTTTCATATTGTTTGTTAAGTGCAGTGGTATTATACCACGAAAAAATTCATTGCACGCGGGAGTTTTGGGCCAATGATTTATTCGCGCAACTTACATGTGTGGAAGGCACTGCGCAAAAAAACAAGACGAGTAAGTGGCAAGTTTACAAGTATTCTACCGGGACTGCGACGCGGTGCAGACTCAAGTTGGTGATACTTTGGCAATTGCAAATGACGAGCTGCTCGCTGATGGGCATATCTAAATTGTGGGCTAGCCACATATTATTAAAATCGTGATTGTCTGGGTGATCGGTGGCTTTAATTTCAAGGGCGTAAAGTTCATGGGCATATTTGATGATGAGATCAATTTCATGTCCGTCGCGATCGCGCAGAAAATAAAGACTGAAGCGTGGATCTTGGAGGTGATTGTCAAATGATTTCACCAAGGTAGCCACCACATACGTTTCAAAATAGCGGCCATACGTCGCTGATTGCAACAGTTCGTTGCTATCGGCAAAACCGCTCAAAAAGCAAGCTAAACCAGTATCCAAAAAGTAAACTTTGGGGCTTTTGATGGCACGCGCTGAGCGATTGGGAAAGTATGGTTGGAGCAAGTAGATTAAATGAGTGTTGCGTAAAATCGACAACCAATGGTCCACCGTTTTATTGGATATTTGAACGTCGCGAGCGAGATCATTGGCATTGTATTCTTGACCGGTGCGAGTGGCCAACGCTTGCATAAAAGTGTAAAATCGGAGTTCATCTTTGACGTTGATGATCTGGTTAAGGTCTCTTTCGATATAGGTGCGGACGTATGTATTGTAAAATTCTTGTGGGTCGCGATCCAAAGTGTGAATTTCTGGGTAGAAACCTTCAAAGATTAACTCTGCCAGCTGACGCTTGTTTAAGTGCGGTGGCGTTTGGCGATGGCGCAGCGAGCGCGGCTGCGGGACAAATTTGCGATCGGTCACGCCGTTGAGTTCGCGCCAAGTTAAGGGATTGAGTTGACACAAACCCACGCGGCCGGCGAGTGATTCGGAAAGATTTTTGGTCGCTTGGAAAATTTGCGAACCGGTTAAAAAATAAAGGGTGGCACGTTTGCTGCCATGAAAAAGCGATTGTAAGCGCATTTTGTCCACTTTGATTTTAATGGGCGAGAGAATTTCTGGCGCGTATTGAAACTCGTCAATGATGACGGGCGTGGGCAAATCGTCGATAAACTTGACGGGGTCGCTTAATGCTTTTTGTCTGGTGGCGATATCATCGAGGGTGACGTAATGGATGTGGCGACGGTGGTGCTCTTCTAAGTGCGCCAGCAGCGTGGTTTTGCCAGTCTGGCGGGAGCCTGTGACGGCGATAACTGGTACGCGGTCGATTAAGTGACGTAGATCGGTTTCGATGGTGCGTTCGATATATGAGTCGCTCATGTCATGTATTATACCATAAAAAGTCGCATTTTGGGAGTGCGACTCCAAATTTGTCGGGAAAACGGCGATTATTTGAAAACCACGCTGTCTAAATATTATTGATACAGCAGTATTTTTCTGGTACGGCGGCATTTTGGGAGTGTCACTCCAAATTTGCCGGCGGCGCACCTGGCATATAAACTTAAAACGTAATATCAAAACTCCCCTTTCGAGGGGAGTTTTGCGGACACACAAATAAATAAAGAATAAAGCGAAAAGTTAAGGGCATACGCAGCGAACATTATGTCCCCATATGGTGAAGTGTTTGTACACATGTGCTTTTCCATTACTCCATGTGCTAAATATAAAAGCCTCTTTCCCACTAAGGCTATTATGTGTAGTTGAAGTCCAATATGACATATAGTAAATTATGGTTCCGCTACTATTCATAGTAGTATAACTATTACCTTTAGACTCTTTTTCCGTATATCCGCCCCAATCAGAACCAATATCTTTGTTGCATACATCAATATTTTCAGTATCATCACTTGGAACAGTGCAACCGTAATGCTCAAAAAGCTGTTTAAATTCGGCTCTGCTTGGTAAATGACAACCAGATGGACAAGCAACCTGAGCTTGGTCCCAATTACCGTGACCTGAACAAATTGGCCCCCATTTGATACCGCCGATAGTAGTTTTGGGACTAGAGGAACACGTAAATGGATTTGTGCATGTAAACCCATCACCAGTGTAACCACTGGCACAACTACAAGAAGTGGAGTAGCTTGCGACAGCATGGTCGCCACATTTTTTGTAGTTACAGTCCCCTGTACCGGGACTGGTAGAGCCAGAACTGGTGTACCAGCCGGAGGCACATGCACAAGTTTGGGCGTAACTGGCAGTGGTGTTGCTGCCGCAGTGGCGGAAAGAACAAGCAGTGGTAAGACCGGAAACCGTGGTAGCACCGGAAGTGTTGGAGTAGAAGCCAGAAGAACAAGTACAAGTGGTACCTGTGACGTAACTACCAGTGGTGTTGGTACCGGTACAGTGGTTGTAGTCACACTTACCTGTGGCAATACCTACAGTGGTGGCACCGGTACTGGTAAACTTACCAGAAGCACAAGTACAGACACCACTGGTAGCATTGACGTATGTTCCTGTAGTACCACTACCACAGTGTTTGTACGAGCAACTCCCACCATTGGCCACGGTGGCAGTGCGAGTGGTACCTTCGGTGGAGGAATAATCTGCAAGACAAGTACACAAGCCACTCGAGTTGGGCAAAATGCTGTTGTCCACGTTGGTTCCGGTGCAGTTGACTTTACCCGTCGCCATAAAGATGTTGTTACCAATTTTGACGAATTGAATGCCGTTGACTTTGATTTTCTTGCCGTTACTGATGGAAGCAATGGTGGCTTTGGCGGCGTGGACAGCAGGCGCACAAAATGCTAAT
>CAYQLH010000077.1:0-2783 GCA_964418385.1 uncultured Pseudomonadales bacterium
TAGTGATCAATTTGCTGCTGAATTTCGTTAACCACGTTTTCCAGATCAATGATACCGTTAAGATAAAGGTAAAAGTCTTTGTCGCCGCGGACGATCTGATAAGTGGTAGCCGCGAGGACGCCGGTGTCAGTGAGTTTATCCCACTGCTTGTTTTTGAGAGCCGTAAACCAAGTACCGTAGGCCTCCACCGCGTACTTGCGCACCAAGTCATTGCGAGCGATTTTAGCCAAAATCATCTGCTTGTAAAATTCTTGCACGTGCTCGCTTTCGAGGGCCATGGTATTTTTGCCATCAGTGGCGCAGTAAATGCCCCAGACTTTGTCTATCAGTTTTGGTAATAGATTAGCTTGCGTGGTTTCTGATTTGCCAGCCCAGTACTCTCCCAAAGGATTACGCAGCTCTTCCACGGCGAGGGCAACTACTTTTTGCAGTTCTCCTTGATGTTCATATTCTTGTTTCATGTGATTGAATTCGCCTGAGCCAAAACTGGCGCTGAAAGCATCATTGGCAGCCATGACATCAGCATTGGCAAGACCGGTAAAGACACTTTTGTCTTCGCCGGCGCGACCAAAAAGTTCTTCAAAATAAGACATACCAGCGGAAAGACTGATGGTGCGGAAATGGTACGTGCCGGCCACGGCGAGATCCCACATCACATCAACGTTTTTGATGAATTGGCGTAGCATGTGGAAGTACTTCATTGCTTGTTCGAGTTGTCGTGTGTCTTTATGATTCGCGATTGCGGCCTTGATGCCTTTTGTTGGATCTTTGAGAGCCTCGAAAAGATCGGCATATTTCTTTTCGTCTTCCATGTAATCATCAAGGACGTCTGCGATGCTTGTTTTTGATTTGAGTAGTGTAAGCTGAGACTCATACATTTTCTCCATAGTAAGGAACTGTTTGAATGCAGCATCATCGCCGTTGACACCGTAGTACGCCTCATGCTGGAACATGTTACCAACGTTTTCATCACGAAGTTTGTTAATTTTGCGGCTGCTAGGGGCAGTACCAGCGCGTTTTTCGGCGTCACTAAGAATCGCACTCAAACGGCTGGAAATCGCAGTAAAATCATCGGCTTGTGCACCAAAACCAATAGGCGGATTGTTTTTGAGTTCAGCCAGCATATCAGCAAATTTTTGCTGCTCGCTGGAAAGCTTGGAAGAGTAAAACTCGTTATTGGCTAGAGTGTAAATAAAACCCCATTCAGAATCAGCTTCTTCGTCAGAACCAACAACGCTTTGTCCTTTTGAGCGGAAGATCATTTGCATCAGCGCTAAACGTTGAGCATCCTTTTCGTTATTAGCAATGTCGAGACGGCTCTTTTTGATGTTGTCGCGCAATTGTGCAAAGACTTCCTCGGCGACAGCAAGTATGATAAAAACGCCAGGCAGCTTTTCACGTCCCGATGAGGCTTTGGCGGTATACTCAGCAATAAAATTGTTGAGCGCATCGCGGTCGGTATCGTTGAGATTTTTGATAAAATCTTGCAGTTTAGCGCGGTCGTTTTCACTACTGGGATTAAACTTGAGAAGATCAAAATTTTGGAAAACTCGATAATTTGAAAATGATTCAAGTAATTTCTTATTGTCCGGATTATCATGAAACTTGGTTTGCGGCAATTCGCGCAAAGTGCGGATGTGTGTATTAAGCTTTTCAGCTTGCACTAACTGTCTTTCGAGTGACGCGTTAATTTCTTTATTGTTTTTGTCGGCTTCGCGCTGTTTGTCGATCGCTACAAAATCCAAATAAGTGGCGATGGTGCGATCAAGTTCCTGTTGCATAAGCCGATTGGATTCAGCTTGCTCTGGTGTAAAGCTATTGGGGTTAACGTTATCGGTAACAGCTTTATAAGCGGCAGTACCGTCTTTGATGGCTTGAGTGAGTAAGCGTTTAATGGCGTCAGTAGCTTTTTCTTTAGTTTGCGTTTCGTTTTCTTGTACGTTTCTGCTAAGTTTTTCTTCCCACTTTGCGGCAATGTCAGCGATAATAGTAATGTCAAGATCTTCCGTGGCTTCTTTTTTACCAGCCTCATTTTCCTTAATGATGGCGCGGAGACCAATTTCGACATCTGAGCGTAAACTTTTCAACTTTTCGCGTTGCTCTTTGAGTTCTTTGTAGCGTTGATCTTTTTCGCTAACACGGTCGGCTTCTTGACTTTGTTTGTTGACCGCCTGTGTTTCTGCGTCAATGTCTTGGCGGTATTTATCTTGGTCGCCTTGATTGCGGTCAATTATACCCTCGTTGCAAAGTTCCAGCTTGGAGCCGTCCTCCATAGTGATAGTGGTGTTACCCTCCAGAGCCGTGCCAGCGCTGTCCATTTTCAGCCAACTGCGCACGTCTTGAATTTGACCCAAACTGCTATCTTTGTTTTTTTTAATATTTTCATTAATGCTATTTTCATCGGCGATTTGTAATTTGAGACCTTTTTTTGGAGAGGGATGCTCTTCAAAAAGAATAAGTGAATCTTCTGGAATCTTCACGCCGTTAATGGTAACACTGGCAATCACTCTGAGCTTGTGATATTTAACAAGATATCGATATTCGCTTCCCTGTTTGTCTGTGCTGATCACATATTCCGGTGGCTCCAGCCAATCTGCCGCTTGATTATCCACCTCTATAGTAAATTCTTCTTCTGTGTTCGTTTTTTTGTTTGCTTCGACTGAGGTTTCTGCAGTTTTTACTCTTTCGGTTTCAACGTCGGTTTGTTCTTCTTTAGGTTGGGCTGTTTTTGCGGTTGACGCTGTGAATGCAGTAAAGACGAAGGCACAGAAAGCACTTGAACT
>CAYQLH010000078.1:0-2727 GCA_964418385.1 uncultured Pseudomonadales bacterium
TAAGGCCTTAGGCCTACTAGTCTACAATAACAATACTGGTTTCAACGGCCAGAGCCGTGATTTCTCCCGAGTGAATTATCGTTACGATTGGGACCAAGCCGACCCATACGCTTATCATTATTTATCGACTTCCTACATGGACAGCAAAAGACTGGCTCACGTACCCGCCACTGAACCCGGCGCCGTCTTGTACGGTTTTGTCCACGGCCAAATTGCCATGCTGGGCACGGGCAATTTATATTCCGAAGGCCGCGCTTACGCCGGCGGCAGCAGACACAATGAGCCCACGCAAAATTTAACCGCCGAACAGATGCCAACTTTTTCCAAAAAATACAATGAAGTCGTGCTCGAGCGGCCCAACTTAAAACCCGATTACCTCATTTACATCGAAGGCGAAAATCCTCATGGCGACCAAGACGTTTATCGGGCCGCCGAACACTGGGCTATCGCCGGTGAACCCTTGCCAATTATCCGGATCAATCCAGCGCAAGTGCAACGCCGGTCTGCAGTTGGATCTGTTTAATATAGAGTAGAGGAGACCACTTATGACAGACGATCAGTTGTTAGGCGAAAAAATGGCAGCACTCCATCAAATTAATCACGCCTCAAATTTAGCGTCCGAATTGCCACGCATCCGCGCGCAACATCCGGCAGCCTTTCCTTTCGCCCCCGATCGCGCCGCTGAAACAGCCGCCCTGGCCGCCCGTCGCTCCGAAACAACATCTCACGCATACTCCGCCACCGGGCAAAAACGTTTGCAAAGTCTGCGAATGAAAATTAGAGAGGTGATGTAGTACCAGTTTTTGCCACGCAGACAAATGCATAATTGCTACGCCTGGCTCCGAAATGAAAAAAGAGAAAAGAGCCACTTGCTAGAATGCACTTTTTACGCATAAAAAACATTCAGATTGTGATATAATCACACTATTATGGCAAAAGTTACCCAAAACGATCTGCATATTTTTCTCAAAGAACTCAGTGATGCAGTAGTCGAAAAAGACGTTGAAAACGCTTATCGCAATATAATTGCAAAAAAATATGATACTACATTTAGCTCACCCTATGGCTGCGACGGATATCTCAATCAAGATAAAGATAGTTTATTCAGCAGTGCCACCTACAACAATTCATTAAGATTATTATTAGAAGTCAAATACAAAAAAAAATTTACCAATGGCGATCGTATTAAATTATTAGCCCAAACAATTTTTTATCTTAAAAGATTTCAACGAGACGGTCAACCACTGCCAAATGTCATCGTTGGTGGCGACGAAAACGAATTGTTTTTAGTTTATGCACCCACTCTTTACAAATATTTGCAATATGATTACGACTGGAGCATTCCGCCCAGCGACGCCGGCAACATTGAACAAGTTTTTCGCGATCTTAATGCAGATGAGAATATTCGCAATCTTTATGTTTTTGCTATCGATAAAAACTTTAACATTCAAGAAGTTTTTGATGCAATCAATGCTTTATGTGCTGCTGGTGAATTTGCCAAAATTCGCGTCGATGAAGCCAATTTGCGCAAAACATTTGATGAGTTTACTCGATTGCTTTTTGGTAACAATCAATGGCTTGTACAAACTAAAAAAATTGGCGCGCATCAAACTGTCAGCATTTTTATTCAATCGATTCTCGGTAAACCAGATATATATTTACATCCTAACAAACCAAATATTTTAAAAGTTGGCGTTCAAGAAATCAAAGTCAACGGTGCGGCTTACAATGCCTTTTTCTCTCGCTACGATCGGCGCTACACCGCCAAAGAGATTGACGTTATCACTGCTGTTGCCGATCAGCTCATTAAAGAAATGGAAAGACGCTTCCATGGTGACTTTTGGACACCTACTATTTGGGCTAATGAAGCTATCAACATGATCACCAGAGATTTAGGCGACAACTGGCGAGATGAGTATTATGTATGGGATCCTGCTGCTGGAACAAAAAACCTCACTCGTGACTATGATTTTAAGCACCTATTCATCAGCACCTTACATCAATCCGAATTAGATATGAGCGAGCAATATAATCCACAGGCAGTAACTTTTCAATACGACTTTCTCAACGACGATATCGATGTGAATCCCAATTCTGATCCTCGCGATTTAAAAATGCCACTCGAGTTATTTGAGGCTTTAAAAAGTAACAAACCGTTTGTCTTTTACACCAACCCACCATACGGCCAAGCTACTAACCAGGACAATACTTCCAAAGATGGGATTGCTGCCAATGCTATCGGTGCCTTAATGAACAACGAACACTTAGATGGCGCATGTGCCGAACTCTATACTCAATTTATTTATCGCGTCCAAAAATTAGCACACGATTTCCAATTAAAACATATCTTCTTCTTCTTCTTCTTCAATAAGGGTTTTCTTATAAGTCCCAAATTTGCCAAATTTACTGACAATCTTCTGACTCAATTCAAATTTAACGACGGTTTCATGATTAACGCTGGTGAATTTCAAGGCACTTCATCTAGTTGGGGTATCATTTTCAGTAATTTTGAAAATAAAATTGAAATCAGCGCTCCTCAAACTCATTTCACCTTCAATGTCATGCACAGCAACACTGGAACTCCTCAAACATTTGCAACTCACACTTTGCAAAGAGTTCCCAATGATCAAACAATTAGCACTTGGCTGAAAGAAATTCCAGTACCCAAAGAAGAATTTAATAACGGCCGCTACCCAAGAATTCTTGGCGGATTCAATATTTCTTCTG
>CAYQLH010000079.1:0-2686 GCA_964418385.1 uncultured Pseudomonadales bacterium
AGCAATACGCAAGCGATGATAATGATACCCAGGATGATCTGTCCAACTAAAATCATAACTTCCTTATTATACCTCTATTTTGTGCTTTTGTGGCTGCAGTTTACTTGGCGACTGCCTGGCCACGAGTTTCACGGATCACCGTCACCGTCACAGTGCCTGGGAAAGTCAACTGCTGCTTGATTTCGTCGCGGATGCGGTCTGCCAAAATCACCACGTCGTCATCTTTAGAAGCTTTTGGCTCCAAAATGACGCGAATTTCACGACCAGCCTGGATAGCGTAAGATTTCGCCACCTCTGAGTGCTCATTGGCGATTTTTTCTAACTTTTGCAAGCGCTGCACGTACTCGTCGTAGTTTTCGTAGCGAGCGCCTGGGCGCGCGCCAGAAATGGCATCAGCAATATAAACCGCGATTTGCTCGGGGCCAGTGAAAGGCTCGTCTTCGTGATGCTGGGCGATGGCGTCAATGACGCCTTGAGGTAAATTGTACTTTTTGGCGATTTTGACGCCCAACTCCACGTGACTGCCGTCAACTTCGTCACTGACTTTACCGATATCATGCATGAGACAACCGAGCTTAACGATATTGACATTGAGCCCGAGTTCGTGGGCGATTTTGATACCAATGCGCGTTTCTTCCAGGGTGTGCGAAATTAAGTTTTGACCGTAAGAAAAGCGATATTTGAAGCGACCCAAAAGTTGCATCAACTCGTTGGGCAAATTGTAAACGCCCACGGCGTGGCAAAGATTTTTGCCTTCTTCAAACATGACTTTGTCTAGCTCCTTGCGAGTTTTGGCGACAATTTCTTCAATGCGCGAAGGCTGCACCCGACCGTCTTTAATCAGTTTTTCTAGCGATATTTTGGCAACTTCGCGGCGAATAGGATCGAAGCAAGAAAGTTTCACCTCGGTGGGTGAGGCATCGAGATCGACATCCACACCGGTCACACGCTCAAAAGCGTGGATATTGCGGCCATTTTTGCCGATAATTTTGCCTTTGGCGTCTTCGCTGGGTAGGTCCACCGTGGACATCGTGTACTCGGCCACGTAGTCGGTGGCACCATATTTCATGGCTTCGATCAAAATTTCTTTGGCCTTGGTGTCTGCTTCGGCGCGCATTTCCTCTTCTTTTTGGCGGATAATCTGCGCCATGTCTTGCGTAGCGCGGCGCTGGGTTTGACTGAGCAGATATTCACGCGCTTCGTCGGTGGTCATGCCAGCGAGTTCTTCCAAACTCGCCAAAACTTTGCGCTTGGTCTCCCCCACTTGGGTTTGTAAGTCGATAAGTTTCGCTTTTTCGCTTTCCAGAAGCGCTTCTTTTTGGTCCATTTGAGAGAGGCGCTGATCAATACGGTCGATTTTTTGCGTGAGGGTGCGCTGCTGTTCTTCTGCTTGGCGCAAAATCTTTTGCGACTCGCTGTCAGCTTTGGAGCGGATAGTGAGAGCTTCGGTTTTAGCCTCGACTACCATTTCTTTGGCCTGAGCCTGCGCTTCGCGAACGATGCTGGTGGCCTGATTTTGTGCCTGATCGAGAATGCGCTTGGCGCGCGCTTGAGCATTTTCTTCTGCCGCTTGGCGCAGCTTTTCGTAATCCGCTGACGTATTGACAGCAGCAGAAGTGGGTTTTTTGGGACTGGCAGTGCTGGGGCGCTTGGCGCTGGCGGCACGACTGTCGCTTTTGCGAGTGTCTTTGTCGACGCGAGGACGCGCTTTTTTACCCTGACTCTTGAAAAGAGAGGATAAATTATTCACAAATGTCATAATCTCTTTCTATTTTAACCGAAAGAGAAGTTTACTGGGGAAATTAGAAATTATTTACCTGTACAAGTGCTTGCCCTTGAGGTAAAAAACCGACGCGACCCAAATTGCCAGGAACCGCCGCCAAAATGGCGATTGAGCGAAAAACGCGGATATTGTCGGTTTTTGTCATAATTTATAATCTTTGTCAACTTCTCTTGATACTATTTATTATAGCACGGAGCGTTCTTTTTGTCAAGAGTGGAAAAACCGCGATCGGAAGCCAAAAAGCGGTGAACTTCTACTCTGCAAACGGGGGCGAAATTGCGCCATACCAAAACTCTCTCTGTCGAGAGAGTCTTGGGGACACATAATAAATAAAGAATTGAAAGCAAACCGACAAACAGGCGCTAACAAAGCGTGCAAGCGCACGCCAAGCACCTACAGAAAGCGCAAAAGAAACCGAATCAATAACGAAGTTATTTGTAAAAACAGCGATATTTCGGATAAATTTTGATTTATTGATGTAAAATTATGATCGACTCCCTTCCGTTAACAATTTAAGTTGGTCAGGGCTATTTTATCATATTATCTCGAGTTTGCAAGAGGGGGCAATCTTGCTAAAGGCGTAAAAATTCGCAGTAGCGGTTTTGAACGAGGGGGGGTGACGCGGGCGCCCCTTTACATTAAAGGGGGAGTTGTTTGGAGGCTGGCGCGTAGCCGCCCGGTGGTTTATGCCAACAACTTAGCAACCAGCGGTCGCAGGAGCATTGAGTTTTCGACTTTCATGATCATCGTAATTTTGCGACCGGCGTCTTTAAGCGAACTGCCGCAATGATAAACTTTTTCGCTTGGTGTGGCATAGTCCAAAATAATAAAGCGATCATGCACTTTGCTGTGTGTCGGTTTAAGTGTCAAGTTGACTTGCGGGTACTCACGCTGAAACGTTTG
>CAYQLH010000080.1:0-2547 GCA_964418385.1 uncultured Pseudomonadales bacterium
AAAACACCAGTTTTTACCTCTATATCAGCAATATTTTTGCAATAATTATCAGCAATTATCCTCGTGATATTTAAATTGGGTCTTGACAAATGTATCAAAATATGATATAATAACAGAATCGAACGCGGCCCCTGATGCCATCTCCAAAAAAAATTGCCGCGTCAAGGTCTTTTCAGATATCCGTACCGGGTCTTTTTACCATCATACGCCGGCCCGGCGTGGTCAAGCTAACCAAAAAATGCTGGTTGGCGTCTGAAAGGCCACCTCCTTACCTGGAGTTCGGGGAGGGCACTTTGTAAAACTTGCAAATGTGACCTCCCCACCTATTATTATATGCCCAATCTCACTGCTCAACTGGAAAAAGTCCTGCAAGACCACTTTGGTTACCCGCATTTTCGCCCCGGACAACTGGAGATTATCACCGCGCTTGTCTCTGGTCGCGATGTTTTGGCGATCTTACCCACCGGCGGCGGCAAAAGCCTGTGTTTTCAAATCCCAGGACTTTTTTTGGGCGGTACCACTCTAGTGATTTCACCGCTGATCTCTCTGATGCAAGATCAAGTCGCCAATCTGGAAAAACACGATCTCAAAGCCACTTTTATCAATAGTACCTTAACAGCCGCACAGCAACGTGAGCGCCTCGAAGCTTTCGTACGCGGTGAATACCAATTTGTCTACCTCGCTCCGGAAAAGCTTGCCAGCAAGAGCTTTCAGGCGCAATGCCGCCAAGCACCTATCCGCCTGGTGGCTATCGACGAAGCCCACTGCGTCAGCGTCTGGGGACACGATTTTCGCCCCGAATATTTACACATCGGCACGCACCTCAAAGCAATTTTTACAGATAAACGACCGCCCATCATCGCCCTCACTGCCACCGCCAATCGCCTTGCCCAAGCAGATATTGTCCGTTTTTGCCATCTCCACCATCCATATCACGCCCAAAAATCCTTTGCGCGCGACAATCTCAAGCTCTGTGTGAGCGCGTGTGCAAATGAACACCAAAAAATCATCCGCATTCTCCATGTTTTGCAAAAATATCACGGACAAATAGGTATTATTTACGTACTCACTCGCAAGCACGCACACCAACTCGCCCATCTTCTCAACACGCTTTTCCAACCTCACCCGCCCATCAAAGTCTACCATGGCGGCTTGGATAAAACTGAGCGCGAGCGCATTCAAAACGAATTTATTGCTGGCACCACGCCCGTGATTGTCGCCACCAACGCTTTTGGCATGGGTGTGGATCAATCGCACGTCCGTTTTGTCATCCACGCCCAGATCAGCAGCAATCTTGAAAACTATTTTCAAGAAATCGGCCGCGCTGGTCGCGATGGCAAGATTGCTCACGCTTACGCCTTTTACACCCCTGCCGATCTTGAAATTTCCGCGCGTTTTATCACCGGCAATCACAGCTTATCTACACTCCGCCGCCGTTTACTAATCCGCAAGCTCCATCTGGTGGAACGATTTTTACGCACCCACGCTTGCCGGCAACGTTTTATTTTGCGCACCTTTGACGAGCGTCGCCCCGGCTGGCGTTGCGGTTTGTGCGATAATTGCTCGCATTACCAGTTTCACTTTGACGCCACCACTGTCGAGAATTTTCACCGCTGGCAGCATTGGCGCAACCGCCTCGCTCGTCGTTTTGATCTTTTACCCAACTCCATTCTCACCGATTTAACTTTGGGCTATTTAAGCGTGATCCCTTGGAAAGATTTACCCGATCTCACCGTCATTCCTGGGCTCGGACAAGGATTTTTGGACCGTTTCGGGCAATATTTACCCAAGCGCTGACACACAATTTCACTTTTTTAGGAAAAATTTAACTGTATTTTTTCACCGGCGATCTCGAGTAAGCTGGATTCTGTTTGGTTGACAACAATCTATCTTTGCCCGCGAGCTTATGACCGTGAAAGGCAAGAGATCCATTAAGGTCAAATTTGTGCGGTTGCAGCGGCTAGGGATTACCTCGTTTCACCCACACTTGCGCGTGACTTCGTCTCTGTGGCTCTGTACCTAGCTTCTCTTGTGCTGTCCAGACTTTCCTCCAGTGAAAATTCACCAGTAGTTGTCCTGAGATCGCCGGAAAGCTATTATACCACAAATTTTTAGCCTTACCAAGGCAAAAACTCGGCGTTGACGAATTTGCTGCCGCGAAAACAAATTTCGGTGTTATAATATACGTGCGTCTAACAATCAATATGAAAGGGCAAGTCAAAAAAAGATTTTTTTAAAACTCGCAAAAGTAAAAAACTAGTATTAAGAGCGTCGAATAGAGCCGGGGTTGTATGTCCCTGCTGACAGCGCTTTTGGTACATTCGCCCAAAAAGTTGATTTGTTAGACGCCAGGGATTGACGCCGGCTCTCTCGTGGAAACGAGGTGTGCGCCTCCCAGCCTAGCAAAACAAAAGAAAGGCAACCGTGCTTAAATGCGCTCAGCGTGTTATTTGTCTGGCAATTTTAAATATGCTAATTTTAATGTTTGCAAAATTAGCATTTTGTGCGCCTGCTGTCCACGCCGCCAAAGCCACCATTGCTTCCATC
>CAYQLH010000081.1:0-2475 GCA_964418385.1 uncultured Pseudomonadales bacterium
GCTTTCTTTGTGCTCGCCGCTCCTTTTTTCGCCGCCAAAGTCTCCTGACGCTTTTTCTTACGCTCCTCCCGCTCTGCTTGTATCGCCGCCCATTCTTCTGGCGTTATCTTCAAATCCGGATCTGGTTTGCTCCAACTCGCCCACGTGCACTCCGGATAACGGCTGCAACCGTAAAACTTCTTTCCCCAGCGACTCGGCTTCAAAATAATCTCACCTTGACCACACAAAGGACACAATTGTCCCTCCAATTTTTCCTGGATATTCTCGCTAAATTTACACTCCGGGAATCGCGAACAACTCCGGAATTTCCCAAAACGCCCCTCACGGATTACCACCTCTCCACCTTCTGTCTGACCACAAAGTGGACACGGCTCGCCAGTTTTTTGCACCGGGATCTGCACGCGCTCAGCCTGCTCCACCGTCTTGATTTCCTTGCTAAAAGGCGTGTAAAAATCATGCATCACCCGCGTCCACTCTTTCTCACCCCTGGCAATTTCGTCCAACTTTTCTTCCATTTCCGCCGTAAAATCATACTCCATGAAGCGACTTAAGTTTTTGTACAAAAAGTCAGACACCGTGATGCCCACGCTGGTAGCAAAAAACTTTTTTTGCACCCGCTCCACGTAACCGCGATCAATAATTACCGAGATAATCGAAGCGTAAGTGGACGGTCGCCCAATTCCCAGCTCCTCAAGTTTCTTGATAATCGAAGCGTCGTTGTACCGTGCTGGCGGCTGCGTAAATTTTTGTTCCGCCATCTCTTGCGTGAAATACAAAGTCTGCTCTGGCGCCACACTCGGGATCACGCGGTCATCGCTTTGTGAAAAAAGCTTGGTCCAGCCATCAAATCTCTTGATACTCCCGCTGGCTTTCAACTCATACTCGTGTTTGCCCGCTTTTGCCTGGATTTGCACCGACGTCTGATCGTAAACGGCTTCGCTCATCTGGCAAGCCACAAATCGCCGCCAAATTAAATCATAAAGTTTTTGGTGACTCGCAGTCAATTTACCAGATACACCAGTAATATCTCGCACTTTCACATCCGTCACCCGGATCGCTTCGTGCGCTTCCTGTGCATTTTTGGATTTTTTGGCGAAATGTCGCGGCTTTTCCGGCAAATACTGCACCCCAAAGTTTTTCTCGATGTAACCACGCGCCGCCGCCACCGCTTTGGTGCCTAGATTAAACGAATCTGTACGATGATACGTAATCAAACCGTTTTCATAAAGCTGCTGGGCCAACGTCATTGTCTGTTTGCTTGTCATTCCCAGGCGTGTCGCCGCCGCTTGCTGCAGCGTAGACGTGGTAAACGGCGGATAAGAACTCGTTTTGCGCTGTTTTTTATCCACTTTTACCACCTTGTAAGCCGCTTTTTGCAAATCCGCCACCACTGGCCGCACGTCCGCCTCAGTTTTAGGCTCGTATTTTTTGCCATCTGCCTTGGTGAGAGCCGCCAAAAGTACCGTCTCCGGAATTGCGTTTTGCTTGACTATTTCTTTGAGGTCATCCAAATTTTTGCCCAGCTTTTTTTCACCCGCGCGCACGCTCAAAAACACCCCCAACTCCCAATACTCCTCTGGTATAAAAGCCAAAATTTCTTTCTCTCGCTCCACGATCAACCGCAATGCCACCGACTGCACGCGCCCTGCAGAAAGCCCCCGGCGCACTTTTTTCCACAAAATCGGCGATACCTGGTAACCCACAATCCGGTCTAACACCCGCCGCGCTTGTTGCGCGTTCACCAGGTCTAGATTGACTTTACTTGGATGCGCGATTGCCTCCTGCACTGCTTCCTTGGTAATTTCATGAAACGTCGCCCGCTTGAAATTGCGTTTGACCGCTTTTTGACCGTCTCCAGCCAGCACCGATTGCAAATGCCAAGCAATTGCTTCTCCTTCGCGATCAGGATCTGACGCCAGATAAATCACGTCTGCTTTATCCGCCAACTGGCGCAATTTAGAGACCACTTTGGCTTTATCTGGCATGATCTCGTACTTGGGCGCAAAATCGTGATCAAAATCGATATTGATGCCAGACTTGGGCAAATCCACGATGTGTCCCACGCTAGACTCCACCCGATAACCGCTGCCCAAAAAACCGGCCAACTTGTGCGCTTTTGTCGGTGATTCTACGATCACTAATTTCATAAGACGCCCAATTATACCATACTGCGAGAAATTTATTATCGCAAGATCTGCAAAAAATAAAAGGCAAATCACAAATTACGAATTTAAAACCGCTCCTCTCTCGCCCACCAGGCAGAAAATTGCTTTCAAACTGCTTTTCCAGGCAAAATATCGCATAAATACCGATTTACAAGTATTTTTTACCTCTTGACAAAAGCCCTATAACATGATATAATAAGCTTGTTCTTCACAATCAAACATTTGCTCATTGCTTCATCGCGAAGCAGTTTGAGCGCAGTGGATTGTGCAGAATGGCAGGTTCTTTAAAAGAGTGGAAGTTAGCAAACAA
>CAYQLH010000082.1:0-1169 GCA_964418385.1 uncultured Pseudomonadales bacterium
GTTGGTTTGATAGCGATGCAAGGTGTTGGCTTTGGCTTGCTCGATAGTGATGCCGTCACGATTGACCACCCGGTCGATGCGGATGTCATCGGAAGAACAAGTCATGAGGATTTTGAGGGTGTGCGGGGTGCCCTGGGCCAAAAAGCCACTCAGCCACGATTCGATGATCCATTGGGTATCATTCATGAGTTTGTCGCGCATGCCAAAATCGACTTAGTTTTCGAATTCGTCCGAGTAAATATTAGCATGGTGATGAGCGGGATTGGACGGATCCCACAAGCCTTTTTCGGTGGCAAAATGGCGCATAAATTCGCCGCCGGAAAAACCGCGCCAGCCTTCTACACCGAGACGGTCGCGCAAGCCGGTGAGCATGGTGGTGCTACCGCAGCCGGGCAAACCGGAAATAGTGATATTATAATAGTTGAAATTAGCTAAATCATTTTGGGCCATAGTGTCCTTTGCTAACGATATGCCATATCATATCACACATTGGGGGCAAACGGGTGAGCAATTTGTGGTATAATACAGCTATGACAAAAATTAAGCAAGAGCGAAGTTTGTGTATTGGCTGCATGGCCTGCGTGGGGCTGGCGCCGGAAAAATTTGAGGTCGCCGACGACGGTTTGGCGCAAATTAAAAGCGACGCCCAAGTGGCGGAGGGCACGGTGGAAGTCGATGACACACTGGCACCGACATTGGTGAGCGCGTGTTGCGGCGGGGCTTTGAGTGAGGCCGTTTAGCCTGGCTGCGAACTCGGAGCAACTTTCTCAATGTTTCAGCATCCGGCGGTGTTTTTGGTAGTCACCGTCAAATTTGGCCACGAGTGCCCAAAAAGCGCGGGAGTGATCGGGGTGGACTAAGTGGGAGAGCTCATGGATGAGAACATAATCGATGACTTCGGGCGGATAGTGAACGAGTTGATAATTGAAATTGAGATTGCCGGCTGATGAGCACGAACCCCAGCAACTAGCTTGATTTTTGAAGCGGACCTGGTGGTAGGCCACAGGCAAATTCATGCGCGCGTGCAATTGGGGCAAGCGAGCGGTGACGTAGTGGGCGAAAGTATTTTTGGTGAAGGTGGCTAATTTGTGCTGCTCGTCTGGAGTGAGGCTGACAGCGGTTTTGGGTTGTAAGCGATAGCGGCTGCTGTTGTAAAAAACTTGGTGGTC
>CAYQLH010000082.1:1179-2464 GCA_964418385.1 uncultured Pseudomonadales bacterium
ACAATTGGTACTCACGGCCAAAAAGACGATAGGGGCCGGTGTGGGTGGGGGTGTGGTCGGCTTTTTGGGCCAAAACTCGCTGGATCCAATCACTTTGACTGGCGACAAATTGAGCAATGGTACGCTGGCTGGCAAAACGCGGCGCGTGGACGTGGAGGCTACCGTCGGGCTTGATGGAGAGGCGGATAGTGCGCGCACCGGCGCGGTAGTGAACGGTGTAGTCAGGCATAGGCTGATTATATCATTGACTTGGGTGTGGGAGCGGGGCAATTGTGTGGTATAATAATAGTATGAAAAAATGGTGGCAGAGAAATTGGCAAATAATCGTGATTCTGGGACTGGCGTTACTGCTGCGGCTGCCGCTTTTGGGTGGGTCTTTTTGGCTGGATGAGGCGGCGCAAGCCTGGGAGTCGGCGCGACCGTGGAACCAGCAGTTGGCGATTAAAGACGATTTCCAGCCGCCGCTGCTGCACGTTTTGACGTGGGCTGCGATGAAGGTGAGCGAAAGCGAGTGGTGGTTGCGGACTTGGGGCGCGTTGTTGCCAGGCTTGCTGACGGTGGCGGCGGTGTATTTGCTGGGGCAAAAGTTGGTGAGCAAGCGAACCGGGGTGGTGGCGAGTTTGCTGCTGGCCACCAGTGGTTTTCATGTGTTTTTCAGCCAAGAGTTGCGGCCGTATAGTTGGGCGGCGTGTTTGGCGGCTTGGTCGTGGTTGTTTTTGCTGGAGTACATGCGAGTGGGCCACGATTTTTATCAGTGGCCAGCACGCTGGCGAGAGTGGAGTACGAATTGGCCGGTCAATCGGGAGCTGGTTTTTTTCTGGCTGGGTAGTATCGCTGGGATTTACACGATGTATCTGTATCCTTTCGTCCTGGCCGGACAGCTGCTGTGGCTGGTGGTGCGCGGCCGGTGGCGGGTGGCTTTGGTGAGTGGCGCGGTGGTGACGCTAGCTTTCTTGCCGTGGGCGCCGTCTTTTGCCGGACAGTGGCAAGCGGGTCAGCAGTTGCGCGCTGATTTTGTCGGTTGGGAGCAGATGGTATCATTTCCCGCTGGCCGCGCGATGGCGCTGACTGTCGCTAAATTTGTGTTTGGGATGATGGACGTGGAGGTCAACGCGATTTTTGTGACGGTGACACTGCTGGTGGCAGTTTTGGCCGCGGTGGCGGCGCTGGGCTGGGGCAAAAAATTTTGGCAGGAGGAAAAAGAGACAGTGCTGATTGCCCTTTTTGCCAGTGTGGTGCCGTTTTTGTTGGCGGCGATTGTATCTGTGTGGGTGCCAGTGATCCA
>CAYQLH010000083.1:0-2397 GCA_964418385.1 uncultured Pseudomonadales bacterium
ACGCATCAATTTGCAACAATTTCTAGTTACTTAAGCCCGGAAAATAGTAATGCTACACGTGCAGCATTGCTATATTGACGCGTCTTGCTTTTGTGCAGATGTCTTTGCTGGCTCATCCAAAAATTGCAACTGTTGCCATTCTTGCCACACCGTCTGGATCAAATCTTTCAACAATTCCAATTCCGCTTCCGGCAGTTCAAGTTCTCTGGTGACGATTTTCCCATGCTGCGAGCGTACAAAATGCAGAGCGCCGCGCTCCACTGACGCGTGAAAATCTGGTGCGAGCTGGCAAAGCAGCTTGTAAAACAGCAACTGTCGTTTATACTGGCTCCTGATCGGCTCTGGCAAACTTGCTTCACGCTCGCTCAAGTGTGCACTGGCCGTCTTGCCCAGAATAGCGTTAATGCTTTGTTGGGCACCAGTTTTGTAATCAATCACGACCGCTTCTCCAGCCGCTACCTGGTCAATACGGTCAATCTTGCCTGTGAGCGGAATGTCATGCCACACCAGCGTGCCAAATTGTCGCTCCACCGCCAAAACTTGTGCTGGCGCTGCTTGAAGTTGTTCACAATAAAGCCGCACCGACTCCAAACCAATCTCACGCCACGCGCTTTTATCCGGCTCATCAACGTTGTTGGCTTCCCACTCGCGCATAAAAATCTGCTTGACTTGCTCGAGCGTCAGTGCTTCGCCACCACTGGTGGCTGGTCGCAAAAATTGTTCCAGCGTGCGGTGCATGGCATTGCCAAAGTCAAGTTGCACGCTTTCTTCAAATTGCGGTGCTTGCAAAAGGTGTTTCTCGATGAATTTTTGCGGATCGCTCAAATAATCATTGAGCATGGTGGCCGACATCGTCAACTGCGCTACGCGCGTGCGCAAAAAATCGCGTGTAGCTGCGCTCCAATTGCGCGCCGGCGGCGGCGCCAGCAATGTTTCCAGCTGTTGGTTGACGCCATCGGCATCCAAAAGTGCCGGCGCGCTCGCCACCAAGCCCGCTTGCTCTTGCGTTTGTAACCAATATACCAAATCTGCAGGCTGAAGCGTGCGTTCGTTGCCATCAGTGGTTTCGCTGGTGTGAAAACTCAAAAAATTCTGCACTTTCGCTCTGGTCAACGCCACGTAAAAAAGTCGTTTTTCCTCGTCCGCCACTGCCGTCTGTTCATCATATGCCTGTTCGTGCAAAATTCCCTCTGGTAGCTTAATCTGGACACCGCCACGTGTTTCGTCCCAGACGCCACGGTTAAGCCCGTAAATAAAAACATATGCCCATTCACGTCCTTTGGCCTTGTGCGCTGTGGTTAGGCTGATTGCTCCCGTGTGCACGTTGAGATCTTGGAGAGAAATTTTCAAATTATGTTGGCGCATCAATGAAATTTTATCAAGCATTTTCTCTAAATCAAAGTTTGCCTCGCTCCGCTCCCAGTCGCTTACCCGCCGCAAAAACGAATACAGCTCCAAAAGCAATTTTACGCTCTCTGCCTGGGAACGCACCCAAGCAAGCAATCCCAATTCATTCAATACTTCTTGCAAAGTCGCTCCAGCGCTTTGCGTTTGACTGGTACGACACAAATGGCGCAGCTTTTCGCCCACATTTTGAATTGCCACTGCTGCTTCTGTGCTAACACCGTCGCACTCAAGCTCTTTCCAGAAGCGATGTTGTTTGTCAAGCACCACCGTCAGCAAACTCTCGCTTCGTTCGCGGCACAACTGCGCCAATTTAATTATCGCTAACTCGTCAAGTGATAGCGACTGATGCCACAAAAGCTTGTACAACTTCGCATCACTGGCTCGCTCGTGTGTTAGTTGACGCAAAAATTTCGCTATATCAAGTACATATTCTACTATCGGCGTCGATAAAACATCTTGCCCACCTTCAATTTCAAATGGTACACCGTAGCGGCTGGCGTAATCCATCATTAGTGTCGCTTCACGATTGTTGCGGTAAATGATGGCGATTCCCTCCGGTTTCACGCCATCAGCCAACAATTTTTTAATTCGCACAAAGATATTAATTAACTCCGCTTCGCGACTAGGTAGTTCCGTTAAAAGTGCTGGTGAGCCAGTATTTTTTTGGTAATTTTGCAGTGCACCGGTCGGCTGCCAATCTTCGCCCAAAGGCGTCATCTCGCAGGTAAGCGCGTGCGCCAAAGCGTAAGTTTTATCGTGGCAGCGGTAACCAGTTTGCAAGTTAATCACGCTTGCACTTGGGTAGCGCCTGGCGAAACTCAAAAAATTCTCCAAATTCGCGCCCTGAAAGCGATAAATTGACTGAAACGGATCACCGACCACGAAAATATTAGCTTGCTCGCCCCAAAACGAGGCCAGCGCCGCCGCAATCGCGTCTTGCGAATTATTGGTATCTTGGTACTCGTCAATCAGCAGATATTGGAATTTTTC
>CAYQLH010000084.1:0-2214 GCA_964418385.1 uncultured Pseudomonadales bacterium
AGATAAAATCTAATTCGACTAAAAATTAGTCGAGATAAAATGCAGTTTTCCAGGCATATTAGTTGAGATAAGATTTAATTCGACTAAAATTAGTTGAGATAGCGCACGTTATTTTTGTGCGGATTTGGCGTGTGGCAAGTAAATGGTAAAAGTACTCCCTTTACCACTGGTGCTAGTGAAACTAATGTCACCCTTGTGCATGTGCATGATTTGGCGTGAAATGTAAAGCCCCAAACCAGTGCCGGTTTCTTTAATTTTGACGTATGACTTTTCCATGCGCGCAAACTTGGAAAAGAGTTTCCCAAAATCTTCGCTGTCGATGCCAATGCCGGTATCGGCAACATCAATATAAACCCAATCGTCATCACTGCGCGTGGTAATAGTGACGCCTCCCTTGGTAGTAAACTTAAGCGCGTTGCCCACAATGTTGTGCAAAACTTCGTCGAGACGTCGTACGTCACCGTCCACCAGCAACTCGCCTTTAACTTCACTCTTGGCACGCAAATAAATCTTTTTGTCGATGCTGATAGGTTTGAGCTCGTTGACGATTTGCGTTGTCAGCGTGTGAATATCAAAGGTTTCAAGGTTGAGCTCGAAGCGACCGCCTTCAATACGCGAGATCGTGAGCATATCGTTGACCAAGCAAATCAAGCGCTCGGCAGCGTTTAAAGCGATTTTGACGTATTTTTGGTTGGTGGCGATATTTTCCGGCGTGTTGTTTTTGGCCACCATCCACAGATAACCCTTGATAGCGGTCATCGGTGTGCGCAGCTCGTGGCTAGCCACAGACACAAACTCGTCCTTGAGCTTGTCGGCAGCAAGCAGTTTTTCATTCATGCGTTGCAAGCGAGCCGTGGCGAGATTGACTTTGCGCTGTAAGTGTTTGTTAAAATCTTGGGTGGATTGATGAATTACGGCTTTGTTGAGCAAAGGTGTGATTTCGCGCAGCGTGCCTTCAATCAGTTCGATATCTTGAACAAAATAAGGATTGCCGTTAAGCTTGTCACTAAAAGCCACCAGACCGCGTAGTTCGTCATAAAATGCAAGTGGGAAAATGACACTCAAGTGATGACGGTGCATTTCTTGAGCCAAACGATTGGTATCCGCGCCGTGGCAACTTTTAAGTTGGTCATACAAAATTGGTTTCAAGCCCGCATCTTGCCAATAATTGCTGACCAAATGGTAAACCTTCGTTTCGGCTCCCAAAGGCAATTGCCCCCAAGATTCAATTTCACCGCTGTCACTGAGATCACCAATGACGATTTGACCGTTGTTTTTGATCAAACGCGAAAAAAACTGGAGCATTTGCGCGATGATTTTGCGGTGGTCGAGTTCGTTACCGACAGTTGCGATAAATTTTTCTTGCTCACGCTCCCAATCAGCGCCGTGATTGACAATCTTTTTGATCAAAAATTTTTCCCAGTGATTGAAAATAAAAACAAAAATTGCAAGCCAAGCTGCATAAAAAGCAATACTGCTAATGACGATAATAGGAGACTTTGACTCTGGCATCCAAAAATAGACACCAAAAGGAATTAAAAACCAAACAATCAAAGTCAAGTAATAAATCAAATCCGCAATGACAAAATCGAGACCGGCAAAAGTGGTTTTCAGGAGTGTATAACCAGTAATCCCGGTAAAAGTCAGCCCCATCGCGGCAATACCGAGTGTCATTAAATTTGAATTGTGAAAAAATGCCGGTAAAACAAGATTAAAAATCAAGGCAAAAGCAACAGCGGTGATAAACGAAAAAGTGAGGTACACCAAACGCACACGCTCGATACCGTTGGCAGCGCGAGTTTTGCGAAAAAAATTGACAAAAGTGGGGATCAGCAAAGCAACGAGATGGACGATCACGACGAAAAATCCCCAGCCACGTTGCGGAATTAAACTGCCCTCCACTTGCGCCACAACTGGGAAAACTAAATCAGTCAGATTGATCAGAACCACAAAAATAGTCCAAATCGCCAGTAATGCCGCATGCAGACGTGAGAGTTTGAGCTGCCCCTGAGGGAAACAAAGAGAAAACAAATACAAAGCTGGTGGTAACAAAGCCGTGTCTGCCATCACTAAGCGTACAAACAGCAAAAAAATTTCTGGTTCTTGGGTAGCTTTGGAAGCGTAATTGAGCAACATCCACAAAGCGATAATCGTGGCGAGAGTCCAAAAAAGCACGCGATCGGGTGCACGCCTGTCAAGATTCCAAACTTGAAA
>CAYQLH010000085.1:0-2203 GCA_964418385.1 uncultured Pseudomonadales bacterium
TATGATTTTACGGCGGAAATGGAAGAAAAGTTAGACGAAATTGCCAGGGGTGAGAAAGAGTGGACGCGAGTGATGCATGACTTTTACACGCCTTTTAGCAAGGAAATCAAGACGGTGGAGCAGGCCGAGCGGGTGCAGATCCCGGTGCAAAAAACAGGCGAGGCGTGTCCACTTTGTGGTCAGACAGAAGGTGGAGAGGTGGTAATCCGTGAGGGTCGCTACGGTAAATTCCGAAGTTGCTCACGTTTTCCAGAGTGCAAATTTAGCGAAAACATCCAGGAAAAGCTAGAGGGGCAGTTGTGTCCTTTGTGCGGACAGGGCGAGATTATTTTGAAACCGAGTCGCTGGGGGAAGAAGTTTTACGGTTGTAGCCGTTATCCCGAGTGCACGTGGGCGAGTTGGAGTAAACCAGAGCCTGGTTTGAAGATCACGCCAGAAGAATGGGCGGCGATGCAGGCTGAGCGCGAGGAGCGCAAGAAAAAATGTCAGGAGACTTTGGCGGCGAAAAAAGGAGCGGCAAGCAAGAAGAAAACAGTGAAGAAGAAAAAAACTGCTAAATCAGCAAAAAAGACGACTGCCAAGGTAAAAACTACCAAGAAAAAAGTGACGAAAAAAACTGCGAAAAAATCTGGAAGTACGGCTAAAAAATAGAAAGTTGAGTAAATTTAGTCTATGAAAAAGATTTTGACGTATCAGGAAGTAGAAAAAGCGGTGAAAGCGTATCGCGATTTGGGCCAGAAAATTGTCCTGACTCAAGGCACTTATGATCTGGTGCACGTGGGTCACGGGCGTTATCTGGAGGCTGCCAAGAGCGAGGGTGACATTTTGATCGTGGGTGTGGATTCGGATGAGAAAGTGAAAAAACGCAAAGGCGAAGGACGCCCCATCGTGCCCGAGGACGAGCGGGTGGAAATGTTGACGTACTTGAGTAGCGTGGATCACGTGGTGGTGAAACCAATCAGTGCTAAGCGTTGGGAGCTGATTAAGCTGGTGCGTCCAGACGTATTGGTGGCGACGCAAGCGACATATTCGCCAGAGGAATTACAAGAATTGCAGAAGTTTTGTGGTAAAGTGCAGGTTTTGGAGCCCAAGGCGACGACGTCGACAAGTGCCAAGATTCGTTTGATGCAGATCCGCACCGCCAACCAGCTTTTAGGTGATTTAAAACAGCGATTGATCGCGCAAATTGAGGAAGTGGTGAAGGAATTTAGCTAATGGCAAAAGCGGGGCGGGGCGACGACACGGTTTTGTGTGTTTACATGCCAGTTTTGCACGCAGGGCATTGGGAGCTTTTCCAACGTTATCCGCAAGTCAAGACTTTGTTACTGATGGATCCAGAGGCGATGAGTGGGCTTTTTCCGGTGAAAAAGGATTTACACGGCTTGAGCGTGGCGCAAATGCGTGAGCTTTTGACAGCGTGGGGACGATTTGAGGTGGTGGAAAAGCTGAGTGAGGATAATCTTGATGTTTGGCGCCAAGCGAAATTTATTACTGCAGATGAGGAAGTAGAAAGAATCTTGCAGGATTGGAACATTAAACCTGAACAGATCAAGCATGAGGACGTTTTTTTGCGTTGGACGCGAGCGAAGGCGCTAACAGAACACGAGCCACAGGCGAGCCAGACAGTAACTACGGACGATCCGAAGCTTTTGGCTTTGATGCAACGTGCCGAGCAGGCAGGGCAGGCGAGTCGCGATTTTTGGCGCCAGGTGGGTTGTATTTTGCAACTGCCAGACGGGAGTGAGATTGTGACGTATAATCAGCACTTGCCGGAGAACGAGACGCCGCGTATTGTGGGCGATATTCGAGGACAATTCCATCGTGGTGAGCATTGGGAGCTAGGTAGTGCAATTCACGCTGAAGCGGCGGCGATTGGCCTGGCGGCGCGCGCGGGGAAGTCGACGGTGGGCGGTCAGATGGTGGTGACGGATTTTCCGTGTCCCAACTGCGCTAAATTGATTGTGGCCGCGGGTATTCGGACAGTGTTTTTTAGCCGAGGTTACGCGGTGGCGGATGGTGAGGATGTGTTGCGAGCAGGTGACGTACAGGTAATTCGAGTGCAGACAGCAGGGGAGACCAAGGCGTAAACGTGGAGATTTTGGGTGGTCAAAGCGGGAAGTGGCGTGGTATAATACGAGGTATCTTTGAAAATTGGAGGCATCGCATAGTGGCCAATTGCAACAGGTTGCTAACCTGTACCGGA
>CAYQLH010000086.1:0-2111 GCA_964418385.1 uncultured Pseudomonadales bacterium
TCTTTCCTACGCCAAAGCTGACGCCTACGCCCGCTCGCTGACAGTTTACACCAATCACACCGTGGTTAAGGCTGGCAACCAGACGTACGATCTCGATTTGATGAAAGCCTACACCAAGTATTTCAGCGAGAAAATCGGTATCAGTACGCATCAACTTTTGGAGCCAGGCGTGGACGAAAACGGTCGTTTTGATGTCAGTCTTTTTGCGCTCAATACTTCGCGCAAAGCTTCCAGCGTTTCTAAGCCGCATTTTAAGATTTGTCAGAAAAATTGGCCTGGTTACAACTGGACCAATGTCACCAATGCCGTTCATTTTCCCACCTGGACGGATCTGCGCCTTCACCAAAACGATTTGAGCGATGAAGATATTTGGCGGATGCACCAAGAAAACAAACGTGAAACGCAAGAACTAATCTATCGTCGGACGGGTTTTGGCTATGATCCGGAAGCGCTCATCATCACCTGGGCGCGCCGTTTCGCCACCTACAAGCAGCCAGATCTCATTTTCCAGGACATTGAGCGTCTGCGCAAACTCCTTTTGTCCACCAATCGTCCGGTGCAACTGCTCATGGCGGGCAAAGCTCACGTTTTTGACTTGCGCGCCAAGCAAATCATCCGCGAACTCATCGGTTACATGAGCCAAGAATTACGCTTCCACGCGCTTTTTATCCCCAACTATGACATGGAAATGGGTGCTGCGCTCACCCGCGGCAGTGATGTCTGGCTCAACACTCCTCGCGTAGGCGAGGAAGCCAGCGGCACCAGCGGCATGAAAGCCATCAGTAACGGCGTCTTGCAGCTCACTACGGTGGACGGTTGGACAGCGGAGGTGGACTGGAGCAAGATCAAAGCCGGTTGGGCTCTCGAGTATCCGCGCACGCGTGAACACTTTTTCGAGCTTATGGACTCCCAGGTTTTGCCTACGTTTTATCACCGCGACGCAGCAGGTTTGCCCGGCAACTGGATCAAGATGATGCGCCAGGCAATCAAACTTTCGGAGCATTACTCTGCCGAGCGGATGATGACGGACTACGAGAAAAACTTGTACCAATAAATTCTGATTTACCAGTTAAAATTGCTGAATTTGGGTTTAAACGATTTGTTTGCCCAAAACCGGCAGTTTGCGGATGATCCAAGTCGCGCTAAGCGCTACGGCAAAAACAAGCACTGATACCACTGGCGTGCCTAGCCACGGACTCCAGGTTAAAGCGTTGATGTTTTTGGTTTCCAAAAAACCAATAATTATCGGATGCATCAAGTAAATTCCAAAACAATACGGCGAAAGCCACGCGGCCGCTTGTCGCACTTTTGCCGGTAAATTGTCACAGTGAAACCGTGCCCAGACGAAAACACCGATCGCCGTCATCAACACATTAAGCGTCATATTGTCAAAAAAGCGGTTATTGGCTGTACCGAGCGCATACGACATCGCCAAGGACAGAATTGTCGTCGCCAGCAAGCCATCCAGACCGATAAAGTAGCACAACCGCCGCTGACGCCTGGTAAAATGATGCTGCGCCAGCAAATTGCCCAGCAAAAAATAACTGGTGTAACCACCCACAAAGTAAAGCCCAAAATAATAAATTATTGTCTGGAAAGTTTGCAACCCCGGAGTGTGCCAATCCTGCATAATTCCCAAAATTTGATAATTGCCAAAAGCGAAAATCATTGCCAGCAGGATAAAATATTTGCTCAACCGCTCACTTTCGGCAATCGGCTTGAGAAGAGGCACGCAGGCGTAAAGCCCCACGATCATGAAAAGATACCACATGTGCAGCTGCCCGGTAAAAAGATGCGAAATGATAATATCCAGGCTATAACCCTTGCCATACTCGATCACGCCGTATACCAGCGTCCAGAAAAGAAACGCGCACACGATCCGCGCAATGTACTTGGTGTAAAGCTGTCTGGTACGGATATTTCGCGGCAAAAACAGTGCTCCCGAAATCATCACAAAAATCGGCACCGCCCAGTGCGCCAGGCTTTCGTAGACGTGAATGATCGTCCAACCAGGCATACTCGGCCCCGCGTACCATTTTTGATTGGCTACGTGGTCAAAAATCACCGCAAAAGTCGCCACCACCCGCAAACAATCCAAGTATTCCAGGCGT
>CAYQLH010000087.1:0-2105 GCA_964418385.1 uncultured Pseudomonadales bacterium
CTCACAAGATCTATTTTTATAGCCCGGCTTTTGCCGGGCTTTTTGCTGTCAAGTTTGACGTATCTGATGCATTATGATACTCTAAAAGAGTTCTTTGTTGCTATCGGCACATCATGCCACTTAGCCAAAAGTTGTCTACTATACTATTGTTGAGTTGTTTGCTGACCAAGCTGTTGCAATGCCTTCAGTGCGGCTTCTTGATCCACGGTTTTTTGATCGCTCACCTTTGGTTTGAGAGTTAAAGTGCCCGCCATGATTTTCGCCAATTTTTCCTGATAGGCACGCTTGTCTATGTTATTTTTACCACTCGCCAGCAAAGCCTCATAAAGTTCTTTTAGCTCAGTATTTTTCGCCATCACCGGCCAGAAATAACGACAATCACCCAGCTGTTTTAAACAAAACTGATCCAAATCGTCAATCATTCGCCCCACGACCTCTTGTTGCGTTTCGCTTAAAGTGCATGTTTTTGCCTGTCCACAAGCAGTCATCGTCACAAAATCAGGGATAAGCGCATCATAGTGATCCTGACAACCACGGGTGATCGCGGTCCCGTAAAGCTCGTCCTCAGCCAAAGTGGCGCACTGCGGATAACCATAATAACCAGCACGAAAGGCAAGTGCGTAGCCATAGCGATACGCCAATACTTCTTTCGCCTCAATGTCGCCACCTGGACGCAAAGTCGTCAATGTACTCTTAGTTTGCGTCTCATATTCCTCAAGCGCTGCTGTCATCACTTCTTTGGTCGTGGTCCGTGCCTGCACACGAGATCCAAAAACCAGGCATAAAACCACCACGATCGCGAAATAGAAATTGTTTTTCCCTCGCATATAACCGTCTTTAATTACTTATAATATATCTTATTATATCACAAAAGAACAATTTTGTCAAGAGGCAATTGATTTTTAGGCCAAATAAGCTATAATCAATTCTATCATGACAAAAACACACCGTTTACATCTTTTAAGGCAAGCATTTCGTATCGCCGGCGCTGACAAAATCCTCGGCTGTTTTTTCGTCGTTTTTCTCCTCATCGCTGCTCTGATCTGGCTAGTCGAACCAAATGTGACCACTTATCCTGACGCAATCTGGTTTTGCTTTGCCTCTGCCACTACCATCGGCTATGGCGACGTCACTGCGGTGACACTGCTCGGACGCATTTTAACAATTATTTTATCGATTTACGCCGTCGCGGCCACCGCTATTTTTACCGCCGTCATCACGAGTTTTTTCCTCGACTATGCCAAAAAAAACGCTCAAGAAAGTGCCCAACATTTTTTCAAGCAACTCGAGCATTTAACCGAGCTCTCGCCACCAGAACTCGAAGCCCTTTCAAAACAAGTCCGTCAATGGCGCCAGAAACAAGAGGCATGATTTTGCACCATCACCAAGCACCCAGACTAGTCTGGACTTGACAAAAAACCACAAGTATGTTATAATGTAACTTCTGCTGGTGCAATCGAGCACCAGAAATTAGCTTCCGGAGGTCACATTTGTCCTAAGCCCGGTTGCACCAGTAGAAAAGCAAAACAATTTCCCATAAATCAAATAATACAAAATCAAGGCCAAAACCCACAAATTGGGTGTTGACAAAGATATTTTTTGTGGTAAAATACCATCTGTTCTTGAAAAAGCAACGAGTGACTTACCTTCGGGGCCCTTAGCTCAGTTGGCTAGAGCGCTTCATTTGCAATGAAGAGGTCGAGGGTTCGAGTCCCTTAGGGTCCACGGCAAGACGCCAAAGACAATCCAGTCAGGAACAAACGCACATTGAGTTGCTACGAGAGATAGCCTCAATCCCTGTTATTACGAATACATTACAAGATTAAGGAGCGCGAGCTCGTTAATCTTCAGTTTATTCGAGATCTTTAACAAATGAAGAAATCAAATTGCATTGAAAACGCGCAATATGCAACATTATTGTGCGCAGACATGCAATAATTCATGTGAATTTTATATCTAGTTGTAAAATTAGAAAATTTTTGTCATTTAGGCCAAAACATTTTTGAAGCTAAAAACTTCACGAAAAATCGTTATTATCATGTAAACTAACGCAGATAGCGGATGCCTTGGCTTGTTTGGACGAAGAAGGACGCTAAGGGCGCGAA
>CAYQLH010000088.1:0-1992 GCA_964418385.1 uncultured Pseudomonadales bacterium
CCTGGAAAACTGCATTTTATCTCGACTAATTTTAGTCGAATTAGATTTTTATCTCAACTAAAATTTTAGTGGAATTAAATTTTGCAATGCATTTTAAGGTTTGTATTCAATATTAAAACTAGCGAAACTGCTTTGGGGAATGCGTAAATAACCAGGTGCACGCAAATTAAAAATCTGTTTGAACTCGCCGCCGGAAAGAGTAATCGTCCCGCGATTGGTTTCAAAACGTACTTGCGCTGTTTGACCATCGCCACCGTGACTGGTAGTAACGCTATTAATCCGTGTGACTGCTCCGCCAGCTTGATCAGCAAAGGAACGCAGCTCCGCCATCGAATAAGGATTGCCACCAGAACCGCCAATATTGCACGAACTAATCGTCACCGGCTGAATCCGACCGGTATCAGCGCTCGTGCCACCTTGTCGCACCAAATAAGCATTTAAAATATCACACATTTCTTCTTGCGAGAGCCAGGGGCTGTCGCGC
This sequence comes from uncultured Pseudomonadales bacterium, assembly GCA_964418385.1. Lineage (GTDB taxonomy): Bacteria > Patescibacteriota > Microgenomatia > UBA1400 > PJMF01 > RGIG2560. Next base: position 485 of record CAYQLH010000088.1, read on the forward strand.
CCGCAAGTGGGACCGCTCGCGGAATAGCCAGAACGCCACCAAGCTTTGTAAAACCACGGTGAATTGGCTTTAGCTTCCCAAGCGCGATCTGACCACGTACCGTCACCATTGCCATCGGTCGTATCCCAGCCGCTCGTATTGGCATAACCGCCATGTGTGGACGCGTATTGTGTGGATACTGGCTCGCCCGTGTCATTGACTAGCACCCAATTCCTGGTTTCATTAACGGCGCGCTCCCAATCGCCGCCCTTTTTACCGTTTTTGTACACTTGACATGCTTCGGTGGTGCAAATCGACTTTCCGCCGTTGCCAGTATAACGGATAGCGTATGTACGGGCCGCGATCGCCTGTGCTTTGAGTGCTTCCAAGGGCCAGCTGCCAGGCATTTCGTAAATACTTTGCAAGTATTGATCTTCAAAAGACATCCGTCCGTAACCTTGGACATCAATGTCGCCCATTTCGCCGTAACTTTTTTCCAAATGCGTCCCCGGATAATAATGATTGAGAATTTCTTCCACACTTTGACCGGCATCTGCCCGCGCTCGGGCGCCATACTGACTCATACCGTTGCGATGCGTGTAGGCGCCAAAAGAAAAGACGGCAAAGTGATCGCCCGGTGCTGACGCTTTCCAAGTAATCGAAGCTCGTTCATCGTCAGCTTCTGGCACTTCGCCCACACTGGTAATCGAAGTTCCGGAGCGCGCGTTGATAATTTCTTTTTGCCTGGCTGAAAGTTCCGCAATTTTGCCCGAAAGTTCTTGTTGATACGCTTTAGCGGAGTCAATCTCGTGCTGGAAAAACTTCGCTTGTTCGTCCAGCTGCGCTTCTAGCGACACCAAACGTTTTTGCGTCCCTTCGAGCGTTTTTTTATCGTCATGCAGCTGTTGGATTTCCGCCGCAATTTCCTGAATCTGCTCTTGGTTGCGTCGCTGCGCGGCCTGATAACTCAACGCCGACAAAAATGACGCTCGATTGCTGGATGGATCCAGCAAAACAAGTAGGGGCGAGCTCAAACGCGACGATTTGTAAGTTTTAACAACTACGTCTGCTAGTAATTCTTCTTTTTCTGCCAATGTTTGCTCGCGCTCTTCCACGCTGGCCGCCAATTCCTTCATTTGCTTTTTAATATTAGTCACTTGCGCTCGCGCGGAATTGATGCGCGCCGACAAATTTTTAACCTCAGCCTCCAAATTAGAAGTGGCATCTTCGGACATTTTCTTGAGTTTTTCCAATTCATCAATTTCGCCCTGCAACTCATCCACCGGATCAATCGCCCGCGTTTGCTTGATCGGCAAAACACAAGCCATTCCCAAAAAAACCAGTAACAAAATTCTTTTTAACACGCCAAGATTATATCATAAGCGTCGCCACAGCGTCAACCGCCGCGAATTGCCCACTCGCGTGCGCCACCAGTGTGGTATAATAGCAAAAGTTGCCGACTTAGCTCAGCTGGTAGAGCGGCGGTATCGTAAACCGCAGGTCTGGGGTTCGAGCCCCCAAGTCGGCTC
>CAYQLH010000089.1:0-1944 GCA_964418385.1 uncultured Pseudomonadales bacterium
CTGCTAAATATGCATCAGCATCTTCGCGGCGTCGGCAAAAGCTTTGATAAACATTTTAATCAGATCCTCCACCACGTGCAAAAACCAGCTCAAAACATGACTAAATTGATACATGAAAGCATCTTTGGCGAGACCGCGTTTTTGCTCCAATTTGTACTCAAGCATTGTCATCCTCCAAAACTACTAGTCCGGGCAGTTTTTTGCCGGCTAAAAACTCCAACGCCGCTGAACCGGCCATACTGGCATAATCTACCTGACCCATAAAACCAAATTTATCTAAAGCAGCCAAAGTGTCACCGCCGCCCACGAGTGTCACCCCGCCGGTTTTGGCCACCGCGCGGGCGACTTCGCGGGTGCCGCGGGCAAACTGTTTTTGCTCAAAAAGCCCCATTGGTCCGTTCCAAAACACCGTTTCTGCCTGCAAAATTAGTTCGCGATAGAGTCGGGTGGTTTTGGGGCCGATATCCAGATACATATCACCGCACTGCTCGCAAATCATCTCATTGCTCGTCAGCTCCACCACGTGGGTACGCTTGGCATCCATGGAACTCGCTGCCACTACGTCCACCGGGAAAATAATTTTTGGCAAGGGAATATAACCATCTTTGAGCATCCGTTGACTGCGATTGTCGGTAATAATTTGGTCTGCCAAGTCCACGTAATCTCGACCTTGTTTGCGCAAATCCGCCGGCGTATCTTGCAAGTACGATTTTTGCACGGCTAAGCCCACTGCCTTGAGGAAATTGTTGGCCACGCCGCCACCGATCAAAACTGCATCCGCCACGCGCGATAAATTCACGATGGGGTCGATTTTGTCGGAAATTTTAGCACCGCCAACCACCACTACAAACGGATGTATCGGGTTTTCTAGCAAATTGCCAAAAGCGTGCACTTCGTTTGCCAGTGCCAAACCTGCTGCCGCCGGTAAAACTTTCGCCAAGCCATACACGGAAGCGTGCTTACGGTGTGAGCTTGAAAAAGCATCGTTGACGTAGGCATCGCCAAAACTCGCCAAAAGACGCACAAACTTGGGGTCATTCGCTTTTTCGCCAGGGTGAAAACGCAAGTTTTCCAGCAAAAAAACGCTCCCCGCTGGCGCTGCCTTAATTTGTTCTTGTACCGCCTCACGATCAGTGTAATCATCGATAAAATGCACCGGCCAATCAGTGTTTTTTTTCAAGTATTGAAAAACAGGCGCGAGCGAGTATTCCGCTTCTGGTTTATCGTGCGGGCGTCCCAAGTGCGACAACAAAATCACCTTACAATTGAGCCGCAACAAATAATCCACCGTCTTGTATGATGCCTGGATACGGCGCGGATCGCGCACCCGCCGCGTCTGCCCCGTCGTGAGCGGCACGTTGTAATCCACCCGCAATAACACCGTTTTGTTAGCCAGGGCCAATTTGGCAAGTTTTTTGATTGACATGCTTTTGATTATACCAAAAGCCAGGGTAAATGCAAGCGTCCACGAAAAAGGCTCCCACCTGGGGAGATGAGAGCCAAAAAATGTCAAGAAAGCTAACCGTTTCCCTGGTCTTCCATCGGGGCGATCACCAGCGTCACCCAGCCAAGGCAACGGCCAGGCAGCGACACCAGTTCGTCCCCAAACCAGACCACGTCATCCCCGTATTCGAGGACATCCATGACGCGTTCTGGCAGGTGAAAGACACTACCGGCCAGGTAAAGCCTGACCCGCGCCGTGCCATCGCCGCCCGCTTTGGCGTCCGCGCCCTCACGAGCGTACATGTGGAGGGCGAACAATTCGGAAAGCCCCAAATTGTCGCGCTCCTCGTTCTGGACGTCGGTCAATGAGATCGCGTAAGTGGTGCAACCAGGGCGAATAACAGCGCCGTTGGACATCACGCCCCAGTCATTGACACTGTTGACCGAGACAATTATCCATTCGGCGCCAGGAGCGATGATGTCTCGCTTCACCGTCAACCG
>CAYQLH010000090.1:0-1771 GCA_964418385.1 uncultured Pseudomonadales bacterium
GAGAGAATTTGTTGCAAAATGCGGATATTGCGTGAACGCTTACACAAGCGGAGCGATCAAGCGCAAAAGACTGCGAGTGATACGCTTGGTCCAACGGACTTCCTTAACGTCAGCAAGCTTCATGAGACGGCAGTCGCTGAGAGTTTTGGTCAAATCTTTTTCAAGCTGGGCGACGGCTCCAGAGTCATAAGTGTAAACAGCTGCTTCGTAGAGTAAGAAAAGACTACGAAAATCGAGATTGATGGAACCAATAACTGCTTGCTGACCGTCAGCGATCATCGTTTTGGAATGCATAAACCCCGGAGTATACTCAAAAATTTTGACTCCGGCTTCCATCAACGGTAGGCAAAATGCTTGCGAAAGCAGGTGCACATACCAGTGATCGCCATTGGCGGGAATGATCACTTTCACGTCGACGCCGCGCTTGGCAGCGAGTGAAAGTGCAGTGGTGAGTTCGTCGTCTGGTACCAAGTAGGGCGTGGTAAGCCAGAGGGAACGTTGCGCGCTGGTGATCAATCCCAAGTAAACACTGCGACCGACTTTTTCTGTCAAAAAAGGGTCATCAGCAAAAGGCACCACCAAGCCATCACGAGTACGGCGGTGCTGGCGAGCGAGCAAATACGGAGTGTAACAACCGTCAGAGCGACGTGTGGAATTCCACATTTGCAAGTAGACGGTGGTAAATGTGTCCACCGCGGGTCCCTCCAAGCGAATAGCGGTGTCTTTCCAGTGTCCACAGCGAGTGATCGCGTTGATGTACTCGTCGGCGAGATTGAGTCCGCCGGTATAAGCAATGATACCGTCAATAACGGCGATCTTGCGGTGATCGCGATTGTTCATCTGGAAAGCGATAAACGGTCGAAAACGATTGAGCACTGCCGTCCGAATACCCAGGCGTGCTAGCGTGCGCGTGTAATTGGTGGGCAGCGAAAACAGCGAACCAAAATCATCATACATGACGCGCACTTCCACGCCGGCAGCGGCTTTTTGGTGTAAAATTTCCAGAATTTCGTTCCACATGACTCCTGGAGTAATAATATAGTATTCCAAAAAAATGAATTTTTGAGCTGCTTGTAAATCTTTTTTGAATTGGACAAAAAAATCTTCACCCGAAGGAAAATAGCGAGTACGGGTGTGTGTGTACGCGGGGAAACCAGCGTGACCGCCAAGGTAGGTTAATTGTTGGCGCACACTTACCGGGAGAGCGTCGGTGGCGAGGGTGGGTGGGTGGAGATTGGCGGCGAGGGCATGGGACAGATCGGTGGAAGTGCGGCGGCGGCGGCGGGAAATTTTACCTGTGAGTTCGTATAAAATATAGATCACGCTACCCACAGGAGGAGTGGTTAAAATAAAAGCCGTCCAAGCAAGTTTGAAAGCCGTGGGATAACGTTCGCTGATCAGGTAAATCACGGTGAGCAAACTAAAACCAAGAGCAGAAATGTAAATGCCAAGTGTATGGGAAAAAAAATTGTTGATCAGGGCAAAAATAAGCACCACTTCGCCCAAAAGCAGCAGCCACACGGTAAAACCACGAGTGAAAACCAATGAAAAAAAAGTGCGCCAGAGCTGGCGCCAGTTCTGCTTGAGTTGGGGATGCGTTGCCTCGATCATGCCTTGTATTATACCAGATTTCTTTCGAGTTTGCCGAGGGAAATGAGGCGAAACTGCTCGGGTAAATTGAAGTTTTTGGGTGTATAATACGTGAGGTCTTTGAAATGCCCAGGTGGTGAAATTGGTATACACGTACGCTTGAGGTGCGTATGCCGGAAGG
>CAYQLH010000091.1:0-1719 GCA_964418385.1 uncultured Pseudomonadales bacterium
TCAAGGTAAATTGAAAAAAAAGCAAAAATATCTTTGAGTGCATTTTGAAACGAAAATGCCACGATCACTGATACAATTCCCAAGCTTCCTAGTAGCGCTTCAACGTCCACATTGGCCGCTACCAAAACTACAATCCCAGCGATGATCCATAAAATAATCGTGCTGATCACACTCACAAAACTTACAGTTGTCAAAATTGCATCTTCTGAAGCCTTTTGGCGCGAACGCAGATAAACTTGAACACTGTTAATCAGAATTGTTCTGATCATGTCAATGATAAAAACCACAAAAATAAAGACGTAAACGCCGGTAAAAAACACCTTCACGGTACCCAAAAGCGGGAACACCAGGAGTGCAAAGTAAACACCATTAAAAACAATCAGCTCTGTTTTGCATTTGTGCAAAATATCAGTATACAGTTTCCAATCAATCTTTTTAATTGTTTTTGAACCAATGTGGACAAACAAAGCTGCCGCGTATTTCAAGAAAAAAAGCAGCCCGACCACAAAAAAGAAGACCCAAATTCCCAAAGTCCACAAATCACTTTCACTAAAACCCACCTGTGATAAAAAGGTGGAAATATTCTGCACAAACCGATACATGCATTCATTATAACGCCTTCTCCAAGCGTTTGTCAATACACCCCTACCTCAGGAAACAGTCCGTAAAATTTCGTGCAAAATCGCCGCCGCCGTGGGTACGCTCACACTGTTACCAATCTGCGCGTAAGCGTCCCATTGTGACAACTCTGCTGGTAAGCGAAAATCCTCGCTAAACCCTTGCAAACGTAAACACTCGCGCGGCGTTAAACGTCGCAGTCCACGCGCGTCCACGATCATCGGCACATTGTGACCACCAGTGCCCATCGACGCCATCAGCGTGGGACAAATGCCCGTTGTCGTTTCACGCAAATAATAGCGCCTCCAGGTGTAAATCGCATCCATCTTGGCACCCACCCTGGCAACGGCATCAGTAATTTTACCGTCTTTTACGTAATAACGATCATCAACTTCAGTTTCAAAAAATGCTTTTAAAGGAATTTTGTTTTCGCAAGCTCCGGGAAAACTAAACTGTTCTGCCAGTGTCTGTTCGCGCCAACCCACCACGTAAAGCCGTTCACGGTTTTGCGGTAAACCACAAATATCACGTGCATTCAGGATCGCAAAATTTATCTTGTAACCGCACTGTGCCAACTCTTCCAGCATACCAGCCCAGGTGCGACCGCCACGGTGGCGTTGCAAGTGAGCCACGTTTTCCAGAAGTAGCACTTCGGGCTGTAACCCTCGGATCAATCTGCACAAATAAGCAAAAAGATCGCCGCCAGCGTTGATGTCTTCAATGCCTCGTCGCCGACCAGCGCGGGAAAAGGCTTGACACGGAAAACCAGCCGTCAAAAGAGGAATTTTGGCGTCGTGCCACCAAGAAATCATTTCGTCCGTCTGCTTCCGCAAATCCGCCAATAAATATTGAGTCGTCGGCCAATTTTCCCGATAAGTGAGCTGACATTTGGGATCACAGTCGGTCGCCGCAAAACATTTAATGCCCACCCGCGCCGCCGCGGCACTTATCCCGCCGATACCGGCACAAACGTCAAGCAAACTGGTAATCGTTCTCATAGCCGCGATTATATCACTACGCAAGTAAAATTGAACTGGCAATTACCTTTTCGGTATGAAAAACAATTGTTTACATTTCGCTAATTCGACTAAAATTAGTCGA
>CAYQLH010000092.1:0-1584 GCA_964418385.1 uncultured Pseudomonadales bacterium
GAAATATGTTTTTGTTTCTGGAGGTGTACTTTCTGGTTTAGGCAAAGGTGTCACCGCCGCTTCGCTTGGCGTCACCCTCAAAGCTCGCGGTTACCGCGTCACCAATATCAAATTTGAAAACTACCTCAATCTCGACGCGGGTAACATCAACCCTGTCGAGCACGGCGACGTTTTCTTGTGTGAAGACGGCACCGAAGCTGACCTCGACCTGGGCACTTACGAGCGCTTCCTCGGTCAAGAAGTTTCTCTCAAAAATTACTGCACCGTCGGTCAAATTTATAAAAGCATGATCGAAAAAACTTGCAATCTGGAATTCAAAGGCAAAACCGTGGATGCCATCCCTTACATTCCCGAAGAGGTGATCTCGCGGATCGAACACGCCGCCGCTGGCTACGATATTATTTTAATCGAACTCGGTGGCTGTGCCGGCGAATACCAAAATACCATTTATTACGAAGCCAACCGTATCCTCAAGCTCCACAAACCGGCGGACGTCGTTCATGTCCACGTCACTTATTTCCCCAAACCAGAGCACATCAACGAACTCAAATCCAAACCCACCCAGCTTTCGGTCAAGAACCTCAACAGCATGGGCATCCAGCCGGATTTCATCGTTGGCCGGGCCGAAATCGCCATCGACGATAAACGCAAAGACAAAGTCGCCTACTATTGCAACCTTTCGCCAGAAGATATCATTTCTAATCCGGATTGCTCCAGTATTTACGAGTTACCGCTTATTTTTGAAGAGCAACACTTCGCCACCAAAGTCCTCACCAAACTCGGTCTGCCCGACAAAAAACCAGACCTGAAAGCGTGGCAAGCGATGGTAGAAAAAATCGACTCACCCAAAAAACAATCCGTCCGTATCGCCATCATTGCCAAATATCTCAAATCTGGCGCTTACGAGTTGCGCGATTCTTACGCTTCCTTGCTCGAAGCTCTCGCCCACGCCCAAACTGCCACTGGCGTCCAGCTTGATTTGCAATTTGTCAAAGCCGAAGACCTCGAAAAAGGCGACTCAAAAGCAATTGCCACTTTGCACGCTGCTCACGGCGTCATTGTCCCCATTGGTTGGGGCGCTCGTGGTGTTGAAGGCAAAATCAGCGCTATTCAGTACGTCCGCGAACACCAAATTCCTTTCCTTGGACTCTGCTACGGCATGCAGCTGGCAGTCGTGGAATTTGCTCGTCACGTTGCCGGTCTGCAAGACGCCAACACCACCGAAGTCAATCCCCAAACACCGTACCCCGTAGTCCACGCTATCCCTGCCGACGACAAGCATCAAACTATCAAAGGCGTCGGCGCTTCCATGCGCTTGGGCGCTCAAGATGCCCGCATCAAGCCCGGCACTCTCATCCACCAGCTCTACACTGATGCTCACGCTTTCAAAGATGCCAAAACCAATACCGTCTCTGAGCGTCACCGCCACCGCTTTGAAGTCAACAACGCCTATCGCCAGCAGCTTGAAGCCAAAGGTCTTGTGATTTCCGGCACTTCACCAGACGACTTTTTTGTGGAATTTATCGAGCTACCGCAAACGGTGCATCCATTCTTCATCGCCACTCAAGGTCACCCCGAATACAA
>CAYQLH010000093.1:0-982 GCA_964418385.1 uncultured Pseudomonadales bacterium
ACCGTACTCGCGGTGGGCTTGCTTTTCCACGCGTCCGCCGAGTTGGTGGGCAAGCAGCTGAGCACCGTAACAAATGCCAAGTATAGGAATACCGAGCGCAAAAACTGCAGGATCGATCATGGGCGCTTCAGCGTCGGTGACAAAACTGGGGCCGCCCGAAAGAATAATGCCAATCGGAGCAAGCTCGCGGATCTGGTCAGCCGAAAGTTCATAAGGCTTAATTTCGCAGTAAACGTGAGCTTCACGCACGCGACGAGCGATCAACATCGCCGTTTGCCCGCCAAAATCGAGAATTAACACTTTTTGATGATGTGTTTGCACGTCCATTGGCGACATTTTGACTTTCTAATTTTCACTTGCCCACAATTGCTAATTTCGAGCAGAATTTTTTATCCTAATTTCTAATTTGTCATGAGTGTGTTGCGCGTTTGTTTTTGTATGTTCTCGCTGACGCCTGGATTTTGTAAAACATTTGTTAAACGTTTGTTTTACATTTGTTTTACATTTTCATTTGTAATGCGCACTTTCTCATTGCCATTATTTTTAATTTTTAATTCCTAACCTACGCTTGCCCACAATTTTTAATTTATAATTTTTAATTTTTAGTTTTTGGTGGTGGAATAATTGGGCGCTTCCTTGGTAATCTGGACATCATGTGGATGGCTTTCCTTGAGTCCTGCGGCGGAAATCTTGATAAACTCGGCTTTTTGGTGCAATTCAGTGATAGTACGACAGCCGCAATAGCCCATGCCAGCACGCAAACCGCCCAAAAGCTGGAACACAATATCTTCTAGTGGTCCTTTGTAAAGCACGCGGCCTTCGATGCCTTCGGGAACAAGTTTTTTGGCATCTTGCTGCCCGTAGCGATCCTTGGAACCGCGCGCCATTGCCGCGAGGCTGCCCATGCCCCGGTAAACGATGTATTTGCGACCTGGATACATTTCCGATTCTGATGGGCTTTCTAGAGCGCCGGCACTCATGC
>CAYQLH010000093.1:992-1561 GCA_964418385.1 uncultured Pseudomonadales bacterium
CGTCGCCGCCGGCAGCCAAAGCTTTGACGATATCACCGGAAAACTTGATACCGCCGTCGGCGATAATCGGGATGTCGTATTTGGCGGCTGCTTCAGCGCAATCAGCGACAGCGGTGATTTGCGGGACGCCAACACCAGCGACCACGCGGGTGGTGCAAATGGAGCCCGGACCAATGCCCACTTTGACGGCATCGGCACCGGCTTCAATCAAGGCGACAGTGGCAGCGGGCGTGACGACGTTGCCCACGATGAGCTGAACTTCGGGATATTTGGCTTTGATTTTCGCCACAGTATCGAGGACGCCCTTGGAGTGTGCGTGCGCGGTATCCACGGTGATGACGTCCGCCTCGGCGTCGACTAACGCTTGGACGCGGTCGAGAACGTCGGTTGTGACGCCCACGGCAGCACCAGCCAGGAGACGACCTTTGGTATCTTTGGCTGCCTGTGGATAGCGGATAGCTTTGCAAATGTCTTTGATAGTGATCAAGCCTTGTAAGTGGCCTTCTTTGTCGATCAGCGGGAGTTTTTCAATTTTTTGGTAGGCAATGATCTGATTGGATTCTTCCAGC
>CAYQLH010000094.1:0-1516 GCA_964418385.1 uncultured Pseudomonadales bacterium
GCCGCATCGCTGACTTGCGCGTGCACGTGACCATCCTCGCCAACCACCTGCAAGGTAATATAGCGATTTGTGCGATGTATCAACAACTTTGGCCGACTTTCCAAAGCCACCACTCGCTGATGCATTCGCTTCAAACGTCTCTCTCTGATACTTAAATTATGTGCTACTGTTGTCATCTTAATCCTTACTTCGCGGCAGTCTTACCCTGTTTGCGACGTACTACCTCATCCTCATAGCGGATACCTTTGCCCTTATACGGTTCCGGTGGACGGATTTTACGAATATTCGCCGCCACTTGACCCACTTGCTGTTTATCAAAACCACTCACCACGATTGTATCTTGACCTTCTACTTTCAAATCAATGCCCTCAGGAGGGTTAAACTCGACAGTGTGCGAAAAACCAACGGCCAAACTAATACTCTTACCAGCGGCGCTCACCCGATAACCAGTGCCCACTAATTTCAAACGTTTCTGATAACCATCAGTGACACCGATGATGCTATTACGCACCAAAGCCTTGATCAAACCAACAAAAGCTCGTGTCTGATTATCTTCTTGAGTCTGTTTGACAACAAGATTGCTACCGTCAATTGTGATTTCAATGCCTGGCAAAATCGTGACCTTCAAAGCACCCTTGGCGCCCTTGATCACCACTTCACCATTTTCTACGCTCGCCGTAACTCCGGACGGTATAATTATTGGTTTATTTGTAATTTTTGCCATACATCTTTCTTTTTGGTGTTTACCACACTTCTGCTAGCAACTCACCACCCACACCTTTCTGTTTGGCAACATTGCCAGCTAAAATTCCTTGACTTGTAGACAAAATCGCCAAGCCATAACCATGCAACACCGCTGGAATTTCTGCCGCCGAAACATAAACCCGACAACCAGGTTTAGAAACTCGCTTGACGTCACTCATTGCTGGTGTCACGCCCGTGTAACGCAAAGTCAGCTCCAAGCTTGTGTGTTTCTTTTCGTCTTCCACCTTTTTCACATCAGCTAAGTAACCGCTCTCTTGAAGTACCTGAGCAATCGCCAAATGTGCTTTCGACGCCGGTACCTTCACCGTTTCTTTACTCGCCAAGTAAGCATTCTTAATTCTTATCAACATGTCTGCAATCGTATCAGTCATAATCGGTCCTCACTTACTCGCTTTCACTACTCCCGGCAATTCTCCACGGTTGGCCAACTCTCGGAAAGTAAGACGAGACAAACCAAAATAGCGCATATACCCGCGCGGACGCCCAGTCAGACTGCAACGATTCACAACACGATTCGCCACTTTGTTGGGCTTTTTCACTCCCAAACTGCGATACAGCGCTTGTTTGCGCGCGAGTTTCTTGTTTTTTTCAATTTTGGAAACTTTCGCCATATTCTCCTTCGTTATTTTTCCTTCGCAAAAGGCATACCCAATAATTCCAACAACCGTAACGCCTGTTTATCGTCACTCTTGGTTATAGGGAGGCTGTAGTTTAGGGCACTTGGATAGCAGCAAACACCCTAAAACAAGCT